>JAUUWG010000032.1 GCA_030589165.1 Desulfobacterales bacterium
GATCCGGCGGGGTTATGGCTGCATGCCTGAAATTCGGTGATACTTCGCGGGGTGTCGGAGGCGCTTTATTCAAATCCGGCCCTTGCAGCCAGCGTAAATAAGGCGCTTTCTGAAACCGGTCTCCCTGAAAACGCCGTGCAGGTGGTGTCCGTACGGGACAGGATAGCGGTCAATTATCTTTTAAAGCAGGAAGAGAATATTGATCTTATCATTCCGCGGGGTGGCGAAGGCTTGATTCGTTTTGTGGTTGAAAATTCAAAAATACCTGTTTTAAAGCACTATAAAGGGGTGTGCCATGTTTATGTGGATGATGGTGCGGATCTGAACATGGCTCAAGAGATTTGCTTAAATTCAAAGGCCCAGCGTCCTGGTGTGTGTAATGCCATGGAGACAATGCTTGTCAATAAATCCGTGGCCGAACAATTTTTACCCGACATGGCAAAACGTTTTTACACTGCCGGCGTTAAAATCAGGGGCTGCCCGGAGACATGCCGTATTCTGCCGAACGCGGACCAGGCAACCGATGAAGACTGGCCTAAAGAATATCTCGCTCTTATCCTTGCCGTAAAGGTGGTTGAAGATATGGATCAGGCAATGGACCATATTGCAAAATACAGTTCCAGCCATACGGAAGCTATCGTTACGTCTGATTATAAGAGGGCCCGGCGCTTTGTTCGTGAAGCTGACTCTTCCGTTGTTCTCGTAAACGCTTCAACACGTTTCAACGACGGAGGAGAACTCGGTCTGGGAGCCGAGATTGGGATAAGTACTTCCAAGCTGCATGCTTTCGGGCCTATGGGAATAGAGGAATTAACCACCACCAAATTTGTGGTTTTTGGGGATGGCCAGGTGAGGGGATAGTTAAAGGTTGCTTGCAATGCGGATCGGGCTCTTTGGCGGTACATTTAATCCGATTCACTCAGGGCATCTCAAGGTTGCGCAAAAAATAAAAGAAGCATTTGCCTTGGAGCGTATTTTTATTATTCCTTCTGCCTGCCCGCCGCATAAGAAACCGGCTGATATTGCCGATGCAAAAGACCGCCTTGAGATGATCCGTCTTGCGGTTTCAGATTATAGGTATTTTATTGTTTCCGATGCTGAGTTGAAGCGGCCGGGAACTTCCTATACCATCGATACGATCAAGCATTTCAAGGCCGTCTCTCCGGATAAAACTGAATTTTATTTTATTCTGGGGCTTGATGCCTTTTTTGAAATAGATACATGGAAATCTTACCGGGATCTTTTTGATCTCATGTCCTTTATTGTCGTAACCCGATCCGGTGAATGGGGCAACGGCAGCTCCGGGATGCGTAAAATTCTTGAAGATTATATTAAAACAAGGATATCCGATGGATATACGTTCTCCTCTTCGCGATCATGTTATGTTCATAAAAACAAACAGCCGATTTTTATCTTTGATATAAAACCCATTGATATCTCATCCACAAAAATTCGGGAGCGTGTTAAAAAGGGCAGATCCATCAAATCCATGGTACCTGAAAAGGTGGAAGATTTTATCAAAACCAAAGGACTATATTTATGACGCATGAACTTGATCCGTTTATTGATCTTTATATAAAGGCGGCTTTGGGGAGAAAGGCTTCAGGCCTTGTAGTCCTTGACGTGCATGAGGTCAGTTCCGTTGCCGATGTCGTTATGATATGCAGCGGCCGATCAAACCGTCAGGTTACGGCAATTGCGGAATTTATCGTGACCGATCTTAAAAAACATGGAATAAAACCGTTGAGCGTGGAAGGTATGAAAGAAGGACACTGGGTTTTACTCGATTACGGCCATGTCATTATTCATGTTTTTTATGAACCGATACGCAATTTTTATGATCTTGAAGGCCTCTGGGCGGATACAAAGAGGATAAAGACCGATTTGATTAGATCTTTGATTGAATTACAGTATAAAGAAGAAATCGAACCGATAGAGCCATAACCCACCCCAAAATTTACCCAAAGCGTTTTAAAACGGAGGCGGAATATGACGGACAAGAAACCCTACATGCTGATGATTCTGGATGGATGGGGGATAAATCCCTCTATGGAGGGAAACGCTGTTTCGCTTGCCATGACCCCTTATTTAGACAAACTCATGAATGCATACCCCCATACCCGTCTTTCGTGTTCCGGCGAAGCTGCGGGCCTTCCTGATGGGATTATGGGCAATTCCGAGGTGGGGCATCTGAATATTGGTGCGGGCAGGGTCGTCTATCAGGATTTATTGAGAATCGATTCGGCCATCCGGGACGGTTCATTTTTTGAAAATAATGTCCTGAACGCCTTGATTTCAAAAGTTAAATCAAATAATTCAGCCCTTCACTTGATGGGGCTTGTTTCAGATGGTGGCGTTCACAGCCGGATGAACCATCTGTTTGCGCTGATTGATATGGCCGAAAAAAAGGAGGTAAACCGTCTTTATATCCATGCCATACTTGACGGACGGGATACGCCGCCGGACAGCGGGGCCGGATATATAAGCCGATTACAGGAACATCTCAGAGCAAACCGGTACGGCAGCATTGCAACGCTTTGCGGACGCTTTTATGCAATGGATCGTGATACCCGGTGGGATCGGACGGAAAAAGCCTATCGACTTTTTACCCGGGGGGAAGGCGTAAAAGAAAAGGATCCTGTAGAAGCCATAAAAAAAGCCTATCTTCGGGATGAAACCGATGAATTCGTTCAACCGATTGTCATGACGGACGATAATGAAAAATCCGTTGCAACAATAACCGATGGTGACGGAATTCTCTTTTTCAATTTTCGTTCAGATCGTGCCAGACAGGTCACCCGTGTTTTTACGGATCCCTCTTTTGAATCATTTAATACAGATCCCCGGCCAAAGCTTTGCGACTTTGTCTGCATGACCCTTTATGATGAAAAACTCAACCTTCCCATGGCATTTCCTCATGTTCACTTAGACGGCGTACTGGGTGAGGTTATCAGTAAACAGGGCCTGACGCAGCTTCGCATCGCCGAAACGGAAAAATATGCGCATGTAACTTATTTTTTAAACGGCGGTGAAGAAAAACCCTTCCCCCTGGAAGAGCGATGTTTAATTCCGTCTCCCCGGGAAGTTCCAACCTATGATTTAAAACCCGAGATGAGCGCTTTTAAGGTGGCTGAAGAGCTTGTTTCACGGATTAAATCAAACCGGTACGACATGATCGTTGTAAACTTTGCCAATATGGACATGGTCGGACATACCGGGATTCTTGAAGCGGCAATAAACGCATGTGAAGCCGTTGATAAATGTGTTGAAAAGGTGGTTACCCAAGTAAAGGCTGAAGGCGGGGCGGTTTTGATCATAAGCGATCATGGAAATGCGGAAAAAATGATAGAAGGCAACGGAACCCCTCATACGGCCCATACCGTGAATCCGGTCCCCTTGATACTGGTTGACGACAAATTCAGAGACGTTGCTTTAACACCCGGCGTTTTAGGAGATGTTGCGCCTACACTTCTTCATGTCATGGGCATAGATAAACCCGAACAGATGACGGGACGGTCCCTTATTTCTTAATTTTTTTAGCCACTAAGGCACGAAGACACAAAGGGAAAAAAATACTTTGCGCCTTGGTGACTTTGTGACAATTCTCTTTGGTTCCGGTTTGTTCGGAGCCCTTTAAAAAAGCGAATGGAGAAATCCTTTGACGGATACTGAAAAAAATACGGATACGATTATCGATTGGATTACCGGGAAACCCGTGCCTGATGTAGGCGCAGAAGCGAACCGTCAGGCTGTTGAGCGGTTTCTTGTTGAAGAAAAAGGCTTTGCAAAAGAAGATATCGAGGTCAATGTTGACATAGATATTCTTATTGCCGGTGAGCCATACAGGTCGCAGATTGATCTTGTGGTTGGCGTGGATAGAGAGACAAGGTTTATGGCAATAAAGTGTGCGGCAGGATCATTGGGTTCGAGAGAACGTGAAATTCTTGCCGCATCAAGGATTTTAAGGGAGTATCCGATTCCTTATTCCATGGTCTCGGACGGTAAAACCGCTATCGTTCTGGATACGGTTACGGGAAAAAAGGTGGGGGAGGGATTGAATGCCGTCTGGTCAAAGGAAGAGGCAAAAGAAAAGTTAAAGTCCATCAAACCCATGCCTTTTCCCAAAGAGCGGCTGGAGCGGGAAAAACTTATCTTTCGTTCCTACGATATTCTTAACGTTAATGTAAAACGGAATATACCCGCCAAATAACTTTCATTACCTTTTTCTCGTTCCCACGCTCCTGCGTGGGAATGCATAAGGCCAAACCTGTCGTGAGGCAGGGGCGGAAAGCTACGGGTCTTTTCTGAAAAAAAGACAGCCGGGTTGCACGAAAAATTATGCAGATAAAAAAAGCCGGGTTGCCTTTTTGGTAGTTCGGCTTTTTTTGATTTTATTGCTTTTCAATGTCGGTTTAAAAAAAAATTTCAGAACATATTGTATGAATTGCCAAGATTAAAGATTTGACCCCTAATCTCCTGGATGCCAAGGTTTCGCTCATCTCGCGCATTAGCTTTAATTTTATTAATTAATAAACTAAAAGGAGAAAATTGTATGGCTACAACCCATGAACTTAAAGACAAAATCAACACAAAAACACTTAATTTAGTGCTGCTTACAATTGCAACTGCAGGAATTTATCCAATTATATGGCTCTATAAAAATTATCAAGTAATTGATGATGTAACTGGGTCAAAAACAGCCAGTGAAATTTACATTATCTGGATTGCTGTATGTGCTGGTCTCGGTGGTGCTTTTTCTGGTACAGGTGAAGGGATTCTGGATGTCGTAGGAGGAATCCTTGGCATTGCATCATCTGTTTTATTTATAGTATGGGCATTTAAAGCGAGGACTGCCCTTATAAAATATACTCTTCAATCACATAAGATAGACCTTAAAATGAATCGTTTCTACACCCTCATTTTTAATATTTACTACATAAACTATTGTATTAATGACCTACCTGAGATTGAAAGAAAACAAACCATCATAAATTCAGCAAGAACATCTGAAGCAAGCTAACAAACGGTTCGAGCAGACAGCGGGGAGCCGGGGCACTTGGAATATTTTGTTATTTATGGAGATTTTTGGTTTCTGGTGTGGCTGTGGTTTTAGCCCCCGCTGCTGCTCAACCGTAACGTTATGTGTACTATGAGATATACGGTGAATGTGAATGACAGTGCTATTAGATAACAAAGGCCAGGGAAAAGTTGGCGATGCTTTGGGTAAAAGCATTCAGGCGGATGCACGCCTTTCTGTTGTGTCCGGTCTCTTCTCCATTTACGGTTATGCCGTACTTAAGAATCAACTTGCGCAGATAGATGCGTTGCGCCTTCTCATCCCATCAAACGATGCCGGGTCTATGTTGCCCGGTGACAAACAGCCGCTTCAGGTGGCAGGTCTTGCGGGGGATGAGGGGGACAGGCGTTTTCGTAATTTACTGAATCTGACGGAGATTGCCCGCGAGTGTGCCGGGGGGCTGGAGCAAAAGGCAGATATCAGGGCGGTTTCATTGCCCGTTTTTCAGAATCTGTTCCACATCGAAAATACTGACGGTAGCGCCGTAGCTATTCATGGCAGTTCGCCGTTCACTTCCTCGGGGCTTGGGTTCACACCATCTCGCGGCTATGAGATGAACACATACTTCACGACTCCCTCGGAAACAGCCAGTCTGCTCAACTGGTTTGACTCCATTTGGGCGAACCCGGATGCAACACGGGATATTAAGGCATTCGTATTGGCTCAGCTTGAGGATATTTTCGCCACCAAGTCTCCTGAACTGGTCTACTTCCTGACGCTTTACAACGTCTTCCGCGAGTTTCTTGGAGAACTCAAAGAGGACGAGATCATAAAGACCCGCACCGGCATCAAGGACACGCTGATTTGGGGCAAGCTTTACAAGTTCCAACGTGACGGCGTGTTGGGGGCCATCGATAAAATAGAGAAGTACAACGGCTGCGTTATTGCCGACAGTGTTGGCCTTGGAAAAACTTTCGAGGCGTTAGCTATCATCAAGTACTACGAACTGCGCAACGACCGTGTCCTGGTTCTCTGTCCCAAAAAGATTCGCGAGAACTGGACGATTTTTACTGTCAATGATAAGCGGAACCTTTTTGCTGCTGACCGCTTCAATTACGATGTGCTCAACCACACCGACCTTACCCGTCTACGAGGACACTCCGGTGAACTGAACCTCGAAACGCTCAACTGGGGCAACTACGACCTCGTCGTGATCGACGAGTCGCACAACTTCCGTAACAATCCGCCGCGCAAGGATGGCATGACAAGGTACTCCCGACTCATGCGGGATATCATCAAGGCTGGCGTGAAAACTAAGGTTCTCATGCTATCGGCCACTCCCGTAAACAGCCGGATGAATGACCTGAAAAACCAGGTTGCATTTATTACCGAAGGCGTCGACGATGCCCTTTTCAGCTCTGGAATAACAAGTATCGAGCAAACTCTCAAGAAGGCCCAGACCCGCTTTAACCGTTGGCTGAAACTCGCCGAGCGTCAGCGAACTGTAGAATCTCTTTTGGAGACCCTCAACTTCGATTACTTCAAGCTTCTCGACTTACTCACCATTGCCCGGTCACGCAAACACATTGAGAAGTACTACGATATGGCTGAAATCGGCGAGTTCCCTGAACGCGCCAAGCCGGTCAATATCAAAGCCGATATCGATACTAATGATCTGTTTCCACCACTAAGGGAGATTAATCGGGATATCCGCAGGCTGAATCTCAGCGCCTATGCGCCGCTGAAATACGTACTTCCCGATAAACTGGCAGAGTACAGCCGGAAGTATGACATGCAGGTGGCAGGTGGATCTGTCTTCAAGCAGATCGACCGGGAAGAAAGCCTTATCCACCTCATGCGCGTGAACCTCTTCAAGCGGATGGAAAGCTCGATCAATTCCTTCGCTCTTACATTGGAGAAACTGCTTCAGGGCGTGCGAAACATTATCAGCCGCATTGATTCCCATGAAGAAATGGACGTCGAGGAATTGAGCGTTGAAGAGATTGAAGTCGAATCTGAGGAGTTTGATCCATTCCTGATTGGCAGCAAGGTCAAGGTGCTTATTCAGGATGTGGACCGCATCCGCTGGAAGCAGGAGCTTGAAGAGGATGAGGAACTGCTCGTCAAGTTGCTGCGTGAAGCCCGTGAGATCGACCCGGCACGCGACGCAAAACTTCGCAGGCTCAGGGAAATGATTGCCGAAAAATCGGAGCAGCCCCTTAACCCCGACAACCGCAAGGTGATCGTGTTTACGGCCTTTGCAGATACTGCCAACTACCTCTACAAAAATATCGCGGGATGGGCGCAAGAAACACTGGGGCTTCATTCAGCTTTAGTAACGGGGGGCTCGGGCGGCAACCAAACTACCATGCCCGGTCTCAGGAAGGACTTGGCGTCGATCATCACATCCTTCTCACCGGTTTCCAAAGAACGAAAGAAGATTGACGAGTCTCTGACCGAGGAGATCGACATCCTGATCGCTACGGATTGCATATCCGAGGGCCAAAACCTCCAGGACTGCGACTACCTTATCAACTACGACATCCATTGGAACCCGGTGAGGATCATCCAGCGGTTTGGCCGCATCGACCGGCTGGGCTCATCGAACGAAGTTATACAACTCGTCAACTTCTGGCCCAACATGGAGCTTGACGAGTATATCAACCTCGAAGCCCGGGTTTCCGGACGTATGGTCCTGCTCGATATTTCTGCAACGGGTGAGGAAAATATTATCGAATTTGCCGATGCCGGAAAAATGAATGATTTGGAATACCGTCGCAGACAACTGGAGCAGCTTCAGAATGAAGTCGTGGACATTGAGGACCTTGGAGGCGGTATATCTATTACGGACCTGACGCTTAACGATTTCCGTATGGACCTGTCCAACTATCTCAATGACCACGCTGACAAGCTGAAGCAGATGTCCCTCGGTGCTTTTGCTGTAGCAGAGCCCGATGATCTTATTGGCGACGAGATCAAGCCCGGTGTCTTTTTTTGTCTTCGCAGTGAGAACGCCAAGGTCAAGACCGACAACACCTATGCCCTTGCTCCGTACTACCTTGTCTACGTGGCTGACTCCGGCGAAGTCTTGTTGAACTTCCCCCATGTCAAGAAAATTCTGGACTTTTTCAAGAAACTCTCCCTCGGCCGTTCGCATTCCGACATGGAGGCTGTTAAACGCTTCAACACCGCCACACGCGACGCGACCGACATGAGCCACTACCATAACCTGCTTGCCAAGGCTGTCGCAGCGATCACCGGCAAGGCCGAAGAGAAAGGTGTTGAAAGCCTCTTCCAGCGCGGCGGAACAGCGCTGAGCAAGGAATCTTTCCAGGGCATGGACGACTTTGAAGTGGTTTCCTATCTCATCATTCTGGGGGAGGCGACCGAGGCATGATTAAGGCTTTGTACGAGAAAATGATGATTCCCGAATCCTGTCGACTTGGCAAACGGGTTTATAAAAGGCTTTTTCATGAGAACGCCAAACTGAGTGCAACCGACAAGAAGGCGTTGCGTGATGACGTGGATACCATTCTCTGGCAGTACACCTTCAAGCCGACCACGATCCCGATTCAGTCCTACGAGGACGACCAGCGGGAATATCACGAGGTGGCGCTTCTTCAGCTGAATCTGAAACAGACCGGCCGGGTGAATCGGTTGGCCGAGATTGTACACCGGGCAATCCCCTATCCGTTAATTATTGTGTTTACACGTGAAAGAGAAAATTCTCAATTCTCAACTCTCAATTCTCGATTCTTGCTTAGTCTTGCGTACAAGCGATTCTCCCAGGCGGAGAAGGAAGCGATTGTCGCTGAGGGTTTTCAGGCGACGGGCTGGCTGGATTTGTCGAATCCGACCGAAAACCAGGCCGCTTTCCTGGAAAGCCTGGACATATCGACATGGCCCCATACGCATTTCTTTGCGTTTTACAGAGCTGCCATGGACCGGGTAATCGCTTTGGCGTGCGCCGAGCACTGTGGCCATTATTCATTGGAAATTCCGAATGGTCTCTCGGTTGATGACCGAGTGCGTAAACTGAAGCAGGTTGAGAAACTCCAGCAGGAAAAATCGGAAATCCAGGGCAAGCTGAAGAAAGAGAAGAACCTGGGCACGCAGGTTCAACTGAACACTCGAATCAAACAGATCACGGACCGCATTGAGGCGATCAAAAGCGAATTGTAAAGAATAAACACGGAAAATTATCCGAAATGACAATTGAACAATTAGAAAAGATTTTGTCTTCCAAAGAGGGAGAGCATCTCGAATTCAAGGAAGCCAGAAAAAGCTTTCACTTTGAGACTCTTGTCAAATATTGTGTGGCATTGGCCAATGAAGGCGGCGGAAAGATTGTTTTTGGGGTAACAGACAAACGTCCCAGAAGCGTTGTGGGTTCTCAGGCTTTCAAGCAACCGGAACGAACAAGGTCTGGTCTTATCGAACAATTACATTTAAACATTGATTTCAGCGTAGTCGATCACCCTGAGGGCCGGGTTCTGATTTTTCATGTTCCCACGCATCCAATCGGAAATCCCGTCAAATATAAAGGGATTTACTGGCAACGACAGGGCGACAGCCTGATAGCAATGTCCGAAGACCGGCTGCGTGGTATTTTTGCAGAGGCAGGACATGATTTTTCGGCGGATATATGTGCTTCCGCCACCATGCATGATTTGGACACGGTGGCTATTGAAAACTTTCGTAAACGCTGGATTAACAAGTCCGGTAATCGGGGTTTAACCACTCTTACCCAGGAACAGTTGCTTAATGACGCTGAAGCCCTGGTTGACGGCAGTTTAACCTATGCTGCCCTGATTTTGTTCGGCACCCGGAAGGCCCTTGGACGACATCTTGCTCAGGCGGAAGTTATTTTTGAGTATCGTGCCTCCGACGCCTCTGGTCCTGCTCAGCAGAGAAAGGAATTTCGGCAGGGTTTTTTCAGCTTCTACGATGAACTATGGAACCTTATTAACCTGCGGAATGATATCCAGCACTTTCAGTCAGGTCTGTTTGTTCTGGATATTCCGACTTTTTCCGAGCGTGTTGTTCGAGAAGCTGTTTTAAATGCCGTCAGCCATCGCGACTATCAGCTTGGCGGCAGTGTTTTTATCAGACAACATCCCCGCCGATTAGTACTCGAAAGTCCGGGCGGCTTTCCTGTTGGTATTACCGAACAGAATATTCTTGACCGTCAATTGCCACGTAACCGGCGTATCGCGGATATTTTTGCCAAATGCGGCCTTGTGGAACGCTCCGGGCAGGGTATGAACCTGATGTTTGAATTGAGCATTCAGGAAAGTAAACCAACGCCTGATTTTACGGGTACGGATCAATATCAGGTCGTTCTTAACCTCAACGGAGAAGTACAGGACCCCCGTTTTCTACAGTTTCTCGAAAAGGTAGGGCGGGAGACTTTAGAACTCTTCAGTACAGCCGATTTTTTGTTGCTGGATCATATACACAGAGAACGCGGGGTACCGGATCAGCTTCATAACCGTTTGCAGTCACTTGTGGAAAAGGGCGTTGTAGAGCGTTTCGGCCGTGGCCGTGGGGTCAAATATATCCTCAGCCGCCGGTATTACAAAATGGTTGATGAAAAGGGCGCCTACACGCGTAAGAAAGGGCTGGATCGCGAAACAAACAAGGCCTTGCTCCTGAAACACATAAAGGAAAACAGGGATAGCGGCAGCAGGCTGAAGGAGCTTATGCAGGTGCTTCCCGCTTTGACTATGCCTCAGGTGCAAACCCTGCTTCGTGAACTCAAATCAGAAGGGGAAATTCACAAAGTTGGCAGGACCAGGGCTGCATTATGGTATCCCGGTTCTGAAACGGATGCTATTACATCATGAAAAAATGGTTAAACGTAATCCAGATGCAATGTAATATGCGTAACATAATGATATTTAAGGGGTTATATTGCATCTTCTATTGCGTCGATGCTTGTTTTTGACGCAATAGAGCGGAAAAGAATAGAACCACGAAAGTCACTAAAAACACGAAAGAAAAATGTTTTTAATTTCTCTTCTTGTTCGTGGTTTTCGTGCATTTCGTGGTTAATAACTGGAGACAAACATGAAAAAATTAACAGAACAGTATGGTAAAAGCCTCGATATGGTGAACGAGAATCGTGAGGCGCTTAAAGCCATCTTCCCCGAAGCCTTCACGGAAAACGGCGTGGACTTTGAAGTGCTCCGTCAACTCCTGGGCGATGCGGTTGATGAGGGCGAGGAAAAATACGGCCTCACCTGGCATGGTAAGAAAAAGGCGCGCCAGATTGCTTTGTTGCCTTCCTTGGGGACGCTGCGCCCCTGCCCGGAAGAAAGCGTCGATTGGGATTCAACGCAGAACCTGTTCATCGAAGGCGACAACCTGGAAGTGCTGAAGCTCCTGCAAAAGAGTTACGCCAACAAAGTCAAGATGATCTATATCGACCCTCCCTATAACACGGGAAAAGAGTTTATCTACCCAGACAAGTTTCAGGATAATCTGGATACTTATCTGAGGTACACTGGCCAAAAGGGCGATGACGGTTTCAAAACATCTTCCAACACGGAAAGCTCCGGCCGTTTTCACACCAACTGGCTAAACATGATGTATCCGCGTCTAAAACTCGCCCGCAATTTACTCAAAGAAGACGGAATCATATTTATCTCAATTGACGAAAATGAATGCGCAAACCTACGTAAGATTTGTGACGATATTTTTGGTGAAGAAAATCTTCTTGGGGTTTTTGCTTGGCAAAGGCGGCAAAATGCGGATAGCCGAAATTATTCAAAAGTGTCGCCGGACCATGAGTACGTAGTCGCTTTTCAGAAAAGCTCAAAAGCAAAGTTATTAGGAAAATCGATAGACACATCAAAGTACAAAAATCCAGATAATGATCATAGGGGACCTTGGGCAAGCATTGATTTATCAGGTTTGGCGACAAAAGATCAAAGGCCAAATCTGCATTACGATATTGTGGATACTAGTACAGCTTGGCATAAATTAAAGAGTGCTTTTTTGTGTTTTTATGGTATTATTTTATAAGTTTTTTTTAGGATTAATGTTAACCCAACAATTGAAGATACAAAGATGGCGACTCCCAAATCCCCCCAAATCACCATTTCAGAGCAACAGAAAGAAATTTTATCTAAAATTACTCGGCAGACAACTGCTGATTTTCGTGAAGTGAGCCGAGCACGGTTGATCTTAGAAATTGGAGAGGGTCAACCCAATTACAAGATTGCAAAAGCTATGAACTGTGGAATTTCTAAAGTCAGGCATTGGCGAATTAAATGGTTGGAAAACCATGATATCCTCAACCAAATAGAAACAGATCCTGAGAAGAACAAACAATTAGAAAAAACCATCCGACAAATTTTAAGAGATCAACCTCGCCCAGGGGCACCGACGACTTATTCCTCGGAAGAATACTGTCAGATTTTAGCTGTGGCCCTGGAACCTCCAGAAGAAAGCGGTCGTCCGATTGCCCAATGGAGTAGTCGAGATTTAGCTGATGAATGTAAACAACGTGGAATCACTTCTGGAATTTCGGCCCGTCAAATCGGTCGATTTTTAAAAAGAAGCAGATGTCAAACCCCATCATAGTCGGTATTGGCTTAACCCCAATCATGATAATGAAGAGCAGTTTGTCCAAGAGGTGAAAAAGGTTTGCCAAACTTATCACGAAGCTCCCAAAGAGGCTGCTAATCACAGACGGACCATTAGTATCGATGAAAATACGGGAATTCAAGCTCTTGAGAGAAAATCTCCGACAAAAGCAATGGAGCCAGGAAGACCGGAACGGATTGAATTTGAATATATACGGCATGGGACGCTTTCACTCATTGCTAATTTTGATGTCGTTAGTGGGCAGGTGGTTTGTCCCAGCATAGGAGAAACTCGAAATGAACAGGATTTTTGTGAGCATATTCGAGAATTGATTTTAAGTGACCCACAAACCAAAGAGTGGGTTTTTGTGGCCGATCAACTCAATACTCATAAATCAGAATCCCTTGTCAGATTTGTCAGTGAACTTTGTGGCCTTAAGGACGATCTGGGCATCAAAGGGAAAAAAGGAATCTTGAAATCAATGGAAAGTAGGACCGAATTCCTGAAGGACCAAACCCATGCTATCCGCTTTGTCTACACGCCAAAGCACTGTTCATGGCTCAATCAAATCGAGATTTGGTTTGGAATTCTTACCAAGAAACTCCTTAAAAGAGGAAATTTCTCTTCAAAAGAGAACTTAAAAAATAAATTGATTGATTTTATTGATTATTTTAACAACACTATGGCCAAACCCTTCAAATGGACTTTCAACGGGTTGCCACTTAAAGCGTGATATGATTTGCGCCTAGCTGTACTAGCACAAACATTAGTTACCCTCCAAATCCTAATCGCGGATGGTCAAAAAGCAAAGAGCGTGTTGAGTCGATGATCAAGGAAGGAAGAATTCTTTTTCCCAAAAAGAGTTCTGGAAGACCGAGAGAAAAAAAGTTTCTAGCTGATTTGCAAAGTTCTGTTACTGGCTTTTCAACTTGGCTTAGTTCGAAAGAGACAGGATTTACGACGCATGGTACACGAGAGGTATCCAATCTTTTTAATACAAAGATTTTCGACTTTCCAAAGCCCACTAAATTGATCGAGACGATATGTAAACAGGCTTCCGAAGAAGGAGATATCGTTCTAGACTTTTTTGCTGGCTCATGCACGACAGCGCATGCTGTTATGAAAGTTTGCAATGAAGATGGAGAAACGCGGAGGTTCATCATGATACAGCTACCGGAGCCTACCGATGGGAAGTCGCTGGCAAATAAAGCGGGATACATCACTATTGCAAAAATAGGCCAGGAACGCATCCGCCGTGCCGCCGCCAAAATCAAGGAAGAAAATCCGGAATATGAAGGTGACCTTGGCTTCAAGGTCTTCAAGCTCGACAGCAGCAACATCCGCGCCTGGAACCCGGATCGGAACGATCTGGAACAGACGCTTATAGATCACATGGAACATTTGGTCGAAGGTCGGAGCGAAGAAGATGTCCTATATGAACTGTTGTTGAAACGGGGGGTTGACCTGACCGTTCCCATTGAAGAAAAAACCATAACGGGTAAAACCGTTTACAGCATCGGTTATGGAGTACTGTTTGCCTGCCTTGATACCGCGATAAGCCGCGATGAAATAGAAGACCTCGCCAAAGGGATTATCGACTGGCACAAGGAACTGGAGCCCGCCGGCGACACACAGGTGGTGTTTCGTGACAGCGCCTTTGCCAACGACATTGCCAAGACCAACATGACCGCGATTTTAGAACAGCATGGCATTGCCCATGTCAAGTCATTGTAGATTTTAGATTGTAGATTGTAGATTGGGGATTTTAGATTGTGAATGAGCAGGAACTAAAAGATCGGACAAAGCAGTTTGGGTTGAGGATAATGAAATTGGTTGATGCTTTGCCGAATACAACTTCGGGGCGTGCAATCGGTAATCAGTTGATTCGCTCTGGAACCTCTGTTGGTGCAAATTATCGTTCCGCGTGT
This sequence comes from Desulfobacterales bacterium, assembly GCA_030589165.1. Classification (GTDB taxonomy): domain Bacteria; phylum Desulfobacterota; class Desulfobacteria; order Desulfobacterales; family JAFDHS01; genus JAFDHS01. The sequence continues at coordinate 14,536 of JAUUWG010000032.1, forward strand.
CGGGGCAGGTCTAAGGCTGAGTTCATCTCAAAATTAGGCATTGTAATTGAAGAAGCTGATGAATGCGGATTTTGGTTGGAGCTAATTATGGAAGGAAGTCTCCTGTCGGAAAAGCAAGTTGAGCCTTTGCACAAGGAAGCAGATGAATTAACCGCCATCTTTATTGCTTCGGTTCGCACAAGCAAATCAAAAGGATGAATTTTAGATTTTAGATTGGGGATTTTAGATTCGGCAAAAAAATCAACAATCAAAAATCTGAAATCAAAAATCAAATGAAATTACATTTTGAAGACAATCTCGATTATCAGAAGACAGCCATTGAAGCCGTGGCCGGCCTGTTTCGCGGTCAGGATATCAACCGCACGGAATTTACCGTATCTAAGCTGGTGGACCCCACCGGGCAGTTAAAGATTGCAGGAATAGAGGAGTCCACCCTGGGCATCGGCAACCGCTTACAACTCCTGGATGACGAACTTCTGGAAAACCTTAAGGGTATCCAACTCAAAAACGGCTTGCGCCCTTCAGACTCACTCGCCAGCGGTGACTTTACCGTTGAGATGGAAACCGGCACCGGTAAAACCTATGTGTATTTGCGTACGATCTTTGAGCTGAACAAACGCTATGGATTTACCAAGTTCATGATCGTGGTGCCCTCTATCGCCATTAAAGAAGGGACTTATAAAACCCTGCAAATTACGCGCGACCACTTTGAGAATCTATACCCAAACGCCAAGGGCTATGAATATTTTCTTTATGATTCCCGCAAACTCGGCCAGGTCAGGAATTACGCAACCAGCCCGAATATCCAGATCATGGTGGTCACGGTTGGCGCGATTAACAAAAAAGACGTCAACAACCTCTATAAGGACAGTGAAAAGACCGGCGGAGAAAAACCTATTGATCTGGTGCGGGCGACACACCCCATCATTATTGTCGATGAGCCGCAAAGTGTCGATGGCGGCCTGAAAGGCCAGGGGAAAAAAGCACTTGATGCCATGAACCCTCTTTGCACCTTACGTTACTCCGCCACCCATGCGGACAAACACCACATGCTCTACCGACTGGACGCTGTTGACGCTTATGAGCGCGAGCTGGTGAAACAGATTGAAGTGGCTTCACTGGAAATTGAAGGCGGCCACAACAAGGCCTATGTCAAATTTCTATCGACTCATAATCGGCGCGGTTGCATAACGGCAAAAGTGGAGACCGATATTGCGCAGGGCAAAAAGATCCGCCGCGTGGTGATGACCGTCGAGGATGGCGATGATCTGGAACAGGAAACAGGCCGCGCGATTTACGAGAATTGCCGAATCGGAACCATCACCTGCGGCAAGAATAATCAATCAATGGAAATCAGTGTACCAGGCGGCGAATTCACCTTGCACCCCGGCGACGAAGTTGGCGGTGTCAACCCTGATGACCTGAAGCGCTTGATGATCCGGCGCACGATCAAGGAACATCTGGATAAGGAAATGCGCTTTGCGGCGCAGAATCGTGACCTCAAAGTCCTCAGCCTGTTTTTTATCGATAGTGTCAAATATTATCGACAATATGATGATGATGGAAGCGAGGTTAAGGGTAAATACGCCCTGATGTTTGAGGAGGAATACCGAAAGCTCGCAAGACAACCTGATTACCAAACGCTTTTCGAGAAAATTGACCTGGATATTGATGCCAGCGAGGTTCATAATGGCTATTTTTCAATCGACAAAAAAGGTGGCTGGACAGAAACCGCTGAAAATAATCAGACCAACCGTGATAATGCGGAACGCGCCTATAACTTAATCATGAAGGAAAAGGAAAAGCTGCTCAGCTTTGAATCGAAGCTGAAATTTATCTTTTCCCACTCCGCCCTGCGCGAGGGCTGGGATAACCCGAATGTGTTTCAAATATGCGCACTACGCGACATGGGTACGGAACGTGAACGGCGACAAACTATCGGCCGAGGATTGAGGCTTTGCGTCAACCAAAAAGGGCAGCGTCTGCGTGGCTTTGATATTAATACACTGACGGTTATTGCGACTGAGAGTTATGAGCAGTTTGCTGAGAACCTGCAAAAGGAAATCGAGAAAGACACCGGCATTCGTTTCGGTATTGTCGAGAAGCACCAATTCGCAACCCTGGTAATCCCCGACGAAAACGGTGTGGTTCGGCCTTTAGGTGTCGAGAAGTCTGAGCAACTTTGGAATTTCTTAAAGGAAAATGAGTTCCTCGACAACAAGGGAAAGGTTCAGGACAGCCTGCGCACGGCACTGAAAGAAAACACGCTGAAGCTACCGGACGAATATGCAGATCAAGCCTATGCAATTAAAGACATACTTCGTAAACTCGCCGGCAAGCTGGACATTAAAAATGCAGATGAACGCATCACCGTGCGAACCCGAGAAGCCGTTCTTGAAAGTGATGACTTTAAGGCTTTGTGGGAGCGCATAAAATATAAGACCACATACCGGGTGGACTTTGATAACGAAAAACTCATCGAGGACAGCGCAAGAGCCATTCTCGACTGCCCGCCCATCACCAAGACACGGGCGCAATTCAGGAAAGCGGATATTGGTATCGGTAAAGGCGGTTTAATGGTCCGGGAAACGGCGGCATCCGGCTATACCACCATTCACGAGACTGACATTGAGCTACCGGACCTGCTGACCGACTTGCAAGACAAAACACATCTGACTCGCCGGAGCCTTGTAGAAATACTCAGGCAAAGCCGGCGTTTGAATGATTTTAAGCGCAACCCGCAACAGTTCATCGATCTGGCTACAGAGGCGATCAATAGAACCAAGCGGCTCGCCTTGGTGGACGGGATTCTCTACCAACGCATCGGAGATGATCATTATTACGCACAAGAACTTTTTGAGAAGGAAGAGTTGACGGGTTACCTGAAAAACACCCTGGAAACACAGAAATCGGTATACCAACATGTTGTTTATGACTCTGCCGGCGTCGAGCGTAGATTTGCTGAGGACCTGGAAGCCAATGAAGCGGTAAAGGTCTACGCCAAACTTCCCGGATGGTTCAAGGTTCCAACCCCACTTGGAACCTACAATCCCGATTGGGCCGTGTTGGTTGAAATAGATGGCCGGGAAAAGCTTTACTTCGTTGTAGAAACCAAAGGCAGCAACTGGTGGGATGACCTTCGGCATATGGAGGGGGCCAAAATAAAATGCGGTGAAAAACACTTTGCGGAATTGGCGGTGGGACAGAACCCTGCTCAATACATCAAAGCTACCAGTGTCGGTGACATGATGCGCCATGGCTGATGGTGGTATAAAAGCACATATAGGGATAGGGACGCCCATCACTGAGCGCCCCTCCCGCAGCACCGGACATACGTATCGCGTATCCGGCGGTTCGGCTGATCAAAGCAGGCACAGATAAAACAACATCCGCCCTGCCGGGCCTAAAAGAGCCGGACGTTACCGACATTTCAGCGACTGCTGCATGATGCCAATAAGAATATGCTCTTTGATAGCCACGACCATTTACCCGTACCATTCGATCCGGGCATCGTTCGGGCCTTTGCCGGGGTGAGTCTTCCGCGTACTATTCCAACGCAGCTCGTTTCCTCAGGCTACTATGCCCTTCGCCTCCATCTGGCTGGGCTTGGGACTTGCCTTGACTTCCATAATTGGAAAATGTAGGCTCACCCTTAAGACGTGTGCCGTGCCCGGCACACAACAACGGCATTAAGAGCGACGGCAAAAAGCCGCCTTATGCCGAGCGTTGGGCACATGAAAAAAATGAATAAGGAGACATGCCATGCAAGTATTTACAGCAGTCGTGGAGAGATGCCCAGACACTGGGCTTTACGTTGGCTTTGTTCCAGGTTTCCCAGGCGCTCATACTCAGGGGGAAACCTTGGATGAACTTAACAAGAATTTGAAAGAGGTTATTGAGAT
>JAUUWG010000182.1 GCA_030589165.1 Desulfobacterales bacterium
ACGGCCAGAATATCACCGTTGTCTTCCTTTTGTTCTTTCATATTGCGAACACGAATGTAACGGCCCGGCATCAACTCCCGCTTTTCAATGGCATGTTTGGCCTGGGTAATCAGCCAGGGGAAGTACTGCAAGGCACTGATCTCCAGGGTTACCCTGTTTTCCTGATTGAGCTTTTTTATAGCGGCAGGATCGCCCAGAACCCTATCGTAGTACTCTTGCATGGAAACAAAGGCATTCTTTTCCTTTTGCTCGACGAGCCACTCGATGTCTTTCACATAGGGCGAATCGATCTGGCGCAGACGTTCCGTCAGGTTATCAAAGGCTCGGGCTTCTTTAGCTTTACGATTGATCTCTTCAGGATCACCGTAGCGTTGGACCACTTCCAGGAGCTGGCTGATAAGTTCGTTGTTGGGGTCGGTCAAAAAAGCGTTGATCTCCTCCAACCGTTCCTGGGATATTTTTATACGATCTCTAAGGTCTGTCATGATGTTACCTCCTTTACTTCCACGATAAATCGGAATTTCCACTGCGCTCCAACCGGCTTGTACGGACGTGTCATTCCTTCATAAGTTTAAAAAACTTATCTGCTTCTCCTTTGATCATGCCATAGCAATGCTCGTTTGACGGAAATTTTTCCGAGCGAATCTCCTCGCAGTAGTTTTTCATTGCCTTTGTGATGGTGCCTGCCACGTTGCAATATTTCTTGACGAATTTTGGCGTAAATGCCTGGAACTGGCCGATCATGTCTGAAACGATCAATAACTGGCCATCGGCATCCGGCCCCGCACCGATGGAGAGCACCGGAATATCCAGCTTCTTGGTGATAAAGCCGCAAACTTCGGGTGGCACCGCTTCCACCAGAAGCATTTGGGCCCCGGCGTCCCTAACGGCTATCGCGGCTTCATAAGCCATTTTGGCTGTTTCGGCGGTTCGCCCCTGGGCTTTGTGACCGCCAAGCTGGCCCGAGCTTTGGGGGGTAAGTCCGATATGACCCATCACCACGATGCCGGCATCCACGATGGCCTTGATTTGGGGAACGATGCGAACGCCACCTTCCAGCTTAATGGCGTCACATTCGGCTTCTTTGAGAAAGCGCCCGGAGTTTTCCACTGCCTTTTCGATGCTGCTCTGGTAGGCCATAAAAGGCATGTCTCCGATGACAAACGTATTGGGTGCTCCGCGTCGGACCGCATCGGCATGGTAGATCATCTGGTCCATGACCACCGGAACCGTTCCGCTGTAGCCGTATACGCACATCCCAAGGCTATCGCCTACCAAAAGCATATCCAGGCCGGCTGTTTCCGCAAATTGGGCGGTGGGGTAATCATAGGCGGTCAAGAAGGTGATTTTCTCGCCGTTTTTCTTCATCTCATAAAATTCATGTATCATTTTTTTCTTAGCCATATGTATTTTCCTTTTTTCTAGGGTTAGTTTCCATGCCCTTTTTCCTCCGAACTGGAAAAAAGATCGTTTTCAATAGGCCAGCCTTCATCAGATTTGACCTCGGAGAAGGCAAGAAATGTTTCCGACTTTCCGAAGCCGGGCAGTGACGCGATTTCCTTTTTAACGAGTACGCCGAGTTGGTTGAGGTCCCGGGCAGCAATGTAAAGCAGGTAGTCGAATCGCCCGGTCAGATGGTAACAGGCCCGCACATAGGGTATCCGCCGAATGCCCTCTTCGAACTTTCGGATGTGTTCCGCATTATGCCGGTAGAGGCTGACCGATACAAAGGCCTGAACTGTCAGGCCCAGCTTTTCGGGGTCGATGATGGCCCTGTATCCTTTAACAATGCCGCTGCTCTCGAGACGACGGACCCGTTCTAACATGGTCGACGGGGCCACTTCCAACTCCCGTGCCAGATCGGCATTTTTCTTACGGCCGCTGGCCTGCAAAGCTTCTAAGATTTTTTGATCGAGTTTGTCCATGCTTTCCACATAATTTCGTTTTATATACACATTTAATTGATTATTATTCGGTCGTCAAGACATATTTATGTTTATTATTCAATTAAATCGTTTTTACTTGAATGTTATACGATAGGATAAAAGGAATGACCGTGGCTGAAAAAAGGTCAAACTTCCATCTGCCCTTCGCAAAAATTCCACCCGAGGTGATTAGGGATAGAAAAAGACAAATATTGGTGTCGCGTCTTGAATTGTATTGGTGTCGCGTCTTGAAAGGTGAATTAATTGGTTGACATACCATAGGGAACGACTTAGGGGACGTTGGTGCAGAATGTGCATGAACTTTGGGGGACGTTGTTGACTGAGTTGTCTTATTACACAATCATTGCAGATAAGTGCGGTTGATACTTCGGCAGGATAGAACTAAAGGGAAACGATCAGAGTTTGCCGGAGGTGGATTAATTCGAAGCGCCGTCGGTTGGAAGCCGGATGCCGTCTTTTTCAAGGGTAATCAGCCTTTTTTTGTACAGGTTGCCGACGGCCTTTTTAAATGTTTTTTTGCTGACGCCAAAAAGGTCGGCGATTACTTTCGGCCGGCATTTATCGGTGACCGCGATAAACCCACCCTGTTGCTCTAATTTATTCATAATTTTTCGGGACAGGGCATTGATGGCATTGTAGCCTGGCTTTTGCAGGCAAAGGTCTATTTTTTTATCTTCACGCACTTTTTTGATAAACCCGTCAATTTCCTGACCGATTTTCAGCGGCTGGAACACTTCGTTTTTATACAGAATGCCCTTTTGGGTGCCGTTGATGACGGCGATAAATCCCATCTCGGTTCGATCGGAGATGAGCAGTGCTACTTTTTGGCCCTCATGAAAACCGGTCTGTTTTTTTTGGGCCCTGCCTTTTTTATGTTCAGTTAATACCATTGTATAGCTCCGGCAATTGGTGCTGGTCGGTCCCTATGTTTACCGGTCCTCCGTTGAAGAGGTCGGATCTTTTTCAGTTTCATCGGTTTCAACCGCCTTGTTTTCCAGCTTGCGCTGCCTTTTTTCCTCTTTCTTTTTTTTCTTGGCCAATTCTTTCTGACGTTTCTTGAACTGGAAATGAGATCTTGCCATGGCTTTTCCTTTCTGGTCGGTTGCCGGATCGATACGATCGCTGATAACAGGAAAAGAATCTCAGCCGGCATAATTGTGGTTTGATGCAAGCGATCATTAAAAAAGGCATCCCCCGTTTCACAGGGGATGCCTTTAATTGCCTTAAAAACCAGTTTAGACAGCGGTCACATTGGCAGC
>JAUUWG010000055.1 GCA_030589165.1 Desulfobacterales bacterium
ATGTTAACAGTTTTTTTAAAATTATGTTGCGAGTCCTGGTAACCCCTTGTAATTATTTGTCATATCGCAATATCACCACGCCGTTAATATTTGTTATCTTTTCAATGGGTTACCAGGACTCGCAACATAAGGCAAGATATATGTAATTATGGTTCCTTGTATTTATTCATCCAGATAGCTTTGAAATTTCCCATTTTGGTGTCTGGTAACTGAATTTGTGAATTATCAGGTTTTTCCGTATAATTATCATAAAAATGATACAATTCCGGCATCGTTGAGAGATCGTTAGAATTTGGTTAAGTATTAGACTGGGATATAAAAAGGCTGTTTGCCTTGATTTTTCAATTGGATATGATAGCGAAGGGGAGACAAATAATATCCATTTTTTTAGCCTGCTTTTACCTGGATTTTGTCAATACCGCATAAACCCGATCGACCTGAGAATATATAATGTTTGGCCTCAACAAGGAAGGAATGTCCGCCAAGTCTCATAAGGGATACGAAAAATCGGAGGTAGACGAAATGCCTGACGAAATAATGGGTTACTACAGCGAGCGCAAAAAGGCGCTCCTGAAGGAGTTCGACCGGACAGCTGCGTTGCTCGAAGATTCTCTCGTCGCACGCTACGGCAAGGAGTTCGCCGGCACGCTGCAGAGAGTGGTCCGCCAGGAATATGAGAATCTCATCCCGGAGATTCCCTACATTAAGGGGGCGCGGGCGAGGCCGCTCAACACCTTTCTCCTCATCACCGCCCAAGAGCTCGCGGCGTATAAGGCGATGAAGAAACATGGCAAGCCACTTGGAGAGGAATGGGAACTATGCCACCAGGCACTTCGCTTCAGACTGGCGGAAATTCCGCAATGGAAGCGGTGGCTGTTGAGGCGTTTTATGTTTTCTCGCCTTGTGAGGAAGATTGTGGAGAGGCGAGCCCGACAACAGCAAAAGGTCCGTTTCGGCGGCTTTGAGGTCGAGTATCTCATTGGCGAGGGAGACGAATTCGATTTTGGCGTCAATTACCTTCAATGCGGCAATCACAACTTTGTGAAAAGACATGGGGGAGAGGAGTTTGCCCCGTACGTCTGCATGTCAGACATTGCGCTGAGCGATGCCATGGGATGGGGCCTTATCCGCACGCAGACGCTTGCCGACGGCTGTCACCATTGCAATTTCCGGTTTAAGAAGGGAGCGGCAACGCAGATTTCTTCAAAAACGCCCGAAGTGCAGGAAACGATTGAGAGAATACGCAAGAAGGAGGCCGAACAAGGCGTTGCAGCGGACGGCTGAACGCCGCTGCTGAGCTTGGTCGTTGGCCACAGAGAGACGACGATATGACACAAGTCATACTGCTTTGCCTGTTGACACTATTCGCTTCCGGAATCGGAACAGCAACAGGGTTTGGGACGTCGACGGTCATGATACCGGTCATGACCCTGTTCGTGCCCTTGCCCATCGCCCTCCTTTTTGTCGGCATCATTCACCTGTGCGGCGATATCTGGAAAGTGCTGCTGTTCAAGCGAGGACTTGACTGGAAGCTGATTCTTGGTTTCGGCCTCTCCGGCATTGCGGCAAGTTTCATAGGAGCGTCCCTTTCTCTGCATGCGCAGGGATTTCCACTCAAACGGATTCTGGGAGCCTTCCTGATTCTGTATGTCGCGTATATGCTCTTCAAGCGCGAGTGGGCCATGCCGAAGACCAGCGGCACAGCCGTGTGTGGAGGCTTTCTGTCAGGGCTGTTTGCCGGTTTCTTTGGTGTCGGGGGTGCCGTTCGAGGAGCGTTTCTCACAGCGTTCAATCTGCCCAAGGAGGTATACATATTTACCTCTGGTCTCATCGCCCTCTTTATCGACGTTACCCGCGTCTCTCGGTACATCTGGGGAGGTACGCGACTGCAGCAAGACCTGCTGCTCGCACTCATCGCCGGCATTCCCATCTCTTTCGTCGGTGCCTACATTGCGAAGAGGTTCCTGGATCGATTGCCCCAGAGGTTCTTCCGTATTTTCGTGGGGGTCTTTCTGGCCTTGGTGGGGGCAAAGTTGTTGATCTGGGCGTGAGGCCAAGCGTTACGTGCCAGTGTTATCTACTATTTATCGCAGGTGTCCGAAAATTCATGGGTATTGAAATAATGGCAAGGTATCTGTAATTATGGTTCCTTGTATTTATTCATTCAGAGGGATTTGAAGACTTCCATTTTAAAAGTTGATTTTTGAGTTGAATACATAAAAAATCGGAATTCCGGTTAATATAAATAATGTTAGTCTGATTTAAGTTTGGTTTGCGACAGAATAATTACTATGTGTTTACTTAGAGAATCATTCAGAGAAGAATTCAATTACCAACTGAACCAGTTACGGCGGATAACTTCACATGGTCCATCAATAGGTCGTTTCATAGAGTATCTTCTAATTAAACTTTTAAAAAAGTACCTTCCGAAATCGATAGATTTTACATCTGGATTCGTTCAAGGCGATGGCATAGAGCGAAACAGTAGCAGTCAAATAGATATAATTTGTTACGACCGTAGTAATTATCCGATATTATTTGATATTGGCGAATTTAAAGTTGTCCCTGCCAAGGCAGTAAAAGGATTAATTGAAATTAAGGCAACACTATCAAAAACAAAACTGAAACAGATATTAGAAAGTTCGTGTTCTAAAGAACTATTAGAGATACCTTTGACATCTAAGATGTACGTTTTCTCAACATCCTCAAGCATAAAGCCAGGAAGTGCTTTTAGTACAATAAAAGAATTCTACGAAAAAAAACCATCAATAAATAAATTGTTTTCGGCTTTCTATTCTTTAGATTGGGATGAAATTATTATCGCACCAACAAAGATAAACAATGAAAATATTGAATTTGAAATTATACGGTTAAGTCTTCCAGAAAAGAGTGATATAGCTATTTTTATTAGCCAGCTTATTAATGACTTATATCAAAAGGATACTTTGGAGTCTATAAACAATCATTTAGGGCCTACTTTATTTAAGCCATTGGATTCACGCAAGTTTTTTTTAAAAACAAAGAGCTAAATCTGTCGATTCAGCGGACGCCAAAAGACAGACACGCGGGGCCGTTAGCAGTAAAAAAATGATCGAGTCATATTACTGGAAAGAAGATTTATTGAGATATGCCAAGAGGTTTCGACCTGTGGCAAAGCCTCCGCGTTGGAGTGAAAAGTTACAAGTAAACTTCGAGAAGGATGTTACAGTTTCTTTCTTCATGATTCGCAAGCTGATTGAAAGTACAAAGCTTTCATCAAAAACAACAAAATACAAGGCTCAGATATTCCGGTCGCCATGTGTCGGCAAAGCTAACAACAGAAATTTCTGGGATATGGACAAGATTTATAATCTTGAAAAGGAAGAATCAGTTGGTAAAAACGTAAACTTCCTTTGTAATCAGCTTATTCACGGAGGAGCAATGTTTGCGTACCGAGAAAAAGACAGAAATTGGGGCGGCATTTACACTTGTTCAGATTTTGAGCGCAATAAGTATGTATATCGCATCCCTTTGTCTGAAATTGTCAAAATTCTCGAAATTGCAGGCAATGATTATCCTGACATGATAACAATGACCTTTGATAGAAATAAAAATGATTATGTCGTCAAAACAAACTAATACTGCTAACAAGTGGCTGCATAGGATTCCAGTGCTGGCGAACCTCCACCTGTGAGCCAGGCGTTTTACCCCGGCCTTTGATACCTGCTATATATCCCCTTGTTTATACCTGAGGAATCCTCTTCGCATCGGACGAATCGGACTTAGCCTCAAGCAACTTTTTGAGACGATCCGTTAACCAGGGCTTTTTGTTCGGTTCTTCTCTGACCTGAAGTAGAGATTCCAATAGCTCATAGGGCAACTGGTCGGTGTCGTAATCAATTATGACGGTTCTTGAAAGCAATTTTGTTCGGGTATTCAGTATTCCCGGCGGTATGAATTTGGCCAGCATCTTCGGATTTACCCCCTTGAGCAAACCCAGAGCAGACAGCATGAACTGGAGTCGGATTCGGCCCGGTACGTGTTCCGTGAGCCTCGTATGAGGAATTAAGTCAAAAAGTAATTCAATAAGTTCTTCGTCGGTTTTCATTAAATCTCTTTTATTTAACCCCGAAAGGCCGGAGCTGTTTCGGGGTTAAACGTATTGTTCTTCGCTCGTTTTTTTTATTTTTCCAGCTTTTCCACTCTTTTCTTGAGTTCACGCATATCTTCTTTTAATTTTTTTACAATTTGAATCAAGTCTTTTAACGCCTTTGCATTTGCATCAACGCTTCGAAGTAAAACATCTACTGCTTCCGGAGATTCAATATCCATACTTGCTGTTCCTTTCTTCTTACTCATTCTTACCTATCGGCAGGAATGAAGAGAAATTCCTGCTTCACAGAGGCTGCCCGAACCAACTGCTTAGGTCTTATACCGCCTCTTCACAGGCTGTCACCGTAGAACCTACGGCGAGTTTGTTAATATTATTTTTCTTATGCACAAAATATCAGCTTGGTTCTCGCTATTATATTTATGTGCAAAATGAATAATTGTCACTATATTTGATTAAGAGCCTGTTTAAAAATTGATGAATCGGCTGTAAAAGCGTGACAGCGGTTCAAATCGTCGTAAATTTTCGGCAAATAGGCTTGCTATTCACCTCAAATTTGCAACAATTTGCCCTCGCTTCCACACTTTTTCGCTTCGATCCCCTATTTTTTAAACAGGCTCTAAGAAATCAGCTACAGTTTAAAGCTCCTTTTTTGTTTACCCAATCTTATTCAACTCCCTGCTCAGCAAGACAAACCGAAAGAACAGGGCAGGGTGCCTCTCTGACAACGCGGTCCGTAGTTGATCCGAGAAACAGGGTTTCAACCAGACCGATACCCCGAGTTCCTAAAATCATCAAATCGATATTGTTTGACGTTGCATAATTGTTCAGTTCCACATGGGGCTTACCGATCAGGAGCCTTGTTTTGGGCTTGCACCAATGTCGGTGTTTTTCGGGGACCATGTTGGCAAGTTTATTGTTGTACTCTTCAGTTAAATCCCCGCGAAATTTCTCTTCGCTTTTTTGTTGAGATTCATTGAGCAGATATTTGTAAACGGGGGGGTCCATGACGTGAACCATGTGCAGTTCGGACTGAAACTCTTTCGCCAGGCTGAGGCCGTGTTCCAGTGCCAGCTCTGAATAGGGTGAAAAATCGTATCCGATAAGAATTTGTTGGAACATCGTATCTATATTTTCAGCGGTTATGAATTCCTCTTCGGATCCGCGCAAGATAACCAACGGGCAGGGAAGCGTTCGTATCATATGTTCGGTTACGGAGCCCAGAACAAGCCGTTTCAACCCGGACCGTACACGGGTTGCGGAAATAACGATGTCAGCGTTCTTTTCTTTAGCCAGCCGGTCTATTTCATCGGCAGCAGGACCTACGGTAACCAGTGGTTCCCAGTCGACCGGCTCCTTACCGACCAGTTCTTCTATTGTTTGATAAGCATAATCCCTGAATTGGTTTTCTTGCTCGACGGAAGCCGAAGTCTTCTTTCCATACTTGGAGCCAAAGGACATATCAATTACATGACAAATATAAAGCTTGGCTGCAAAGGTTTTTGCCAGCGCAATCCCATAGGGTATCGTCTGGTTGGAATAATCGGAAAAATCGGTGGTACAGATAATATTCTTGAGTTGAACTTTCATGAAACCGTTACTCCTTTCCTTTATGTGGTTTAGAAATGCAGACAAGAAGATGATGGGAAATCGGTTTAAAATATCGGAGTTAAAACTATTTTTATATTAGATAATTTATTGTCAATGATCAATGATAATCACAAAAAAGAGACTTTTCTGTGGGATACTGAAAAACAAGCCCGAATTTTAGTATAAGATACTATCTAAGTGTTGTCATAAAAAAGACCATTACAAACAACCCTACGGTTTCCACAATTCCCAACACCATGATATAATAGGCAAAACCTTTTTTGCCTTCCGCAAGGGCATCAGAAGCCAGGGCGCCTATTCTGCCCTGAAACCATGCACTGGCGCCGATTGCTGTTCCGCCCCAAAAGCCGATGTTGAATTTTACCAAAGGCATTACGGTTTCCGGGGCTCCGATGATTGCGTTCATCAGAATCATGCCGTAAATGAGTTGTGAAAGCGGAGCACCCACAAAAGTGACCATAATAAAAGGGGCGGGTTCGCCTTTTATAAATAATTTTTTCCAGGCGCCGATAGCGGCCATTCCTGCCGCGTTTATACCCGAAGCCGAACCCAGGGCAGGCATTATCAAGGCAAAAGTAAAACCTATACTTCCCAGTCCTTCCATAAAATTCATTTAATTTCTCCTAACCCGGATAAACCGGAAAAGTGAGCTAAAGTTAATGAGTCGCTTCGCTCCGTCTTTTTATATATAAAATTGATAGAATGCCTCAACTTTAGATCACTTTAGTCTTTTCACACTTTTTGAAGTTAATGATTTAAAGGGTTTGTAAGGAATACCCGACCACTCCAGGTTCAAATGTTTCGAAAATTCCAGAAAATTAAGCCGGATGCCGTGTACCAGCACGGACATGGCGCCTAAGAGAATGTTGACGGCATGGCCGAAGAGCAAAATTAAAGAGGCACCCAGAATGCTAAAAAAAGAACCGAATCCCACATCCATGGACAAGTTGTTAAAAGCAACCGCAACTTCTTTTGCAGCAAGTCCGACTGCAAACAGTCGAATATAAGAAACAAGGTCTGAAAAACTGCCGATAACATTTAGGATATTGTTAGGGGATTGCATTATCCCGTTTAATATTCCTTTTATAAATCCCTCCTCGTTTTGTTCTCCGAAAATAGTAACCATCATTGTACCGATGATGATAAGGGAGGGCAGGAAAGCAGTCATGGGTGTGTTCAGTATCAGTGCTTTTGCAATACAGTAAATTCCCCATATCAGTATGATTCTTCCGATTTCCGCAATTAAGGAGAGGGATGGATAGAGCTGGATTGCTCTGCACAGATGTGCAATGGAGAGCTGGACCAGGGCGATGATAAAACACAGATGCATTACGGCGGTGTTGCTTCCCTCGGCAAAGCTGTAGAGTGCAGGGATCACTAAACTTTTGAATCCGGGCAGTTTCCCGATGGCCTCCACCCCGAACCAGAGTCCGGTAATTGCGCCCCATAAAATGGTTGTTCCGGATAGAAGATAAAACAGATAAATCGTCTCTTTGGGGATACGTTTGAAATAGCGGCCGATCAAATATGTGCTTAAAAGCATAATCGATCCGTAGCCGGCGTCACCGATCAGTAATGCATAAAAAAGGCTGAAGAAGATCAAGATAATGTTATTGGCGTCATACTCCCAATACCCCGGTGTAACGCCGATAAAATTCATAACCGGCTTAAAGAGTCCGGACCATTTTGAGTAGGTTACCAGCGTGGGAACAGGATCATCTTTGTTTGGGGTTTCAAGCATCACGGCCCAGTTCTTTTCAGCAGCGATCGTTTTTAGACGATCCACAGCCTCATCCGGACAAAATCCTCTAACATAAGAAATCCGTTTTTCCGTTCCCAGGCCGGCCCTGGCGATTTCGTAATTAAGGTAATCTGTGAATAGATTCAGGGTTTGACGGATTATAATCGCCTTTTTAAAGATGGCACTTTCTTTTTTCTGAAGGCGAAAAATCCGTTCTTGTTTGTCCTGGATTGATTTTTCGATTTTATCCGCGCTGCGGGAGGGCAGTTCAATCTCTTTAAAAGGTAAATCAGGAATTTTACCAAGGACTGCCACTGCAATGTAAAAAAACGATCCCTCTTTGAAAAGAATATTCAAATTGATATTTTCGGGAACCTGATCCAGTTCCTTTTCATGACATCTGAAAACTTTAAGTCCGATCCCCTTTTCTTCGAGATTTTTAATCGCTTCCGGGTCAAATCTTCCCCATTGCTCAAAAGGTGCATATTCCGACTCGAGTAATTTTAATTCCTCTTGCAACTTTTTAATCGTAGAGGAAAGTTTGAAAAGTTGCCTTGCGAGGGCAAGTCCGTCTTCTCCGTTGTCTTTTGGACGAGGCGGTTTGTCCGAACCGGCTATGTTTTGCTCTTCAACGGTTTTTGGAATAAAAGCGAGTGCCTTTTTAAGCAGATCGATTTTATCTTGAAGGTCTTCTATGACGGTATTTTCAGGGGGGTGAACCGGGTTGAGGTGGACGGCGCCGTATTTGCGAAGGGTTTGCAGCGCTTCGTCTGTTTTGCCGGATAGAAAAACGATGGAGATTTTTTTCATACTGACAATCATAACCGCCTCTATCGAGCAATCTTTTTTTTAGCTATTCTGGCCCATCCCACGGCACCTGTTTGCAGGTCGGCCAGGCGAATTGAAATTTTTCGGATCGCATCGAGTGTTTCGGGAATTTTAACTTTTTCAAAAAGGTTGACCCGTTGACTTGCGATTCGTAATTCTTGTGATAACCGTCGCTTTTGCTCTTCCAAAACCGTGCGCTGAATTTTTAAATGAATCATCCTTCCTGAAATTTCGATTGCCCGGTCCACCCATAACGGATATGTAAAAAGGTCGTATCTTTTATTTTCCAGATAAACCTGATCCAGAACGGGGACATCCACGCCGGCGATATTCTCCTCCATCATCTTGACTCCGCGCAACTGAATCAAGTCGGCAATATCTACATCTTCACTAAACAGGCTCACCCACGGCAAAACCTCTTCTAAAAGTCGATTTTGGGACTGTTTAACATGAGCCAGTTCCCCTCTGATTCGTTCAACTTCTTTTTGAAGTTGCCGCTTTTTGATATAGAGTGTCGGCAAATAGCGATTATACCGCTTCAGGTCATCTTTTTGTTTTCTTAATTCATGCTTGGTGAGCTTTACCTTTTTCATCGGCTTTAAGCATCTCTTTGGGCCAGAATTTGTCGATCAATTTTGTCGGGATGCCGGTCTCTTCAGGCAAAAAACACTCCGCAAGGATTTCCCAGCCTCGATTTAAAGCTTGTTCGAGGGGGATATTGACGGACAAGTCCATCAGGTCCCGCTCAAACAGCGTGCCGTATCGCAACAGTTTTTCATCCCATGGAGACATGCGAAAGCCCATGGCTTTTTTCTCCATGGTTTCCTGAAAATAAGCATAGAGCCGAACCATAGCGTCCATGAGGGAACGATGATCTTCTCTGGTTTTTTTATTCACAAGCTGCTTTAATCGGCTCAATGAACCGAACGGCTCGATCCTGCCGTTGTTCAGATAGTATTGCCCCTCTGTTATATATCCGGTGTTGTCGGGGATGGGATGGGTCACATCATTACCCGGCATGGTGGTGACGGAAAGGATTGTCACGGATCCCGCACCTTCAAAGTCGACAGCCTTTTCATATCTGGAAGCAAGCTGGCTGTAGAGATCGCCGGGATATCCCCTGTTGGACGGGACTTGCTCCATGGTGATCGAGATTTCTTTTAAAGCGTCACAGAAATTAGCCATATCCGTTAAGAGCGCAAGAACGGTTTTTCCTTCCATAGCGAACTTTTCCGCCACAGCCAGAGAGAGATCCGGCACCATCAGGCATTCAACAACAGGGTCCGACGCGGTATGAATAAAGAAGACGCTTCGGGACAAGGCCCCTTCATTCTCCAGTGTATCCTTGAAAAAGAGATAATCGTCAAAACGGAGTCCCATTCCTCCCAAAACAATAATATCAACTTTGGCCTGCAGGGCAATTCGCGCCAAAAGCTCATTATAAGGTTCTCCCGCTGTTGTAAATACGGAGATCTTCTGAGATTCCACAAGAGAATTAAACACATCGATCATCGGAATACCGGTATGGATCATCTTCGACGGAACAATCCGCCTGGCCGGATTGACGCAAGGGCCGCCGGTTTCGATTAAAGATTCCGTGAGCAAAGGGCCACGGTCCCTTGGATCCCCTTTTCCATCAAAAATTCTGCCCACAAGGTTCTCGGAAAAAGAGACCTGCATCTGATGCCCGAGAAATCGGACTTCATCACCTGTAGAAATCCCACTGCTGCCGGAAAACACCTGAAGATAGACCCTCTTACCGTCAATTTTTATAACTTCCGCTAAAGAATCACCATATTCGGACGAAACCCGCGCCAATTCACCATACTTGATGTTGGTGGCGCAAACCGTGATCACATTGCCGGTGATTTGAATGATTTTGTTATAAATTTTCTTCATCTTCCGGTATATTATCCCAGGGTTCTTTCTGAAACGGTTCGTGCTGAAATGATTTGTCCGATCTTCTTAATGTGGAATTCATATCAGGTTCGACGGCCGCTAAGCTGGTATGGCTGAGGGCGGTTTCCGGAAACGGAGCGGAACGTTCGGCAACCATGGCCTTGATTTTCTTTTCGCACGCGTAAAACGAATCCGATTCCCAGGGGGAGGTATTATAATCCAGGAAAATCTGTCTCATGCGGTTGAAAAAATTTCTAGCGTCTTCCTTGTCCGTGAATTGAAGCCATTTTTTCAAGATGCCGGTAATAAGATCGAAGACTCTTTTTTGCCGCTCTTCCGGAGTTGCCGCATCAACGGGATCAAATGCGTTTTGCTGCAGATATACGTTGTCGAAAAACTCGCCCTGTAAATAAAAGACGTAATCTTCCAGAGAGGTTCCTTCTTCTCCAACGACTTTGATCATCTGTTCGATTTCATTGGCATGGGCAAGGGTTTTAAGAATATATTTTCGGGTCTGAGTGTCAACAAAACCCCTATAGCGGCTCCAGCTTTCCAGGGGATCGATGGCGGGAAAACGCCTGGCGTCGGCCCTTTCTCTGGATAAGGCCTGAAAGGCGCCCACTACTTTCAATGTGGCCTGGGTAACAGGTTCTTCAAAACTTCCTCCGGCAGGACTCACTGTTCCGCCGATCGTTACCGAACCGATATTGCCGTCTTTGAGTCTGACCTGGCCCGCCCTTTCATAAAAGCCGGCAATCACGGATTCCAGATAGGCGGGGAATGCTTCTTCTCCCGGAATCTCTTCCAGGCGGCCGGATTTTTCACGCATTGCCTGGGCCCATCTGGAAGTCGAGTCGGCAAGGAGGAGCGCGTCCAGTCCCATCTGCCGGTAATATTCGGCTATGGTAACGGCGGTGTAAACAGAAGATTCACGTGCGGCAACCGGCATGGAGCTGGTATTGCAAATGATGATGGTTCGCTCCATTAAGGATTTTCCGGTGTGAGGGTCGATCAATTTCGGAAAATTCAATATGGTTTCAACCACTTCACTGGCTCTTTCCCCGCAGGCGGCAATGATGACGATATCAACTTCGGCGTAACGGCTGGTAATCTGCTGCAGAACCGTTTTTCCGGCGCCAAAAGGACCGGGAATACAATAGGAACCTCCCTTGGCTATGGGAAACAGCGTGTCGATTATCCTGATTCTGGTACTCAGCGGTTCTGTTGGCGACAGTCTTTCCTTGTAGGCGGTTATGGCTCTTTTTACCGGCCAGTTAAAGCACATTTTTACAGGAATCCGGTTTCCTCTTTTATCCTTGATCAGGGCTATCCGCTCCTGTATTCCGTATGAACCCGGCTGAGCAATTTCGATCACTTCATACTGATCTGAAAGATAGAAGGGGATCATGATTTTGTGCATGAGCATCCCCTCCGGGACCGACCCGACGGCATCACCCTGCTGCACCCTGTCTCCGGGGCTCACGCATGGTGTAAAATCCCACTTTTTATCTTCCGCTAAGGCTGTTATGTATTTGCCGCGTTCTAAAAAATAACCTGATTTTTCGGCCAGTCGTCTTAGAGGGTTCTGCAGTCCGTCATACAACTGTCCCAGTAATCCTGGCCCTAATTCTACGGATAACAATTCGCCTGATAATTTAACCTTGTCACCGAACTTCAGGCCCTTCGTATTCTCAAAAACCTGGAGCTCCGCCCGGTCTCCCTTGATTCTAATCACTTCCGACTTGAGGTATGTGTTGTCCAAAACAGCATAAGCGACTTCATTCTGCCTGACAGTACCCTCAAACTCAATCGTGATAACATTTCCATTAATGCCGATAATCCTGCCTTGATTCTCCATAACACTCTTTATTTTGAAAGTTCGGGCTTGGTCATAATTTCGGCCATACCGGAATGGGTAGGTTGGGTTCATGTTTCGCTGAAATCATGGACAGGCAAATCATCAACGTCGTTTGTTTTAAATTCGGCCAGCGCGGCCTGTAATTTTTTGCGGCCTTTTAAAGGATCCAGGCCCGATTGCTTATTCAGAATTTGTAATTTAAGAGCATGGAGAATGATTCTTTCAATGCCGAAATAGTGGCCGTATTCCAATTTTTCTATATGGTTCCATCTGGCTTTATCCATGATATTCCGGGCGTCAAGGGGAGATTCTGCCTCAAAAATCGATTCTATTAAACCTGGTTCCGGAGTAACAGGATGAAGGCAGGTCTCTTTACGAATAAATTCATCCCCGCTCAAACCTAACTTTTCCGACCGGAGCTTTACAAGTCCGTTGCGTAATCCCCTTTCCCATTGAATCCACTTGCTGATCAGCTTATTAGCCCGCTTATTAAAAATGGAAGCCAAGGGTATTTTCTCCACGATATCCGATGCGGTTATTTTTTTGAGGATACTAAAATCGGTTTTACTTAGGTGAGTTCGGCATAAAAGTAAAAAATCCTCTACACTGGTATGGGGTGATTGGCCATAAGTTAAATAGGGTAAAGAGGCTATCAGATAATAGTATTGTTTATTCATTTTTTTAAAGAAACTCACTCTTTTTTTGAGAGCCTGTTTAAAAATTAGGGAATCGAAGTGAAAAAGTGTGAGAGCGAGGGCAAATTGTTGCAAATTTGAGGTGAATAGCAAGCCTATTTGCCGAAAATTTACGACAATTTGAACCGCTCTCACGGTTTTGCAGCGGATT
>JAUUWG010000012.1 GCA_030589165.1 Desulfobacterales bacterium
AGTCAGCTACCCAAAGCTAAAGCTTTTGGGCTTGTAAAAGCCCGGCTGATTAGACTCAGCCAATCCATTTATTCAATTGGGTTGGCTACGTTAAGAATATATACAGGATAGCCTCAATGCTCCACAAGTTGAGGGAACTATCAGGGCTCTGTAAACATGGCTGACGGGTAGGCCAAGTCAACTCTTTAAAAAGATTCTTAACATTGTCGATGTGGACCAACTCCGACAGGAGGACAAAACTTGAGAGTATTTGTCAAAAATTTAATCGGAAAAAGGAATAGCTTTCAATTTCACAACAGAAACTGCTAAAACGGGTCTTATATCCCAAGGATAAATTCTTGGGTTTTACGGCCTAAAGGCAAATATTATAAAACTTCAGCCGGGCTCGAAATAAAAAGAGGCGGGCTGAAGTTTTAATGGATAGTGTCGGCAAGGCTGTTGTTGAAATAAACAGTAAGGCTTGAAAGCCTGTGTATTTTTTTCAAACAGCAGTGTGAACAATTTTGAACAAGTTAACAAATTGTTCAAAACTTTGATTTATATTAACTCTGAGGAGGAACCTCGTATGGCTGAGAAGGCAAAAAAAATGGCTGATCCGGTAGAAGCGACATATGATGTCGCAAGCCAGAAGATGATTAAGCGTGCTCAGGAACTGGGCATTGAGACGGTTTTTGACAGGGCCGTAACCATGAAGGCCTGTAACATCGGAGCCGGTGGAACGTGCTGTAAAAACTGCTCCATGGGTCCGTGCCGTTTGCCTCTTCCCAAGGGCGGCATTGAAGGTAAGGATGAAAGAATGGGTCTTTGCGGCGCAACCGCAAATACCATCGCAGCCCGTAACTTTATCCGAATGATTGCCGGTGGTGCTGCAGCCCACTCTGATCACGGCCGTTGCGTGGCAGAGGTCTTTATGTCTGCCGCCAAAAAAGAGACCGAGGCATACAAGATCAAGGATACCAAAAAGCTTCTCGCTGTTGCGCCCCTTCTCGGTATCGCAACAACCGAAGAGGTTGAAGGCGAGCAGGTTCAGCGTAATATCGATGATATTGCCGTAGAAACGGCTGAAGCTGCATTGAATGAGTGGGGCAAAGCTGAGGGCGAGCTCCTCTACCCCAAGAGAGCGCCGGAAGCTCTTTATGAAACATGGAAGAAAAATGGTGTACTCCCCAGAAATATCGACAGGGAGATTGTTGAGATCATGCACCGGACCCATATGGGTGTGGACCAGAATTACCAGAACCTGATGAAGCAGGGTACCCGTGCGGCAATTGCAGACGGCTGGGGCGGTTCCATGCTGGCCACCGATCTTCAGGACATCCTCTTCGGCACCCCTTATCCCCTGGCATCGGAAGCAAACCTGGGCGTCATGAAGCAGGATATGGTCAACATCGTTATTCACGGCCATGAGCCGGTTCTTTCCGAAGTTATTGTAGCGGTTGCCCAGACCCAGGAAATGATCGACTATGCAAAAGAAAAAGGCGCCAACGGCATCCAGCTCTCCGGCATCTGCTGTACCGCCAATGAAATACTCCAGCGTCATGGTGTTCCGCTTTGCGGTACGTTCCTGCAGCAGGAACTGGCGATTATAACCGGTGCCTGTGATGCCATGGTCGTTGATGTTCAGTGTATCTTCCAAAATCTTGCAAACGTTGCAAATTGTTTCCACACCAAACTCGTTACCACCCATCCCATCGCAAGAATGGAACAGGACCTGGAAGAGGGAAATGTTCTTCATATCGAGTTTGACGAGCATCACGCACTTAGAGACGCCAAAAAGATCGTCAAAATGGCCATCGACAACTTTACCAACAGAAGAGTCGAAGTGATGATTCCCGAGGAGAAATCTCCTATCGTTGCAGGCTTTGGCGTGGAATCCATTGAATATCACCTCGGCGGCACTTTCCGCGGCTCCTATTTCACCCTGAACGACAACATTATCAACGGCAGGATCAGAGGCATTGCCGGTGTTGTCGGCTGTAACAACGCCAGGACTCGTCACAATGAAGCCCATCTCATAGTTGTAAAAGAACTGATAAAGAACGATGTTCTTGTTCTGACCACAGGGTGTAACGCAATCGCCTGTGCAATGGATGGCCTTTTGACACCGGAATCAGCTGCTGTTTACTGTGGTGCCGGTCTTGCCGAGGTTTGTGAAACCGTCGGTATCCCGCCGGTGCTCCATCTGGGTTCATGTGTTGACAACTCCAGGATTCTTTTGGCAGCCACAGAGGTCGTCAAGGCAGGTGGTTTGGGTAATGATATCAGAGATTTGCCTGTTGCCGGAAGTGCACCTGAATGGATGAGTGAAAAGGCCATCAGTATCGGCCAGTACTTTGTTGTTTCAGGGGTTTACACGGTCTTCGGCGTCACCATGCCGACATCCGGCGCTCCCGTATTTCAGGATTACATTTTTAATGAATATGAAAAAATGTACGGCGGAATGTGGGATTTTGAGGTGGATCCGATCAAGCATGCCCATAAGATGATCGCCCATATCGATAAGAAACGTAAGGCCCTCGGCATTGACAAGGCCAGGGAAAGAGTTCTCATGGATATGGAAGCCCGCATGGCTATCGAATAACAGGTTGGAAAGCCCTTTATAAAATGGAAAGAGTTTTTACGGATAGGGAAGCTTGTCTGCAATAACGGCAATACCGTTCCCTATCCAATCTCAAAATAGAATAAATCCTCAACGAAGGAGGAAGTTATGTCTAAATTAGTAGCATTTGCAGCCATCCAGGGTGGCTACAATATCGTCTCAAAGGTTGAAGGGGAATACAAGAAAGCTCTTAAGACCTATAGTGCGGATACCAAGGTCGGTTTTCCCAACACCGCCTATTATCTTCCGGTCATCTATTCACTTCTTGGCGACAAGGTTGAAACCCTTGAAGATATGAAAAAACCGCTGGAGTTTGCACGCAATCTTCTCCCGCCCCAGATCAAGAGCGCCAATCACCTGCCGTACCTCGGCCCCCTACTGGATGCTGGAATGGCTGCTATCCTTGCTTTTGAAATCAAGGAAGCACTCCGCTATCTCAATGAGCCTGACTTTTATTTCCATTCGGAAGACGTTGATCTGGATGCCGGAAAGATATGGCTCGGCGCTGCGGATGACACGGTTTTCAGAAAAAGAGGTGTTGAGTTTGTTGACGGCTCGGCTCCGGGTTTTGCAGCCATCGTGGGTGCAGCGCCTGATCCGGAAATTGCCAAGGCGATCGTTGAAGAATATCAGAACAAATCCCTTTATATCTTTCTTGCAGCCAACCATAACGGCACAACCGTAGCCGAGCAGCTCATTGAAGCGGGGGTTCAGATCGGTTGGGGTACCCGAATCGTACCGTTCGGTCCTGATATCTCTTCCGCTGTTTTTGCCCTTGGTTTTGCAAACAGGGCTGCCATGGCCTTTGGCGGCATTCAGCCGGGTGACGCCAGGAAGATGCTTCTGTACAATAAGGACAGAATTTTTGCTTTTGTAAACGCACTCGGTCATGTTGGAACCGAATGGGGAGCTGCTGCAGCCGGCTGTATCAACTGGGGTTTCCCGACCATGGCGGATTCGGATATTCCCGAGGTTCTGCCGACCGGTATCTGTACCTACGAGCATGTCGTGGCGAATGTTTCTCATGAAGAAATGTGCCAGAAGTCCATTGAAATCAGGGGACTTAAAGTCGCTGTTACCGAAATCGATATTCCCTGTGCCTTTGGTCCGGCATATGAGGGTGAAAGAATCAGAAAAGCCGACCTGCACAGCCAGATGGGCGGTGGAAAGACTCAGTGCACGGAGCTGGTAAAACGGGCGGAGCTGGGCGATATCGAAGACGGAAAAATCGAAGTCATCGGTCCGGATATTCCTGATCTCAAAGAAGGCGACACGCTGCCTCTCGGTATATTTGTTCAGGTTGCCGGCCGTGAATTCCAGTCTGATTTCGAGCCTATTCTGGAGCGTCAGACGCATCATCTGGTTAATTACATCCAGGGCATCATGCATATCGGCCAGAGAGATATCGCCTGGGTTCGCGTGGGCAAGGCCGCTGTTGACAAAGGCTTCACCTTAAAGGATATCGGTGTGGTTCTTCATGCCAAGCTGCACCAGGATTTCGGTACCATTCTCGATAAGGTTCAGGTAACGCTGTACACCAAAGAAGACGATGTCGCTGCGTTGACGAAACGGGCAAAGGAAGAGTACCATACCAGGGATGCACGTGTGGATAACATGACGGATGAGAATGAGGAGATTTTTTACTCCTGTACACTCTGTCAGTCTTTTGCTCCCAACCATGTATGTACGGTAAGTCCGGAGAGAACGGGACTTTGCGGCGCATACAACTGGATGGACTGCAAGGCCTCCTATGAAATCAATCCCACCGGCCCGAACCAGCCCATTGAAAAGGGTGAATGTCTTGATACTAAATATGGTCAATGGAAAGGTGTCAATGATTTCGTACAAAAGGCCTCCAGGGGTGCTGTAACTCATTATAATTTTTACTCAATGATCGTTGATCCCATGACTACATGCGGTTGTTGTGAGGCTATCGCTGCCATCCTTCCGATGTGTAACGGCGTAATGAGCGTTAACAGAGAATATATGGGCGATACGCCTTGCGGTATGGGTTTTACCACCCTGGCCGGTGTTATGGGTGGTGGTGCAATGTCTCCGGGGTTTGTGGGTCATTCAAAGTACAATATTACCCAGCGCAAGTTCATCACTGGTGACGGCGGACTCCTTCGCATAGTCTGGCTGCCCAAAATCCTGAAAGAAGAGATCAAGGACCGCCTTATTGCACGAGGCGAGGAAATGGGCGTTCCCGGATTTTATGATATGATAGCCGATGAAACGGTCGGCGTCACCGAGGATGAGATTTATCCCTTCCTCGAGGAAAAAGGCCATCCGGCACTTAAAATGGATCCGATGATGTAGTTAAGTATTACATATATTAAGGGGGGCGGGTTCAATCCCGCTCCCTTTGTTACCCCTAATCCACCTCTCCTGTCTTTTCAGCAAGGGGTGATCCACAACTGAATCTCCCTTTAGGAAAGGGAAAGGCCGGATATCTTCCCCTTTCCTAAAGGGGAATTCAGGGGGATTTATTTTGTGCATATTTAAATAGTAACAATTGGCCGTAGGTTCTACAGTGACGGCCTGTGGAGAGGCAGTAAGACCCAAGCAGTCAGTTCGGGCAGCGTCTGTGAAGCAGGAATTTCTCATCACTTCTGCTAATAGGTAAGGGTGAGTAAGAAGAAAGGAACAGGAAACCTTCGAGATAAAAAAATCTCGAAATTTTATTGGCGCAATTATCTGCGTTTTTAAGTTTTCAACCAAGATAAGGAGACAAAGATGGCATTAACCGGAATTCAGATTTTTAAACTCCTGCCGAAAACAAACTGCAAGGAATGTGGCGTTCCTACATGTCTTGCCTTTGCCATGAATCTGGCATCCGGCAAGGCTGAACTTGACGCCTGCCCCTACGTATCTGACGAGGCAAGGGAAAAGCTTGCCGAAGCGTCGGCACCTCCCATTCGTCCTGTTGCCGTCGGTAAAGGTGTTCGCGCCTTTAAGACAGGTGGAGAGACGGTTTTGTTCAGGCATGAAAAAACCTTTTTTAACCCCACGGGCTTGGCTGCCATGGTGAGTTCGGATATCTCCGATTCCGATCTTGAAGCCAAACTGAAAGCATGGAATGCGCTGCAGTTTGAAAGGGTCGGATTGAACCTCAGACCCGAACTGGTGGCATTAAAAGACGCAAACGGCGATAAGGATGCCTTTGCCCAAAAAGCCAAGACGATTGCCGAAACTTCCGAGTTTAACCTCATATTGATGACCGAAGATGTTGAGGTAATGAAGGCCGGCGTTGAGGCTGCCAAAGCCAAAGCACCGATTATGTATGCAGCCACGGAAGCCAATGCAGACGATTTTGGCGCCATTGCTAAAGAAAACGGTCTGGCCCTTGCCGTAAAAGCGGATTCAATAGACGGTTTGATTGCTTTATCGGATAAACTTACGGGAATGGGACTCAAAGACCTTATATTGGATTCCGGAGCCAGGGAAATCAAGAACTCTCTTGATGATCAGGTCGCAATCAGACGGGCTGCGCTCAAAGCATCCAACAAATCCCTCGGTTTTCCGACAATCACATTTCCGTGTGAGATGGCGTCGAACCTGGATATGGAAGGCCTTATTGCCGCCATGTTCATTGGCAAGTATGCCGGAATCGTCGTCCTTTCCGATTTTAAAGGTGAAGTCATCTTCCCGCTGCTTCTCGAACGCCTGAATATTTTTACCGATCCTCAGCGTCCCATGATGGTTACGGAAGGTATCTATCCGATCAATAATCCGGATGAAAATTCACCTGTGGTTGTCACCACCAACTTTGCTCTGACTTATTTTATCGTATCCGGTGAGATGGAAGGCAGCAAGGTTCCCTCATGGCTGCTGATCAAGGAAGCTGAAGGTCTGTCCGTATTGACGGCATGGGCTGCAGGCAAATTCTCCGGCGATGATGTCGGAATGTTTATCAAAAAATGCGGTATTATGGATAAGATCAAACACCAGAACTTGATCATACCCGGTTATGTCGCAGCAATCGCGGGTGATGTTGAAGAAGAATTGGCCGGCTGGAACATCATTGTCGGTCCAAGAGAGGCTGCTCACCTTCCCGCGTTTCTCAAGGGGTTATAGTCAGGCAATCTCAAATCAGCATATGCCTTAAAGATGCTTTGTGAGCAGGATTGGAGTTTCAGGTCCTGCTCATTGACTCTTGTTAAAAGATAATTGTGCTTTTATTATATTTTTATCCCTTATTATTAAATTAGGAGGAAATTTATATGGGTTTTCTGGTAATCGGTGAGAGTTTAAACGTTATAGGAACAGTAATCGGTAAAGCGATGAAAGAACGTGACCCCAAACCCATTCAGGAAGAAGCGCTTTATCAGAAGTCAAAGGGTGTGGATTGGATTGACATCAACCTCGGGCCTGCCAAAAAGGACGGCCATGAACTGATGCCTTGGATTGTCGATGTCGTACAGGAAGTGGTCGATGATATTCCTCTTGTCCTTGATACTTCAAATATTAATGCCATTGCAGCGGCCCTGCCCAAGTGCAAACTGCCGCCGATGATCAATTCCATTATGGTTCGGCCGGAGCGTTATGAAAAGATGATTCCTCTGGCTGCCGAGCACAATGCACATTTTTGTGCACTCATGTGGGGGCCTGAAGGCTTGCCGCGTGATGAAAATGAACGTGCCGCCCTTTTAGTTGAGATTATGCACGTTGCCAATGAGGCGGGGATTCCCAATGAGAGAATCTGGGTGGACGGAATCGTAACACCTGTAAACATTCAGCAGCCCCAAGCCGTCGCTCTGTTGAATTTCCAGGCAATGCTTCAGGATATATGCCCCGGTGCCAGAAGCACATGCGGCGTCTCCAATATTTCAAACGGCATGCCCGACGAACTCCGTCATGTTATGAACATTACGTTTACGACGATGTTGATGATAAGCGGTATGGAGTCTTTTATCGCTGATGCCAAAGATGAAATTACAATGGATCTGGCTAGAGACAAACGCCCGGATATCGTGGACGCCGTTAAGGCGACCATGGAAGGCAATGCACCGGATCTGGCCGGTCTTGCCGAGGATGTACGGAATTATGTAAAATCAACCAAGGTCGTTCTCGGAGAGACCCTCTTCTCTGATTCATGGCTTGAGCTGTAATTTTAGCTGTATAAATTGATAAATTGAAGAGCCTCTCCCTTCGGGGTGAGGCTCTTTTGTTTTGCAGGGAGTTTAATTAAAATGGCACGTGTAGATGATTATATAAATGCAAAAAAAATTGCCGCTGAAGAACTTTCAAAACAATCATTTGATGAGATTTTGCAACGGTCGGGATTTGAGGCGGCAGAAGACAATATCTTCAGGGTTCCCTTTCTTGACAGGATTTACCGGATCGGCTTTCCTGATTTTGATTTTCAGGATGAAGCGGAAGTGGAAAAACAGGTTCCCATTCAGGAACAGGTCCTGATTCTCCATTATATGCTGGGTGGTGCCTCATCTCTTCTTTCCGGCAAATGGATCGCTTACCGGGAGATAACCGGAGCGTCATTTTATTTCAGCAGTTTTGTTAAAAGAGCGATTGATCCGTTAAAAAAAGTCTTCGGCAATAACATCCCCGGATTTGTAAAATCGGCAAAAATTCTTAAAGGAAGTGAAATGGAAGCCGGCGATGCCGGTTTTGAATTCAGGTTGTTTCCCAAGGTACCGTTGCAGTTGATCTTATGGGCAGAAGATGACGAATTCGCACCGGAAGCCAATATCCTGTTTGATGATACCGTCAGCAAAATCCTTTCGCCGGAGGATGCGGCATGGCTTGCCGGAATGATCGTATACAGGCTTATGGCCTTGTCAAGATAGCAATATCCAGCGGGCCGACACTCTTGACAAGTGGATTGAAAAACGGATATTTTAAGTAAAACCGACACGAGATAAATCCTTTGATGTCTCGTATGATTAAAGATTTTGAGTTTATGGAGAAAATGAATAATGCCTGGAAATGAAATGTCTTCGGTTCCGCCTAAAGAAAGGCTGGAAATTGCAATCATTGGCGGACCTTTTGATCGAATAAAAACCGTTCTGGAGGAATTTGAGCCGGGACAGAAAGATTTTATACGTCCCCTGGAAGATTTTGGTATCACTCCCCGCCGTGTTACAGAGGTTTCGGAGAGGGAGGTAGAGGTTACCGTCCCCGCTCGTCTTCACTCTTCGGTACTGGATATGAACCGTTTTAATCTGAACCGTGCCGGAGGCGGTGGGATCGGGGTTGCCATCTCCGTATATTTTCATGCACGGGTGCGCTCGATCAAGGAACCGGAAATAATCGTCAAAGGGGAAAGAATGCTTATCATGAAGCATTTCGGTCATATCTTCAAAGAGCTGCTCCAATACCCCGGGGGCTTTGAAATTGAACTGTATGACCATAAGCGGAGGCATGTCGGCATGGGGTCTTCGGCAGGATCCATGTGCGCGGCCTGTATCGGTATAAACGAGGTGCTGGGACGGCCTTTTACCGGTTGGGAATTACGCCGAATTCTGGGCTATCATTCATGTGAGGAAAGTCCCAATAATGACAGATACTTGATTCCTGCCTTTGAAACCGGTATCGGGGCCATGGTCGGCGTGAACGGCGGTTGGGTTCTCGGTACCGATGACCTTGCGCTGGTTTACCGGATACCCTTGCCGGACACAAAGGCTATTATTTTTATACCTGATGTTCCCAGTCTGGAGGATGAATTTACCGGTAAAGAGACCGCGGCTGAATCCGAGGTGGAACTTCTTCTGCGACGGGCCCGGCTCCTGGATTCCATGCAGTCAGGAGTCAAGGCGAAACTCATTCTTTTTGATCTGTTGCCGGCGATGATTAAAGGTGACCTCAAAGCAATGGGCGACGTTATGTTTGATTTGTGCTTTTTGGGTTCCAAAAGGGCTGAGTGCGAACAGCACGGCTCTTGCGGCGCACCCATTTATGAGTACATCTGCACATTTCGTGAAATAGGTGCCGAGGTTTCCGGAATGAGTTCGGTCGGTCCGACGATCTATGCGTTGACTCAAAAGCAGGATGTTTATGACCGTATTCTTAAATATTTGCGTTCACATGGCATTCCCGAAAGCCGTATCATTGAAACCACAGTGGATAATCTGGGAGCAATGGTCAAGGAAAACGGGGTGGAGAGGTCTTTTCTAAATGAAGGATGGTTACAAGGTTAAAATTTGCGGAACCACAAACACGGATGATGCATTGCTTGCCGCCCAGGAAGGAGCGGATTATTTCGGGGTGGTCATCGAGGTGGAATTTTCCCGGCGTTCCTTGACAGTTGAGCAGGCAAAAGAACTTTTTTCATCTCCCCCTGTTCCTGCGGTCGCCCTTGTTTTTCAAATGAAGGAAGAACGCCTTGATTACCTTATTCAAAGCCTGAAGCCTTTCGCCGTACAGTTTTTAAGCCGGGAAGATCCGGATTTAATTAAACGTTTAAAAGCGACGTATTCAAAAGTCCGGTTTTGGCAGTCCGTTCATTTGCCCCGGGAGGGAGCGGAAGTCGACCTTGAGGAGATTAAAAGGGTTGCCGAGGACTACATTAAAGCGGGTACGGACGTAATCCTTTTTGATACCGTTGCTGTTCTCGAGGGCAAGACAAAATTCGGAGGAACCGGTTTGACTTCGGACTGGGGTGCGGTCAGGGAGCTGATCAATGGGGTTAAAAGTCAGGTTCCTGTTCTTCTGGCCGGAGGGATTAATCCGGAAAATGTCGCCAAAGCCATTGAATTGGTCGAGCCGGACGGGATTGATCTTTGTTCGGGCGTAGAAGCCGTCCCCGGCAAAAAGGATCCTGAGAAAGTAAAGGCATTGATACGAGCAGTTAACGAAAGTACAAGGAGAGAGTTAAAGTGAAAGCAGCAGTGGTACATGGGAAAGATGATATTCGAATAGAGGAATATCCAACCCCCCAGGCCGGCCCGGGGGAAATGGTGGTAAAAATTAAGGCCTCAGGTATTTGTGCTACAGACATAAAAATTTTGCTGGGCCAGGGATTACCCAAAAAACTGCCGACTATTTTAGGGCATGAGGTCGTTGGAGAGGTTTTTGAACTGGGAGAGGGAACAGCAGGCTTTCAGACAGGAGATAGGGTTGCGGTTTACCCCATAGCCGTCTGCGGGGAATGTTACTATTGCAGGAACGGCCGCCACAACCTCTGTATGGAGGAATTCGGCCTGGGTCATGGCATAGACGGGGGATTTGCCGAGTATGTCCGGCTTCCCCGGCAAATAATCAACGCCGGAGGGGTGGTCAAGATGCCGCAAGACCTGTCATATGAAAAGGCTGCCTTGGCCGAACCGCTCTCCTGCGGCATAGCGGCATTGAAGGCCAACAGGGTCAAACCCGGAGACAGGGTTGTTGTTGTGGGAGCAGGACCTATGGGGCTGATTCATCTGAAACTCTCCAAGTGGGCCGGGGCAACTGTGATTATGGCCGATATTCTTGATAAAAGGCTGGAAACCGCGACCCGGATGGGAGCCGATTTTTGTGTCGATGTTTCACAGATGGATCTTTTTGATGAGGTGATGAGAATTACCGAGGGTACCGGGGCTGAAGTGGTGATAACCTCTCTTGGAATTCCGAAAATTATTGAACAAAGTCTTAAACTGGTACGCAATGGAGGCACCTTTAATATTTTCGGCGGACCTCCGGCCGGGCAACCGATCACTGTTGATCCCCGTTGGGTTCATTATGGTGAAATTATCATTACCGGCACATTTGCCGCTACACCGGTGCAGTTTAAAAAAGCCTTTGATCTGATTGCCGCTGGAGAAGTAAAAGTAGAAGACCTGATTACAGATCGATTTACTTTAGACAATATGCTGGACGCTATAGAGAAAGCAAAAAACCAGGAGATGATTAGAGGCATTGTGTTGTTTTAGCAGCGCGGTGCCCCAAACTTTTCCCATATATATTTGTGTTTTTGAGTAACTACTCAGCCACTAAGACACCAAGGCACAAAGATAAGATGGATAATAAAATTTTGCCCTGACATGGAAATCAGGCAAAAGAAGAGTTTATACAAAGCTCTCGGATTAATTCTATAACCTTTGTGTCTTCGGGCCTTTGTGGCAAGATACCTGAGTAGTTACGTTTTTGATTAAAAAAAAGGTGGGTTTGGATTATGAATGGAATGGAGAGTCGGCTGCGCAGGATCATCAGAAAAGATACCGGACGCAGCCTGGTTATCGCGGTTGACCATGGAATGGCCCTGGGGCCCATGACAGGAATTGTAGATCTTAAAAAGACGATTACCGAACTTGATGCAACCGGTAAGGTAGATGCCTGGTTGATTACCAAGGGGATGTATACCTATGCTTTTGAGCCGGCCGGAAACCCCGGTGTGATCATGCGGGCGAGCGGTGCCGCCACGATTGCCGGCCCTGATTTAACCAATGAAGGGATTACTTCTTCTGTAAGCGAGGCCTTGACTCTCGGTGCTGATGCAGTTGCCGCCTCAGCCTTTATCGGGTCCGCCTTTGAACAGAAAACACTGGCGGATATGGCCGGGCTGGCCACGGAGTGTCGTAAATGGAATGTCCCTTTGCTGGGTGTGATGGGTCTTGGAAAAATCAACGAAGACAAGAAAAAAGACCCGCGCTTTATTGCCCTCGGCGCACGAGTCGGCGCTGAACACGGAGCGGACATTATCAAGACCTATTATACGGAAACGGATTTTGACAAGGTTGTAGCAGGCTGTCCGGTTCCCGTTATGATTGCCGGCGGGCCCAAATGTGAAACAGACCTGGATACCCTCCAGATGATTTACGGCGCTCTGCAAGGGGGAGCCAGGGGCATCGTCATGGGCCGTAACGTCTGGCAGAGTCCTCACCCGGCAGCTTTGTTGACGGTTGTATACAGCCTCATTCATGATAACATAACAGTAAAGGAAGCCGCGCAATTGTTGGAGCAGAAGATAAAAGAGTAGAAACCCCTTGTAAGGCGATTCCTGAAAAATAATTTACCGCTGTAAGCGGTTCAAATATGACATTCACGAATGAATATATTCGGAGTGTGAAAGATTACCTTTCGCACTCCGGATCATATTCTGTGGGTTTTCAGTTCATAACCATTGAATCTCCCGGCAGCTTAATATTAAAAATATCATTGGATAAATTGGACTCGTATAATCTTGATGCAAACCGAACATGCCACAAAAAAGATTTAAGAAGATTTATTTATCATGAATAAAAAGATTACATTTTTAATGTTAAGCTATAATGGCTTTTCAACCAGGCATGTAACGGTTTCAAGTTCTTTTTTACTCTTTTTCTGCTGTATTATTGTTACTTTTTTAATCCTTTCCGGCTTTTTCGTCTACGATTACTCCATCCTCAGGAAAGAACTGAAAAACAAAGAAGCTCTTGAAAGAAAAGTTTCCTTCCAGCAAAATAAGATAACCCTTCAACATCATCAGATTCAAAACCTGGCGAATGAAATCAATGCCTTTAAGTCAAAACTTGTGGAATTGAAAAAAATTGAAAAAAAAATACGAATTATTTCTGACTTTGAAGATGCAGATGATGGGGCGAATAATTTGGGTATGGGGGGGCCGATAGAGGAGGATCTTTGTCCAGGTCTCGATATTGCTGAAAAACACAACAGCATGATGCAGAAGATACACGAGCATATGGAAATGCTGAACCTGGCCTCAACGAGGCAGCAGGAGGGGTTCAAGTCCCTTTTGAAAAGCCTTGAAGATAAACGGAATCTTCTGGCCGCTACGCCTTCAATTTGTCCGACAAAAGGTTGGATATCATCACGATTCGGATACCGCAAATGCCCTTTTACCGCTCGGCGACGTTTTCATCCGGGCCTGGATATCGCTGCGTGCAAAGGAACACCGGTAGTCGCTCCGGCAGATGGAAAGGTTACCTATGCCGGTAAAAAAGGATTGCTGGGCAATCTGGTTGTCATCGATCATGGTCATGGAATGGTTACCCGGTATGCGCATCTCAATAAACCATTAAAAAAAAGTGGTGATATAATAAAAAGAGGTGAGATCATCGGACTGGTCGGCAGTACGGGACGAAGCACAGGACCCCATCTCCACTATGAAGTCCGTCTTAACGGTGTCCCTATTGACCCTGAAAATACATATAAAAACAGATCCTGAACCTTTTCCTGCGCTATAAGGGATTCAGCAAAATAAACTATCCCATTTAGCCTCTCCTCTTCAGGCCATCTTTATCCGATCCTCAATCAAATCGTCCTCGAAATAGAACAACTATTCCTGTGGTGATTAGATTTTAGATCGAATAAATCTAACCTGAACATGAGCGCTATCTGAGACACTTTATTTGTGCCGAGTCCCTAAAATCCTTGGAAAAGAATTTTCAGAAAACCGCAAAATTTTAAAGGAGGAAAAAAATGACAGAGCAAAAAGATTCCCGAGCTCTTCGCCTTACGGAAACCGTCAGAGGCTCCGGCTGAGCTTCGAAATTACCTCCAGCGGATCTGGAGAGAGCAATGTGCGGGCTTGAATTGCCTGTTGATTCAAATCTGATTGTAGGGTTGGACAGGGCAGACGACGCAGGGGTTTACAAAGTTACTGATGATATTGCCATTATTCAGACCTTGGATTTTTTTACCCCGATTGTAGATGACCCATACGGGTTCGGACAAATTGCTGCAGCCAATGCCTTAAGTGATGTCTATGCCATGGGCGGGGTTCCTAAAACGGCCATGAATATCGTTTCTTTCCCGATTAAACAAATGGATATTTCCATTCTCCGCCAAGTTCTTAAGGGCGGGTTGGACAAAATGAAGGAGGCGGGTGTTGTTCTGGTGGGCGGTCATAGTGTAGAGGATCCTGAAATGAAATACGGATTGTCTGTTACGGGATTTATACATCCGGACCGTATTCTGGAAAAAAAGAACCTTAAGGCGGGAGATCATTTGATAT
Source organism: Desulfobacterales bacterium (assembly GCA_030589165.1). Taxonomy (GTDB): domain Bacteria; phylum Desulfobacterota; class Desulfobacteria; order Desulfobacterales; family JAFDHS01; genus JAFDHS01. Next base: position 14,490 of record JAUUWG010000012.1, read on the forward strand.
TGACCAAACCCCTGGGCACGGGTATCATAAATACTGCTATAAAAGGGGGACTCGCTTCAGATAGCATCATAGAAAGCGTGACCCGCCTCATGGCGACGCTGAATAAGGATGCGGCGGAGATAATGCTCAATTATCCTGTTCACGCGTGTACGGATATCACCGGCTTCGGTTTGTTGGGTCATATTGCCGAGATGGTTGTAGATTCAGGGTTTGGAATAGGGATCAGAGCGGATGCTCTCCCGATCATCCCTGAAGCTCTGGAATATGCCGGTATGGGACTTGTTCCGGCCGGAACCTTTAAAAACCGTGAGTTTCGGGAAGAAATGGTGGAATTCTCTTCCTCCGTGGATCGTCTTGTTCAGGATGTCATGTTTGATCCCCAGACCTCAGGAGGTCTTTTGATCTGTGTGGATCGTCAAAGCGCCGATGACATGCTTGATAAATTAAAGAGAAAGGGCATGGCCGCCGCTGTTATCGGAGAAGTATTGCCGGGATCATCAGAAAAAATCGTTGTGTATTAACTTGACTTTGTCAGATTAGATGGTAGGGGCAACCCCCTGTGGTTGCCCCATTGTCTGTGGTTGCCCCATTTATTTGTTGGCATTCATTGATAGGGGCAGGCACGGGGGCCTGCCCCTACGAATTCAACGATTCCGTGAAAATGATTGGGCATGACGATAACTTTAGATCTCTTTAGGTACTTCATACTTTATTTATTATGCAAAAACTTATTGATAAAATTCAGGTCAACATCCCATTCGCCATGCTTTACGACTCCTCTCTTGATTTTTTTATCAAGTACGGGCTGAATCCGGAAATCAGTATTGATGCAGCGGCCTTGAACCGCTATTCTCTTTCCGATTTTCGCAATGTTGCAGATCAATTGCATAAATCCGGCCGAACGATTACCCTTCATGGTCCTTTTATGGGGTTGGATGCCGGTTCTCCGGATTCGGCGGTAAGAGAAACGACCCGGAATTGTTTTGAACGGATGCTGAAACTGATTCCTGTTTTTAAGCCGAAAACAGTGGTTTGTCATGCAGGTTATGAAGAAAAAAGCTCTGGTTATATAAGAAACTTATGGATTGAAAAGAGTATTGAGATATGGTCGTGGCTCGGTGCAAGTATAAGGGATGAGGGCGGTATGTTGGTGCTGGAGAATGTTTATGAACGGCGTCCTGATGATATCAAAGTACTTTTTGAGCACCTTGAAAACGAAAACGTAGGTTTTTGTCTGGATTCCGGTCATAAGGCCGCTTTTGGTAAAGTTCCGGTTGAAGCATGGTTGGAATCCCTTGGATCATATCTTTACCAGTTTCATCTGCATGATAATAACGGTAAAGAGGACGAGCATCTTGCATTGGGCCGGGGGACGATAGATTTTAAACCTATTTTTAAATACCTTAAAACTTTAAAAAAAGACCCGCCGGTCATTACTATCGAGCCCCACACTAAAGATGATTTGTGGCCCAGTGTTAAATATCTCGAAAGCAATTGGGAAAGGTAGGTCTTTTTCTTTTTTTATCCATTAAAAAGCTGTAAATAATTGGCGTACAATCTGGGGTTGACTCGTGAAAACCGGTCAAAATCCGCCATCAATTCCAGCCCTGGAACGATTGCCTTTACCACGGGTATGCCAAGATCTTGCCGGGTCAGATTAATATAAACAGGATCAAACCCATTGGCGTTGAGTACTGTTTCAAGAAGAGCCAGGTCTTGGCCTGCATCGCCGGTGGAATAATCGGGCAGATCCTCTATGTAAACGGTGGGGAGGTTTTCCGGTCCGGGGGATGAAGGAGGACCGTAGGGATAAGGGTAGGCTGTTTCCGTCATGGCGGACAAAACTGCTTGTTTGCCGTTGAGATGCGCGCTTGTGCCCTTTATGATTTGTCCTTCCGGTCCGATGACAAAGCACTTGTAGCAAGGAACTCCGAAAGAGGGGCTGATATCCTGGAACTGCATCTGAATCCCCTTTGCCCGATAGTCTGCCAAAAGCATCGCAAGTTGCGCATCTTTGGTTTTGATCCTGAAGCACCGGTTAGGATCGTAAGGCGTAACGCCATCGCCGTCACGCTCGATAGTTTCCAGCAATGCAGCTCTTTTTGCCTCTTGCTCGGTGTTCCCCGAGGCCAGACCCGTAGAGCCGAGTCCGCTGAACAGAGCAATTTCATCCAGGTTGCAAAACAAAAAGACGCATTGCGCGGGAACCAGGATCGGATTAAGTTCATGACCCTTTTGTTCCCGGCCTTCAATCCAGTGTAACGGTTCATCTTTATATGGTGCTTCCAGAACCAGTCGGTTCGGGTCCAGGGCTTTTGTTTTTCCATGGGCAATCTCGCTGTAACGGGCATGGACCAGGGAATAGTCTTTGGTGTATCCCAACGTCCCTTTTGAACCGAAACTGGCAAAGGATGAGCAGCGCTCAACGATTTCCATCAAATATGACGCTCTGGCCTGATTTAAGGACAGCCCCCTGCCGTAGCCGGTCTGAATCCCTGAAAGTGAATAGTTGTGCTTTCCGTTTATGACGGAAATTTCAAGCTTCCACTGTCGGAGGAGTGCGCACGGGCTAAGGGATGCGATGTGCCGCATTTCAATGTCGGCAAAAATATTGATTTTTTGAAGTTTATCCAAGGCATGACGGGCTGTTTCTTCGGGCGAAGGGGCAGCAAACGTCCTTTCACCCACTGGCTTTACAAGCATCTTTTTATGGATTTGACGGATATGCACGCTGTTTTTTTTAATGGCCGAAAGATTTTCTTTTTCGAACAGTTCGGACGGTCCTGCATGAACCGGGGCGGGCAGGGGACGGTGATGGAAAATGTTCTCTTTAAAAATTTCGGTCCATTGAAAATGAAGCATTTGATCGTCTATAAAACTTGATTTGATATACGGAAACGGGGTATGGTCCGAAAGTTTTTTTGCCCCGGAGAGGTCAAAACATTCGCGCAGCTTCGCAAATTTTTCATGCAATAAACAGGCTTCATACAACAGAGCGAGTAGAAGAGGATCATTTTGGCCGCCATCTTTTATAAGTGTCATGACCTGGCCTTCATCCATTTCGGCAATTGCCTTAAGCGCATTTCTGTGCATAAATTCATCATTGGGATGAGCCCGCAGGTGGTTAAGTGATTTGTCAAAATCCGTTTCTTTTACAGGGCAACAGGAAAAATAGCCTGTTCCGGAAGCCGTTGTATTTAATCGCAGGTCATACTGCAACTGCATGCCTTTTCTCCTTGTTCATAAATCAGTTGATTTTACGCTGTACAATGTTTCAAGGTTTAAGTTCAAAGTCCTTGTTCGTTTACCTTCTTTGTTCTTGACATAAACTTGCAATTTGGTTATAAAACGTCAACTTGGATTAAATCTGAAGCATAGATCAATAAAATAAAGCGTCGTTTTAAAGACGTCAACTACTTTCAATTTTAGGGTCGCTATTTCCAATGAAGCTTGAAAAAATTCTTAAGCAGAAACAGGCCGATATCGTAAAAAAGTGGTTTGAATCAGTGGTTGACACCTACCCCCCCGATACCGCCAAATTCCTCAAGAAACAGAAAGATATGTTTCTCAATCCTGTAGGAAACACTACCTTGGAGAGTTTGGAGGGTTTATTTGATGAGCTTCTTAAGGGAATGGATCATGAAGCCATGATGTCTTTTATAGATCCTCTTATCCGAATTAGAGCCATACAGCCTATCTTCTCATCTTCACAAGCGGTCGCTTTTGTTTTTTTGCTGAAAAAGGTCATCAGGAAATCATTAAAAAAAGAACTGAGTCAAGATCGGTTTTTAAGCGAGTTGTTGTTGTTTGAGTCTAAGGTTGATAACCTTAGTCTTATCGCTTTTGATAAATATATGGAATGTAGGGAAAAAATCTACCAGCTCAGGGCTACTGAAGAGAAAAACAGAATCTACAGGGCATTTGAGAGGGCAGGTTTGGTCACTGAGCTTCCGGAGGATGGGCCGGTTCTCGAAAAAATCTAATATCAGTTTTATAGGATGGAGGCTTCGGGTAACAAACAGGATCGTTTAAAATCAGGAAAGGTTAATAACGAGTTCCATGTCCTTTAAAGTGATGTCCGGATTTCTGTGGGGCGTAAAAAATTCGGTTTTGACCTGAATGATGCCAAATGATTTGAATGGTGCCGAGGAGCCGTCGAGTGAGGTAAGGTTAAATGAATCTAAAGTACATGTTTTCCCTCATGGTTGTTCTGGCGCTTTGCCTGATAGCTTATGCAGGCGTTGAGATGGCCGGGCTACAGGTTTTATTCGGAGTCGTCATACCCTATGCGGCTGTAGTTGTTTTTATTGGCGGGTTTGCCTATCGCGTTATGGACTGGGCCCGTTCAGCGGTGCCTTTCCGTATTCCCACAACATGCGGCCAGCAAAAAACCCTTTCCTGGATAAAGCCAAACAGCATAGACAATCCCTCTTCAAACCGTGGTGTTATTATCCGGATGATTCTGGAAATATTATTTTTCCGATCATTATTCAGGAACACCAAAATGGCCTTAAACAAAGACGGCGTTAAACTTTCCTATACATGGGAAATATGGATGTGGCTGTTTGCGCTGGCATTTCACTATTCTTTTCTTGTCGTACTTGTAAGACATCTGAGGTTTTTTACCAACCCCGTTCCGTTTTTTGTCGGAGCATTGGAAAAGATGGACGGTTTCTTCCAGATCGGCCTGCCGGGAGTTTTCCTGTCCGGTATGCTTCTTCTAATCGCTGTAATCTATCTCTTTTTAAGAAGAATCGTTATACCACAGATGAGGTATATTTCGCTTGCCGCAGACTTTTTCCCTCTGTTTTTGATTATTGGTGTTGCTTCTACCGGCATTCTGATGCGTTATTTTACCAAGGTGGATGTTGTCGGCGTTAAGGAGATCACCATGGGGCTGGCAACCTTTCATCCCGTCGTTGTCGAAGGTGTGGGAGTCACTTTTTATGTGCATCTGTTTCTGGTCAGCGTTCTTTTGGCCTATTTTCCTTTCAGTAAACTGATGCATGCAGGAGGCGTCTTTTTGAGTCCCACAAGAAACCTGCCTAACAACAGCCGTATAAAAAGACATATTAATCCTTGGGATTACCCTGTCAAGATTCATACGTATGAAGAATATGAAGATGATTTCAGGGAAAAAATGATAGAGGCTGGGCTTCCAGTGGATAAGGAGCTTTAGGCTGCGGCTGATTTTTTTATCAACATTAATTGTAATTATTCATTTCGTGCATAAATATAACAGTGAAAACCAAGCTGATATTTTGTGCATACGTAAAACGATATTAACAATTGGCCGTAGGTTCTACGGTGACAGCCTGTGGAGATGCAGTAAGACCTAAGCATTTGGTTCGGGCAATGTCTGTGAAGCAGGAATTTTTCATCACTTTGGTCCATAGGCAAGAGTGAATAAGAAGAAAGGAACAGTAAATATAATGTCAGAAGAACTAAAGCCGGATGAATTAATATCCAACCTGGATTACAAACCACCCCGAACGGGATGGATGGATACTCCCGTTGATATTAAACCGGGGATCTATTGCTATGCTTCTAACCCCAAAAGTGTTGAAACTTTGGGCCTTCCCAATGCAAGACGCTGGGATCCCCTTGAGGACGACTGGAAACTGCCCAAAAACTGGCAGCAGATAATTTTTCAGGGGATGAAGGATCGGCTTGAAAAGTTCCGCACCTTTAAGGTGTTTATGGATATCTGCGTAAGATGCGGGGCCTGCGCTGATAAATGCCATTTCTTCATTGGTACTGGCGATCCGAAAAACATGCCGGTTGTTCGGGCCGAGCTTCTTCGTTCCGTCTACAGAAATGATTTTACCACCGCCGGAAAAATTCTTGGCAAAGTGGCCGGCGCCAGACCGATGACGTTGGGTGTTTTGAAAGAGTGGTGGTATTATTTCTTTCAATGTACTGAATGCAGGCGTTGCTCGGTTTTTTGTCCTTACGGTATCGATACGGCTGAAATCACCATAATCGGTCGGGAATTGCTTAATCTTTTAGGGCTTAACATCGACTGGATAGCAACCCCTGTCGCCAATTGTTACCGGACCGGTAACCATCTCGGTATTCAGCCGCATGCGTTTAAGGATATGCTGGATTTCTTTGTCGAGGATATCGAGGAATTGACCGGCGTAAACGTCGCACCCAATTACAATAAAAAAGGCGCGGATATCCTTTTTATTACGCCATCCGGTGATGTGTTCGCCGATCCCGGTACGTATACGTGTATGGGGTATCTGATGCTGTTTCATTATTTAAAGGTGAAATACGGACTCGATGTAACGTGGAGCACCTATGGTTCCGAGGGAGGGAATTTCGGTTTTTTTACTTCCCACGAGACGATGAAACGGCTCAACGCGAAAATGTATGCCGAGGCCAAAAGGTTGGGCGTCAAATGGATTCTTGGTGGAGAGTGCGGGCACATGTGGCGGGTAATCAATCAGTACATGGATACCATGAATGGTCCTGCCGATTTTCTTGAGGTACCTACTTCCCCAATAACCGGAACGGTATTCGAGAATGCCCGGTCAACCAAGATGGTGCACATTGCCGAATTCACGGCTGACCTGATTAAACATGAAAAGCTTGAACTTGATAAAAGCCGAAATGATCACTTGAAGGTTACGTTTCATGATTCATGCAATACTTCCAGAGGGATGGGCCTGTTGGAGGAACCGCGCTATGTTATCAAGAACGTATGCGATAACTTTTATGAGATGCCTGCAAGCACCATACGGGAACAGACTTTTTGCTGCGGCAGCGGGGCGGGTTTGAATGCCGGCGAAGATATTGACCTGAGAATGGCCGGCGGGTTGCCCAGGGCCAATGCGGTAAAACATGTTCACCAAAAACATGGAGTTAACACGCTGGCCTGTATATGTGCAATCGACAGAGCGGTATTTCCGACTCTGATGGATTACTGGGTTCCCGAAGTTGGAGTCACGGGGCTTCATGAAATGGTGGCCAATGCACTGATCTTGCCGGGAGAAATAGAAAGAACGACTGACTTGCGTGGAGAACCCCTTTTAGGAATGGAGGGCGAATCAGATGAATGATAAAAAAAAGATCATTGCCGGTTTAATCATTTTTTTTGCAATTATTACCTTCCCTTTCTGGTATAACAGGGGAGCTGCAAGTTCTGCACCGGAACCGGTATTGACTCCCAAAGCAAAGGCGGCAAAAGAGTGTGTCATGCCGAAAAGCTATATGAAAGCAGAACACATGCAGCTGCTTAATGTATGGAGAGATACTGTGGTACGGGATGCCAACAGGGTTTACGTAAACCCTGACGGTAAGAAATTTGATATGAGTCTTTCCAATACGTGCATGGATTGCCACTCCAACAAAACCGAATTTTGTGACAAATGCCACAATTATGCTTCGGTAAATCCCTACTGTTGGGATTGCCATATTGAGCCGAAGGAGAAAAGTGATGGATAACAACAGAAGAAGCTTCATGAAAATAGCTGGAATTTCAGCGTTAGGAATTGGAGCTAACCCTGTTTTGAATGCATTTGCATCATCTCAGGAGCATGGTAAAAATCCGGAAGCTGAGTTTTTGACAAAAGAAGAAGCCCTTACGGCAAAAAGATGGGGTATGGTCGTAGATACAAGAAAATTGTCGGAAGAGATTAACGCAAAGATTTTTGAAGCTTGTCACAGTATCCACAATGTTCCTGAAATGGAGAACAAAAATCATGAAATCAAGTGGATATGGGAGGATGGGTATCATCACGTTTTTCCGACCAAGGCGAATGAGTATCTTAATGAAAGATTAGAAGGCCTGCCGTTTTTGGTGCTTTGCAATCAATGCAAAGATGCTCCCTGTGTCAGAGCTTGTCCTACAAAAGCAACCTTTCAACGTGAAGACGGAATCGTTATGATGGATTTCCACCGTTGTATCGGCTGCAGATTCTGCATGGCGGCTTGTCCTTATGGTTCCAGAAGCTTCAATTTTAGAGATCCGCGTCCCTTTATTGAGGAGATTAACCCTGAATTTCCCACAAGGATGAGAGGGGTTGTTGAAAAGTGTAATTTCTGTGCTGAAAGACTTGCCGTAGGGGAAATGCCTGCCTGCGTAGAGGTTTCAGAAGGTGCTCTCACGTTTGGGGATTTAGAGGATCCTGAGTCTGATGTAAGAAAATTGTTGGAAACAAATTATACCATTAGACGTAAACAGGCTCTGGGTACCGGGCCGTCGATTTACTACATAGTATGAGAGAGGTATTATGCTTGATACAGCGCTAAAAGGTAGCAAGGGATACTGGTTATGGTTGATGGCATTGCTTGCCGTCATCGCTGTCGGATTTGCCTGTTATTTGGTTCAGTTCTCTTTCGGACTGGGAATTACGGGCATGAGCAGGGACGTTTCATGGGGTTTTTACATCGCTCAGTTTACTTTCCTGGTTGGTGTTGCCGCAGGAGGAGTCATGGTGGTTATGCCCTATTATCTGCATAACTATAAAAAATTCGGCAAAATTACCATTATGGGAGAGTTCCTGGCGGTAGGGGCACTGACCATGTGTTTACTCTTTATTGTTGTAGACCTTGGACAACCTACCAGGATTCTGAATGTCTGGTTACATCCTACACCAACCTCCGTTCTTTTCTGGGATACCCTCGTACTTAACGGTTATCTTCTTTTAAATATCGTGATCGGGTGGAAAGTCCTTGAAGCGGAACGCAACGACATAGCTCCACCTGCCTGGGTAAAGCCCCTGATCTATATTTCAATTCCATTTGCTTTCAGTATACATACGGTAACCGCATTTCTTTACTGTGGTTTACCCGGAAGAGGTTTCTGGCTTACCGCAATACTCGCACCGAGATTTCTCGCTTCTGCATTTGTGGCAGGTCCGGCAGTACTGATTCTGTTGTGCTTCTTTGTAAGAAAATTTACCAAGTTTGATCCGGGTAAGGAGGCTATTCAAAGTCTTGCCAAGATCGTTACCTACGGTCTGATTGCGAATGTCTTCTTCATGGCCTGCGAAGTCTTTGTCGTATTTTACAGTAAAATACCCGAACATATGGATCATTTTAAATATTTGTATGCGGGAGTGCATGGACATGGTGCGCTGGTACCATGGATGTGGGCGTCCGTTATTCTGATGGGCCTGGGTATCTTGTTTCTCGTTAATCCGGCTACCCGCAGAAATGAAAAAATTCTGCCCTGGACTTGTCTCATCGTCTTCATCGGTACATGGATCGATAAAGGTCTTGGGATGATTTCCGGCGGATTTGTTCCTTCACCGCTTCATCATTATACGGAATATATTCCTACCTCTAAAGAGTTGATTATAACTCTTGGGGTCTATGCGGCAGGAGCACTGGTACTGACGATTCTGATGAAGATTGCGGTAACCGTTAAGGAAGAAGTTTCCGCATAGATTTAGAATAAGGGACTCGGCACGAATAAAGATGGCCTGAAGAGGAGATGCTAAATGGGATAATTTATTTGTGCCGAGTCCCTAATCAAATGATTTTAAAAAAGGGTTTATCTTTTATGGATGAACCCTTTTTTAATGACTTTAACAAATGATATGAATCAATCTTTTCTTTTATCATCCATTCAGCATAGCGGCTGCAAAGGAACCGTATAAAGAAGAATCAGCGTGGTTTTTGCTTGACAAATGGTTCAAAAAGCTTAAAATAAAAAATTTTGTGGATCGATGGATTATAAGGTGCTTTAAACTGTAGTCGGCTTCTCTATCAACATGACTTGCAAGTGTTATTTTGCGCATAAATATAACAGCAAAAACCAAGCTGATATTTTGTTCATACGTAAAACAATATTAACAATTGGCCGTAGGTTCTACGGTGACAGCCTGTGGAGAAGCCGTAAGATCTGAGCATCCGGTTCGGGCAGTGCATTGGTGAAGCAGGAATTTCTCACCACTTTGGTCCAGAGACAAAAGTGAATAAGAAGAAAGGAACAGGAATAGAAATATGTATGCTGTAGTTACTTCGGGTGGTAAACAATATAAGGTAAAGCAGGGCGATATTTTAAGAGTCGAAAAAATTTCAGGGGAAGTCGGCGACCCTTTTTCTTTTGATAAGATCCTTATGTTTTCAGATGGAGAAAATGTGAGGATAGGTCAACCTGCTCTTGATAATATAGCGGTTCGCGGCCATATCGTTGAGCAGGGAAAGGCCAATAAAATTATTGTTTTTAAGTATAAACGCCGGAAAAGATATCGCCGTAAACAAGGCCATCGTCAGCAGTTTACTGCGATCAGGATAGACAATATTGAAGCATAGAACCTACCCCGGATAAAAATATAAAAGGAACCGAGAGTAATGGCACATAAGAAAGCAGGCGGCAGTACAAGAAACGGCCGCGACAGCAACGGACAACGACGTGGTGTAAAAAGATATGGCGGACAAATTGTAAGAGCCGGAAATATATTGGTGCGTCAGCTTGGAACAAGAATACATCCTGGAGAAAACGTCGGCATGGGGAGGGATTACACCCTTTTTGCCAAGATTGACGGTATCGTTTCCTATGAACGATTAGGGCGTTCACGTAAAAAAGTAAGTATTTATACAGTGTGAAATTTATTGACGAAGCAATAATTACCGTTCAGGCCGGTAACGGTGGCCGGGGTTGTGTAAGTTTCAGGCGTGAAAAGTATATACCCAATGGAGGGCCGGACGGTGGCGATGGCGGTAAAGGCGGGGATGTTATTTTAGAAACGACATCTCGAAAGCACACCCTGTATCACTTTCGATATAAAAGAAATTTTAAGGTTGAAAACGGCGGATCCGGTCAAGGACAAAATAAGGCCGGGAAGAATGGTAGATCGTTGACTATAGAAATTCCTCCCGGCACCGTGGTTACCAATGCCGATTCCGGAGAAATCGTACGCGATTTTATTAAGGCGGGCGAATCCTTTATCGTAGCAAAGGGCGGTAGAGGAGGTCAGGGAAATCAACGTTTTAAGTCATCGACCCACCGGGCCCCACGATTTGCTCAGCCCGGCGAACCGGGCCAAACCGCAACTCTAAAGCTGGAACTCAAACTGCTTGCCGATGTCGGTATTATCGGTCTTCCCAATGCAGGTAAATCTACCCTTATCAGTGTAATCTCTTCCGCACGTCCTAAAATCGACGGTTATCCTTTTACCACGCTTACCCCTAATCTTGGTGTGGTTCAAACCGGTTGGGGGGAGCCTTTTGTGGTAGCTGATATACCTGGATTGATTGAAGGCGCACACAAAGGGGCCGGCCTGGGTATAAGATTTTTAAAGCATATCGAACGGACCCTTATTCTTGTGCATATTATCGATGTTTCTTCCATTGATCTCGACGATCCTCTTCATAGCTATACGACAATAAACAGAGAACTCGCCGGGTATAGTGACAGGCTTGCGGAAAAACCCCAGATAGTCGTTCTTAACAAGCTTGATATGCCCGGTGCGCAAAAAGCGGCGGATTTATTTCGATCGGCGGCAAAAGGGCAAAAAATTTTTTTAATTTCCGCTAAAACAGGAAATGGTATTAAAGATTTCAAGCTAAAGCTTGCTGAAATGATAGCAAAGATCAGAGGCCAATAACGATCTCATAGTGAAATATAACAGAAAAAAATGTTTTGAGCAGGCAAAGCGTGTTGTGGTTAAAGTGGGAAGCGGAGTCCTTACTCAAAAGTACGGATTGAATATTAAGGTGGTCGGATCCGTTGCCGGACAGATCAGTGAACTGATGGCCGACGGGGTTGAGGTCATTTTGGTCTCTTCCGGAGCAATGGCCGCCGGGATAAAAAAGATCGGTCTTACCCAAAGACCGTATGAAATCCCAAAACGGCAGGCTGTTGCGGCGCTTGGCCAGGCGGATCTTATCATGGAATACGAAAAAGCATTTGAACGTTACGACCGAAAAGTCGCCCAGGTGCTTTTGACCAGTGATGATCTTTCTAACCGCAAGCGTTACTTAAACGCGCGAAACACACTCTATACCCTGTTATCCTGGAAGGTTGTTCCCATCATAAATGAAAACGACACCGTTGCCGTCGAAGAGATCAAATTCGGGGACAATGACAACCTCTCAGCCATGATAACCCTGCTTATGGATGCGGATATTCTAATCAATCTTACCGATATTGACGGTCTTTACTCCAGCGATCCACGCATGAATCCGGATGCTGAATTGATTCCAATCGTATCCTCTATAAAAAAGCGTATTGAAAAACTTGCAAGCGGTATTCCCGGTGCCCTCGGAACCGGTGGAATGCTCAGCAAAATTAAGGCGGCCAAAAAGGTCACCGCTGCCGGAATCCCCATGGTGATTGCAAACGGCGGGAAACCGGACACTCTGAAAAGGCTCTTTTCAGGGGGTGAATATGGGACTTTTTTTGTACCAAAAAAAGAAAAGCTTGCAAGTCGCAAATGCTGGATAGCCTTTACCTTAAAGCCCAAAGGTCTTATTAAGATTGACGACGGTGCAACCGAGGCAATTGTTCAAAGAGGTAAAAGCATTCTTCCCAGCGGTATCGTATGTGTGGAGGGTGAATTTGGTATCGGTGCACCTGTAGAGTTCAAAAACAGCAGTAACGAGAGACTGGGAATCGGTCTTGTTAATTACACTTCAGCCGATATAGGTAAAATCATCGGACTCAAGTCAAGTCAGATTGAAGCGCGTCTTGGATATAAACCTTATGATGAGGTGATACATAGAGACAACCTGGCGCTTACGGGTGAGTGTACGCTATGATGCCTGTGCCTGTCATGATAGATTAAAAAAAGTGTGAAGTGACTAAAGTGATCTAAAGCGCCTAAAGTTGAGGAATTCTGTCAAATTTATATAAAAAGACGGAGCGAAGCGACTCACTAACTTTAGCTCACTTCAAACTTTAGCTCACTTTTCTGGTTGATCCGGGTTATATAAAAGATTTTCAAAAGGGAGAATCATGATGTCTGTTGAATCAACAATGGTGGAAATTGCAAAAGCCGCGAGGAGAGCTTCCCTGGAGATAGGAAGATGTTCGTCAGGCAAAAAGAACGAGGCTTTGCTGAAAATAGCCGATAAGATTAAAGAAGATGCCTCCTATATCAAAAAAGAAAATTCAAAGGATCTTGATCGTGCAAAAGAGATGGGACTTTCAGATGCAATGATCGATCGGCTTACGGTAGATGATTCAACAATTACATCCATGGCGGACGGATTAATGGAGGTTTCACAGCTTAATGATCCTGTGGGCTCCATGAGTGGTTCATGGCAACGGCCTAACGGCTTGCAGGTATCAAAGATGCGTATACCGTTGGGGGTTATCGCTATGATTTACGAATCAAGACCCAATGTTACCATTGATGCGGCGGGGTTATGTCTGAAGGCTGGAAATGCGGTGATACTTCGCGGGGGATCGGAGGCGCTTTATT
>JAUUWG010000005.1 GCA_030589165.1 Desulfobacterales bacterium
GTTTTTGAAAGAAAAAAGCGCCCTTCCCTGTTGGGCAGTGATGCTTTTATCCGTCGGATCCGGGATAAATTTTATCTCCAAAAGGACCATCAAGAGATTCCGTCATCATCGGTTCTGGCGCCGGATATAAAAAGGATAAAGGATGTCGTTTGCAGACATTATAGGGTAAATGAATCTGTATTGGATAAATCCCAACGCGGCGTATCCAATGAGCCGAGAAACGTGGCGATTTATTTGGCCAGGCAATTAAGGGGCGATGCGTTGGAGACGATCGGCAGAGAATTTGGATTGAAGCGATTCAGCTCAACCAGCAGTGCCGTTCAAAGAGTCAAAAAACAAATCGTTAAGAACCGGAATTTCAGGGAAAGGATCGAAAAGATCAGACTGGAAATAACTAAAGGGCATGGGCTTGGGACTTGCCTTGACTTCAATAATTTGAAGGTGTAGGCTCACCCTTAAGACGTGTGCCGTGCCCGGCACACAACAAATCAATTAAGCGGAAAATAGGCCTGCGGCCTATTTTCCGCTTATCTCCGTCGTTATGTGCTCACAAAATGAGGTAGAATATATGAAACTTAAAGTAGTAATCCACGAAGCAGAAGAAGGTGGCTATTGGGCAGAAGTTCCCGCTATACCAGGCTGTGCGACCCAAGGAGAAACCTTCGATGAGTTGCTTACCAATATCTATGAAGCTGTCGAGGGTTGTTTATCCGTAGATATTCAAGACATCGAGATATCAGATAAGGACAAAGTAATGGAGATAGCAGTTTGAAGGCAATTAGCGGAAAGCGATTTTGCAGGCTGTTGAAATCGAAAGGGTGGGACTTAAAGCGTATCAGTGGAAGCCACCACATTTACACCAAAGCTGGAAGCACTGCCCGGATATCTGTTCCTGTTCATGGCAACACTCCATTGAAAATAGGGTTGCAAACGCATCTTATGAAGATAGCAGAAATTGATGAATCGGAATTATAAACCGCACATATAGGGATAGGGACGCCCATCACTGAGCGCCCCTCCCACAACACCGGACATACGGGTCGCGTATCCGGCGGTTCGGCTGATCAAAGCAGGCACAGATAAAACAACATCCGCCCTGCCGGGCCTATAAAATAGGGTCAAGTCTACTTTTGACTGTTGATCGGTTTTACGTGTGCAGTAGTAGTTCTTTATACCATCAATTATGTTTTTGTGGATATTTTTCAGTATGATTTTATCCAAAGGTCAAAAGTAGACTTGACCCCTAAAGAGACCCCTAAAGACTAAAGAAAAATGCAATGCTTTTAAGAAGCAAGATATTTGAAAACCGAAATTTGTATTAATCTGACAGTAAATTATTACTGCGTGACAAAAATAACAAAGGAAAAAAAATGAATAAATACAGGGTTGCTCTTGTTGAAGCTGTTTCGGATCTGACACATGTATACAGTCGAACCTGTTTACCACGCGTAGGGCTTGCTACTATAGCTTCAGTTCTTAATAAGAACGGTTATAAGTGCGACTTATGGATAAAACCAATGACCGACTCGGAAAAAAAGAATCTGGCAAATTACGATCTTGTGGGTATTGGTTCATTATCAAACACTATTAATGAGGCTTATAATCTGTCAGATTATTTAAGAAAAAAGGGAACAAAAGTTGTAATGGGCGGGCCTCATGTATCATTTATGCCTGAAGAAGCATTAAATCATTGTGATTACGTTATTAAAGGTGAAGGTGATGAAACTTTTCTCTCATTGGTTAAAATACTTGAAAAGGGAGCAATTCCTAATGGACTTAAAAGTATTTCATATAAAAATAAAGACAACACTTTTCAGCACAATGAAATTCATGATGTTGTAAATTTTTCTGAAGTTCCTTCACCGGATTTTACCCTTTCTCCTCAGATTAACAATAATGATATCCCACCAATAGTTGTTACATCCAGAGGTTGTCCCCACGACTGCTCATTTTGCAGTGTTACCCCACTTTTTGGAAGGAAATACAGGTTTAAATCCCATGAACAGGTTATTGAGGAACTGCGCCCTATTCAACACAAAAGCGTCTGTTTTGGTGACGACAATTTTTGTGCTAACCCCAAACGTGCAAAATCGTTGATGCGGGAAATGATAAAAAGAGATGCTGTTCCGTTAAGATGGTCAGGTCAAATGTGTGTGAGTGCTGCATCAGACAATGAATTGCTTGAACTGATGGAAGAGACAAGGTGCAGAATAGTGTATGTGGGAATTGAGTCAGTTGATCCTGAAACTCTAAATAGGTACGGTAAGGCACATACAGTGGATGTTGTAAAACAATGTGTTGAAAATCTTCATAAGCATAACATTGGCATACATGGCATGTTCGTAGTTGACAGCAAGGATAATCCGGATGCAGCAAAAAATATTGTCGATTATGCAATAGAAACGGACATAGATACAATTCAGGTTTTTTCCCTTACGCCATTTCCCGGAACAAGGGCGTATGAAGAAAACAGGGACATATTACTTCACAATCAATGGACACAATATGATGGCATGCATGTTGTTGTAAAACCAGAAAAATGCTCGGCATATACAATGCAAATGGCAATAGTAAACCAGATGAAAAGATTTTACAGTTTAAAGCGGATACTTACATCATACAGAAAAAAAAGGGGGTGGAGGGTTAAGTACCGTTTGGGAGGTAACCTGCTACTGAGAAAATGGATAAAGGAAAACTCAGAATATATTGAAAGCCTGAAAGAACACAGTGTGACAAATGGAAGTGTCAACATGTTTATGAAAAAAACTAAACGGGCATTAAACGGCTAAAATATCAGTCCGTTGTAAAAAAAGAAATAGGGTCAAGTCTACTTTTGACTGTTGATCGGTTTTACGTGTGCAGTTGTAGTTCTTTATACCATCAATTATGTTGTTGTGGATATTTTTCAGTATGATTTTATCCAAAGGTCAAAAGTAGACTTGACCCCTAAATTGACCCCCTCCGCCTCAGCGGAGCCACTGCCTTCCGAAGCACCGTCACCGGATACCCCGTTGTGATAACACTATGCCCTTCGCCTCCATCCGGCTGGGCTTGGGACTTGCCTTGACTTCCATAATTGGAAAATGTAGGCTCACCCTTAAGACGTGTGCCGTGCCCGGCACACAACAACCGGCTCAAGAGGGACGCGGCATAAAGCGCCGCGTCCCTCAGCCAAGAACTGTTGGGCCTAAAAGAAAGGATTGAAGTTATGAAGTTAGAACAAATAGCCAAAGAAGTAATGAACCTAAGCCTCGAAGAAAGGGCAGAACTTGCCCAGCGACTTCTGGTCAGCTTGGACGAGCCCCCCCCCATTTGAGATCGAAAAATTATGGATGCAAGAGGCTGAACGTCGACTTCAAGAGTACCGGGAAGGTAAGGTCCAGGGTATACCAGCTGAAGATGTATTTCGCCGGGCTATTAGTGAGATATCGTGATAACTGAATCATTTCTCCCGGAGGCCGACGAGGAGTTTCGGGAAGCCGCGCGTTATTACGAGAGTCAACTACCCCTCCTGAATAGATTCAGGAGGGGTAGTTGACTTTTTCTGATTGTCATGAGTTATCTTTCCGTGTGTATTTCAAGTGTGGTTTCCGACTTTTCTCTTGTCCTTTTCCGCTGCAACGGCTATCTTCGTGCCATGCATATGTTTACTGTAGAAGAATCCCAAAGCAATCTGACCGTTCTCGAATTTTTGCAACAGCGCATCCCGGCTGCTCCCAAAGGATACTTACGGCAACTGCTGAAAAAAGGCAAGGTTCACGGTACAACAGGACCCTTTACGGCACAGGACCACCTTAATCCCGGCGATAGGGTCAAGCTGCCCGATAGTGGCCGTCTTCGCAAACTGATCGACATGCCTCCGCCGCCGGTCATTGACTTGACCATCCTCTACGAAAGCCGGCAAATTCTGATCGTCGACAAACCGGCCGGATTGGCAATCCATTCCAGCGTCGGTCATGAAGACGACAACCTGACCGTCCGGGTCGAAAACTTACTTAAACAGCGTGGTAATCCATTCAAGGTTGCCCCGATCCACCGTCTGGATCTGGACACCTCGGGGCCGGTCCTGTTCGGCAAGGGTAAACGGGCCTGCAGTGAACTGGGCAAGATGTTCATGCATCATGACGTCGATAAATACTACCTGGCCCTTGCCTCCGGTAAAACGCCAGGCAGCGTAAAACTACAATCCACGATTCCGGCCAAAGGCAAACCAAAGGAAGCGCTGACCGAATTTTGCGCTCTGACTCGCACAAACAAAGCAACGCTGCTTGAACTGAAATTGCACAGCGGTCGTCAACACCAGATCCGCCGCCAACTCGCCGACCTCGGGCACCCTCTATTCGGCGACCGTCGCTACGGCGGTCCGTGCCCCGCCGAACTGCCCCGCATTTTCCTTCACTGTTGCCGACTCGCCTTTGTTAACCCCTTCAGTGGCGCACGGCTCAATATTAAGAGCCTCCTTCCGGCCGATCTTTCAATTTTTTTGTCTGTTTGCGATATGCAGTTGCCTGCAGGGCTTTGACCGGCAGGCAGCCGGAATAGTCCTCATGGGTTGTTGTTTGCAGGCATTATATGATAAAAGAACCGGAATTGAGTAAATCCCAACAGGGAAAGGATTGAGAAGTTCAGACGGGAAATAACTAATTTTGTTGATAGTTGTTCAATGAGGCTTTGAGAAGGCCATTTTCCATCTCTTCTTCGGATTGTCGAATTTAATCCTCTTTGCGTCAAAAGCTTCCGGATCGTATCGTCCATACCACCCACTTAACCATTCCATGGTGCTTTGGTACTCTTCATCACCGGGGTCTCGTAAAATTTCAATCAGGTTTTGATACCCACCGACACCACCACAATCCTCGGGCGGACAGGCACGCTCACCGTCAATGCACTTGGGATACCTGACACCTTTTTCTTTCAACAATATTCCTTCAAGCAGAATTTTGTGACGCCAGCCGTCGCCAAAGTCATATTCATAATCTATTGTTTTCCCGGGTTCCACCCAATAATCGGCAATGCGTTCATCCCAACCTGGAAGTATGACCATATCATCATCAATCGGAATACCGATTTCAATAACTTTCTTTCCGTGTGGCCTTTTAAATCGGAATGCATGGAGATGGCAGTCAAACCACCCCATTGCATCTTGTATTGCTACGTGCAGATCCCAAAAAGAATATTTTGCAGGGACTTGAATTCTTCGCCAAATCGGCGGGTCAATATCTTGCAATGTGATTTTGAATTGAAAAATAAGATTCTGCCATTTCATAATTTTTAGTCTTTTTTTATTTTCAGTAAACGGTTGCCATAAGAGGCGAGCGGCCAGTCAGTAAAAACATTGCCTGGCCACAGCCGCAAGGGGACTTTAATAAATATAACTATCATAACAATTAAAATGAGTTGCTTGCAAATATAATCTTAGAGTGCGAAAGATAAACTTTCGCAGTTTTGATTCGTACGAAACCGTATGTTTCGTACTCCGGAGATATTCAGCTATGATGATTAAACCGCTTACAGGGTAAATTATTTTTTCGGTGGAAAGTGTATGTGAAAAACTATATTGTGTGAACTAAACTCGCAACATAGTGACCTAATCGCATACAAAATTATAGAGCCTTCGCACAAACTAAAAAAATACCATTTTATCAAAACGTTAAACTAAAAGTTTACTTAATTATTTTGTAAATATTACTACAAAAAGTACTACCTATAAACGCCAAATGCCTATTAAGGGACTCGGCACAAATAAATTATCCCATTTAGCATCTCCTCTTCAGGCCATCTTTATTCGATACTCAATCAAATCGTCCTCGAAATAGAACGACTATTCCTGTGGCAATTAGATTTCGGATCGAATAAATCTGACCTGAACATGAGCGCTATCTGGGACACTTTATTCGTGCCGAGTCCCTAATGCTGAATTTATTATCATTACAAAGTAAAATAAAAAGTATTTTTTACAATGATTTACAATAAAATTATGTAACCAATTGAATTAATTGGATGCAAAAACCTTATGCGTCCACTCTAAAGTAAAAAGGACATAATATTATGTTTGTAACATTTTACGGTGCCGTACGGGAAGTAACCGGTTCAATGCATCTGGTTATGACGGAAAACGACCGGATCTTACTGGATTGCGGCCTGTATCAGGGCCGCCGAAAAGAATGTGCCGAAAAGAATAAAACCCTTCCGTTTGATCCGGCCATCATAACGAATGTCGTGTTGTCTCACGGCCATATCGACCATTCAGGACGGATACCGCTTCTAACAAATCGAAATTTTCAGGGGCGTATCATCTGTACCGATGCCACGTCGGATGCCTGCGAATATCTATTGTTGGATTCTGCCTCTATCCAGGAATCGGATGCCCGCTATCTCAATTATAAAGCAGTCCGCTCTTTTCTGCACAAGGTGGAAGGATCGCAACACACCCATAAGCTTTCCCCCAAAAAAGTCCAAAAAATCAGGAATTTTTTGAAAAAAGACGGACATGAACTGAATGTTGACGTCATCAACGATCTGATGGTCAAACATCACCTGGAACAGGTGCAGCCCCTGTACAATATCGAAGATGCCAGGCATGCCCTCTCATTTTTTAAAGGCTATTCCTATCGCTATCCGATTAAAATCGGCAATAATATGACCTGCAAACTTTACGATGCCGGTCATATTCTGGGTTCCGCCATCTGCATCATAACAGCGCACGAAAACAGCAGCACCTATAAAATCGGATTTACCGGCGATCTCGGTCGGTTCAACCGGCCCATATTAAAAAATCCAACGCTGGTTTTCGATGAAGAAGACCGGGATCTTGACCTGCTGATTATGGAAAGCACTTACGGCAATCGCCATCATGAACCGACCGAAAATATGAAAGACCTGTTAAAAGATGTAATCGTAAAAACCGTCAACCGCGGTGGCACGCTGTTGATCCCGGCGTTTGCCTATGGACGGACCCAGGAGCTTCTGTATGATCTGCATGAGCTTCGGAATGAAGGCCGAATTCCCAGTGTTCCGGTTTATGTTGACAGTCCGCTGGCCAAAAACCTGACCCGGGTTTTCGGAGAGCATCCGGAGGTCTATGACCTCAAAACCCATGAGAACTTTCTCAACCAGGGAATCAATCCCTTTTCGTTTAAACGGATGCATTTTATCGGTTCGGTTGAAGAATCCATGGAATTAATGCGCGAGGAAAAGCCGCATATTGTCATCGCAGCTTCAGGCATGTGCGAAGCCGGCCGCATCCTGCATCACCTGCGCTATAAAATCCACAATGAGCGAAACACCATTCTGATCGTCGGCTACATGGCTCAAAATACGTTAGGACGGCGAATTCTGGAAGAAGGACGCGCGTACCGGAAAGCCGGCAGACGCGGCCGGCCACCTGTATTGAAATTTATGAACAAATATTATCCATTAAAGGCCGAAG
Organism: Desulfobacterales bacterium; assembly: GCA_030589165.1. Classification (GTDB taxonomy): domain Bacteria; phylum Desulfobacterota; class Desulfobacteria; order Desulfobacterales; family JAFDHS01; genus JAFDHS01. Next base: position 7,430 of record JAUUWG010000005.1, read on the forward strand.
TGGTCAAACTCAACGGTTTCAGTGCTCATGGGGATCAGGGGGAACTGCTGCGATTCCTCAATAAATCGAATCTGAATATCAAAAAGATTGCCGTCGTTCATGGAGAAGAGGATCAGTCTCTGGCGTTTGCCAAAAAACTGAATGGCAATGGCTTTTCAGCATTCGTCCCCCATTTCGGAGAAACCTGTTGGATTCGATAGAATAAAAGATTCAGACGGGGTCTCCTGCCGCGTTTATGATGAAATGCATTGATGCAATTGAAGGCGTCACCAAAAGTATTATTATCGGTTTGTATCAAGACTTTATTGAAAACCGTCTTGATGACACGGAATATATCAGGAACATCAAGGCTGTCATCACTCAAACCGATCTATTTGTCAGCGAGAACAGAGAAATAATTCTGAGTGACTCTAAAATGGTCAAAAAGATTCTCTACTCGTTTGCCAAAAATTTATGGTTGGAAAATCACATGAAAGAATCCGCGTCATCCGACGACAAATCCGGTTCCGATAACAGAGAATATTATGAATACTACTACGACCATATTTATCAACAGGGGACGTATCCCCGTTAGGGACTTCCTTCGCAGGAATAACGAACCGAAGGATTCTGAAACTCAAGTGCTTAACCATACGTACTGATAAGGGGTTAAACAAATTGAGCTTGTGGAAAAAGTTTCCCCTGAAATAAGATCCTTCATAATATGAGGAACATCCCCTGATAATGAGACCGTAAGTGTCTGAGATGAAATATTTGTCAATGCAAATATCACCTGCTCCTTGACAAATCTTTTGACGGCAAAAACTCTGGGATCGACGTCCAGTATTTCAAAATCGGCGTTCGGGTGAAAAGCCTGCTGTTTTCTTCTTGTTTTGATCAACTCGATATATGGAAAGAATATTCTGGAACGAAATGATTCAGGATCATTCAATTCCGACAAAAGATCATCCAACTGTAGTTTTTGTCTGTTGATTGTCCTGGCTCTTTTGGTTTGTTCAACCCCTTTTGTCCAATTGTGAGAACCGAGGATGCTGTGTATATATACGGCCGGCACACCCGGAAAAACAAATTCTATCGCCTGTGAAGCCAGAAACCTCTTTGCATGATAAGGATCGGTCTTATTTTTTTTGTCCAGCAAGGCATCAACATAGGTGATATTCAGTTCATAGGGACTTTCCGAACCGTCCGGATTTTTTTTATACGATACTTCACCCCCGTTTTCCTTCACGATTTCAATCAGTTGATCGATTTTCTCTTTTGCCGGAATTCCTTCAAGGGGGCGGACCCCGATGCCGTCGTGGGATGCCGTGAAGTTGAAAAAGGAATTCTCATCCGATTTGAGCTCAAGCCCCTTTGCCCAATGGGATAAAACGGTTGAATCCTCATTTGCAAAAGAATAAAAAAGCAGAGGGGGCAACGTAAAATTATAAACCATCTGTGCCTCACCGTGCCCTTGGCCAAAATAGCTTATATTCTCTTCATGGGGAACATTGGTCTCCGTAATAATCATGACATCGGGAGCGACTGTATCCAATATTTTACGAAAAAGCCTGACCATGTCGTGAGTCTGCTTCAGGTGGATACAGCTTGTACCGATCTCCTTCCATAAGTAAGCGATTGCATCGAGGCGTATACAGGTTGCGCCCTGGGTCACATAAAAAAGAAGGGCTTCAATCATCTTCTCCAGAACATCGATACTTTTATAATTAAGATCGATCTGGTCGGAACTGAATGTTGTCCACACATGCACGGTCTTCCCGGAAGTTTTCGTGAATTCGGTTAAAAGCGGCAGCGACCTGGGTCTGGTGACCCCGGACAAATCAATGGAAGAATCCACTTCAAACGCAAGCTCTTCAAACCCCTGTTTCCCTTGGAGATAATATTCAAACCATTTGCTCTTTGCGGAAACATGATTCAGCACAAGATCGAACATCAGCTTGAAATCTTTACCCAATGCATTGATATTGTCCCATGATCCAAGTTCAGGATTGACTGCAAAATAATCGATGACAGAGAAACCGTCATCTGAGGAAAACGGATAAAAGGGAAGAACATGTATGGTTGAAAATACCCCTTTGAAATATTGCCCGGCAAATTCACAAAGAACGGACAGGGAGGGCTCTCCTTTCCTGTTCAAAGAGTCGCCGTAGGTTATCAGAACGATATCTTCCTGGGAATAATAGTCTTTCTTCTTTCTCTTTTTAACCGGAAACCCCTTCAGCAAGGCAGAAATTTTATTAAACGCCAGGCTTCCCTTTTCTTCACCATATATCTCTTCCAGCAAACACTTGATACTTTGGATCTCTTCCATAATATTTCTCCTTAGTTTCTGAAATTTGTGCGTTTTATGGCAAAAAAGATTCGTTTCGCCACTAAGACACAAAGACACGAAGAATATGATCTAAAAATATTACTTTGTGTCTTTGTGACTTTGTGGCAAATAATTTTGGTTGCGGTTTATCCCGGATAACAACGTATAAATTCACATTTTAAGGAGACTTGTGTCAAAAACAGGGCCGTCTACACAGACATGCCAGTATTTTCCGGGATTATCTCTTTTTTCCACGGCGCACCCGAGGCAGGCGCCGATACCGCAGGCCATTATTGTCTCGATAGAGACCTGGCAGGGCACATGATGCATTTTCGCAATCCCGGCAACAGATTTCAGCATTGCAAAAGGCCCGCATGCGCATACGATATCCGGTTTTTTTTCTGCCATGGCCCTGTCAAGTGCCTCGGTAACAAAGCACTTTTCCCCCGCACTTCCATCATCAGTTGTTTTCTGCACACCAATTCCAAGGGGGGAAAAGTCATCTTCACACAAAAGATCATCCTTTGTTTTTCCTCCCACGAAAACTTTACTTTCCGACAAGTCAACATTTCTGTTTCTTAGGGAAGATGCCAGAAAAAGCATTGGAGCGATTCCGACCCCTCCGCCGACAATATATATACGCCGGCATTCTTCCGAAACAGAAAATCCATTGCCCAGGGGCCCAAGAATAATTACGGACTCGCCCTTTTGGACACGGGAAAGTTTTGCCGTACGATTTCCTACTACCTTGTAAAGAACTTCAATGCCCTCTATGCCGTCATGCTTTGGAATACATCTGTTTATGGAAAAAGGACGGGAAAGAAGTGCCGCCGACCTGTCCGGCATCCGTAACATGATGAACTGACCGGGTTTTGCATCCGAATAACCGGTGCATTTTAAACCGATTCTGTAATATGATGGGCAGACCTGTTTATTCCATAATACCTGAACTTTTTTTTGAAACATATCAAACAAACCCTAACCCGGATAAACCGGAAAAGTGAGCTAAAGTTTGAAGTGAGCTAAAGTTAATGTGTCGCTTTGCTCCTTCTTTAAAAAATACAGCCTGGGACGTGGGCCTGCAATACATTTTTCAAACAGGTTTTTTAAAGCTTCATAGTTCTGAAATCGCTTTTAATCGTTCCAAAACCGGTGGATGGGAATAATTTAAAAACACATAGAAAGGATGGGGAATAAGGTTGGAAAGGTTATGAACCGAAAGTTTTTTTAAGGCATCGGACAGAGACCGGGGATCTTTGGTTGTTTCCACGGCGAATTGATCCGCCTCATATTCATTTTTGCGGGAATACCTGTGCATGAAGAGCTTCAGAAAAAAATGTATGGGTGAATATAAAACACTAAAAAAAATCAGTCCCGCATATACAGAGTTTCGGTCCATGTAGAATGCATCAAAAAGCCCCTGGCAGGAAAGGAACAGGGACAATAAAAACAGCATGATTCCTGTCTGCACAATGCCGATAATCATTGCTTTCAGAATGTGTTTTTTTTTGTAATGCCCCATTTCATGCGCCAGAATTGCCACCAGTTCCGAAACGGAGTGTTGTGCAATAAGCGTGTCAAACAAGACGATACGCTTATGCTTACCAAAACCGGTAAAAAAAGCATTGGACTTCCCTGACCGCTTGGAGCCGTCCATAACAAAAATATTTTCCAGAGAAAAATTTATGGAACGCGCATAAGACATTATGGAATCTTTTAGTTCACCATCCTCGATAGGGCTGAATTTATTAAAGAAAGGCAAAATCCAGGTCGGCGCTATAAACTGAACCAAAAGCATAAATAAAGTAATGGCTATCCAGCAATACCACCAGGCATCGGCCCCGGCATATTCAAAAAAAGCAAGTATCCCCGCTAAAAGCGGTACTCCCAGCAGTATCGAAATAATCAGGGTTTTAACCAGATCCATCATAAAGGTGGGCCATGTGGTTTTGTTAAATCCAAAGCGCTGCTCAATCACAAAGGTTGAATAAATGCTGAACGGCAAAGATAAAAACGATTTAAACAAGGCCAAAACACCTATGTATATCAGGCCGGTCAAAACAGCCCCCTGGTTCCAGGATCGAACCCATTGATCCAGAAGAGGGAATCCTTTTCCGAACCAGAATACCAGAAACACAAGAATATTAAACGTGGAGGTAACCCATTCAAAACGGGTATTTACACGCAAATATTCCTGAGACTTGCGATAACGGTCTGCATCATACAATCCACGGAAGGTCTCAGGGAGTTCATCCCTCAACATCTTGAGGTTCAAAAAATCCGCCAGACCGTTCAGTGCAAGGCCAACAAAGATGGCAACCAGAACAATGGCAGCAATACTCGAGCTGGAAACGGACATACAAACAAAAAACGAGCTTTCAGGTGACATGTTTGAATTTTTGTTTTTTATTTGTTAATCATTTCCTTCAACTTGCCGGAACATTTAAACGTTACGATTCGCCTTTTGGGCAGTATCATATCTTCTCCGGTTGCCGGATTTCTTCCTTTCCGTTCTTTTTTTTCAGTTACGCAAAATTTCCCGAATCCGCTGATCATAACATCTTCCCCATTTTCCAATGTATCCTTGATTATTTCCAAAAGCGATTCAATCACATCGGAAGATTCATTTTTGGAAAAGCTGTGTCTCTGGCGAATGGATTCTGTTATCTGTGTTTTTGTAAGGGTCATGGATAAAGATACTCCTTTGATATGTAAGGTTTTTTTATGCATTAATATCTGTGAGGGGGAAACTACTTTCAATACTTTATTTTGTCAAGAACTTAAGAACCGGGTTTTTAGGAACGCAGACAAAATAATGGAGAAATTATTTAACAGTCTACTATTTTTTCCAAAATTCAACAACACAAAACACGATAAATCGATGAAAAAACAAGAATATCACAACCTATGGCTTTTAAAACAGGTCATGGGAAAAAGGCTTATTATACTCAATTTATGCATTGACAACCCATTAATAAATGGATACAGAGTACAGCTTGCTTATTATTAAGATTAAAATTCACAACTTTGAATTTCTTCATTATTATTAAAGGGTGTTAAAAAGATGTATATTTTTGATAATAAAATCAAAAGGTTATATAAAAATATCGCTTTAACGTAACTATTTGATATTGTTAAGAAATATTACTATTGTTTTAACACCCTTTATTAATGATGTGGAAATAAAAAATGCATGTTCACGTTTACCTAAAGCCCGGGAAGGATTTCGTATCGGAGCCGTAAATACTTTTTTTGAACGGTAACTGCGAAGCGTCTCTTAAAAAAACTAAATTTACGGGCATTTAATGGAATTGGAAAGAAGAGCTCTGCTAAAACCTTCAACGTCATGCAAAGCTCTCAGAAGGGAGTATGGGAATGAGTTCAGTGGACTATTTGACACAATTTGTGGAAGTAAACCGCGCCCTGTGCGATGGAGCCGATAACCGCAGTGTCATGAATCTCATCGCGCAGCGGTTGGCGACAAGTCTCGATTTGAAAGGGTGTCTGATCAAAATTAAACCGACCGATGGAGGCGCCCTGGAATTGCTTTCCAGCTATGGTTTGACCGAAAATTTCCTTTTCTCCGACTTCTGCAAGTCGTCCCAGAGTCTTTGTTTCCGGATTCCGAAGGAAACCATCAGCATCAGGGAAGTGGAGAACATGGAAGAAAGCGCCGACTATGATACAATGATGATTGAAGGTATACGTTCCGCTACGGCCATCCCCATTGAAGTGGACCAGAAACCCATCGCCATCGTTGTTATGTTTGACGGCAAGGTACGTGATTTCACCAAAGAAGAATTACAATTTGCCGAAGCGCTTGTCTCTCGAGGAATCTTATCCGTTATCTACGAACGCCGCATCAACACTTTAATTGAGCGCGAACGAAATTTTCTGCACGGTTTCCAGGAGATCAGCAGTGCAATCAACTCGACACTCACCATTAATAAGGTTTTGAAACTTGTCGTCACCAAAATCACGGATTTGTTTAAGATAAAAGGTACGACGGTACGTCTGCTGGATGCCAAAACACAAAATCTGTACCTGGCTGAAGCTTGCGGCCTGAGCAAGGAGTTCCTTGAAAAGGGAGATGTAGAGGCCGCAAAAAGTATCGCTGAAAATATGGCCGGAAAAGTAATTGTCATTGACGACGTTTATACGGATCCACGCATACAGTACCCCGATGAAGTCATCAAGGAGGGAATTCGTAAAATCCTTTCCATTCCTCTTGCCGCAAGGGGTAAAATCATTGGCGTGTTACGACTTTTTTCGGAAGACCGCCCACCCTTTACCGAAGAGGAAAAACAGTTCGCCACGGGCATTGCTCTGCAATGTGCGCTGGCCATTGAAAATGCCCGTATGTATCAGCGTGTAAAATACGAATATCAACAGTTGCTCGTCGATTTCGGTTACGAGGGGAGCAGCAATTAAAAAAAGTGTGAAGTGACTAAAGTGAGCTAAAGTGCCTAAAGTTGAGGTATTTTGTCAATTTTATAAAAAAAGACGGAGCGAAGCGGCTCATTCACTTTAGCTCACTTTTAATTTCTTCGGTTTATCCGGGTCAGGAGAATAAAAAACAGTATGGGACGCCTTAATGTTCTTTTCCCGCAAAAAACCTGTGATACGGATTTCATCCGCCGGGTTGAAAAGGAAAGCAGGCAAAATATCGTCAAATGTTACCAGTGCGGCAATTGCACCGCCAGTTGCATCTATACGGATGTTTACGATTATCCCGTCAACCAGATTATGCGTTTGGTTCAGTTGGGTCAAAAGGATACCGTTTTAAAGGCTCGTTCCATATGGTTGTGTGCAAATTGCCAGGCATGCACCACGCGATGTCCGTGCAATATTGACGTTGCCGGGGTCATGAAGGTGTTGAGAACCATGTCCTTTGAGGAAGGCGCCGTTTCCATAAGGAATATTCAAGTCTTTTATGATGAATTCCTTAATTCGGTAAAAACCTTTGGCCGCCTCTTTGAATCAGGCTTGATCGTGATGTACAACCTTAAAGCCAAAAAACCTTTTACGGATGTGGATCTGGTACCACGGGTACTGATGAAGGGCAAGCTGGCCCTGAAACCACCGGAAATAAAGGGAAAGAAAGAGGTCGCCGATATTTTTGAACGCTTTAAAGAATATCAAAAAAAATCCCACAAAGATTAACCTATGAACGTAGAGAAAACAATGCCTAAACGTATCGCCTATTATCCCGGATGTTCTTGTGAAGGTATGGCCAACGAGTACGATCAATCCACCCGGGCTTTGTGCAAGGTTCTGAATATTGACTTGGTAGATATCCCCGATTGGAATTGTTGCGGCTCAACACCGTCGAATTCCTATGACCCCCTGCTTGGCGCAGCTCTGGCCGGACGAAATCTGGCACTGGCGGAAGCAGAAGGCTTTGATCTGGTCATGACCCCGTGTCCGAGCTGCCTTAAGTCTCTTAAAACCGCCATCAAGGTTTACAACGATCAAAAACAGGATTTTGCTCATCTTCTGAACATGCCTTTTTCAGGTAAAATCAAGGTAATTTCAGTGCTTCAATTATTATATGAAGAGGTCGGAGTAGAAAAAATCAAGGAACGCATCAAGAAACCTCTTACGGATAAGGTTATTATTCCGTATTATGGCTGTTTGCTCTCACGTCCGCCGGAATTTGCCGAGTTTGACGACCCGGAGAACCCGGTTTCCATGGATGAACTCCTCCTGGCAGCAGGCGCAAAAGTACCTGATTTCCCTTATAAAACAGAGTGCTGTGGAGCAGCCTACGGGGTCACAATAAATAATATCGTGGGCAAGTTGGCAGGAAGAATTCTGGATATGGCCCAGAGCTTGAAAACTGATGCCGTTGCCGTTGCCTGCCCGCTGTGCCAGCAGAATCTGGATCTTCGCCAGAGCCAAGTCAACCGATTTTGTCATCGTAATTTTAAAATTCCGGTTCCTTACATTACCCAGCTCATTGGTTATGCTCTGGGAATCGATTTGAAAGAACTCGGCATTCACAAGCTGTTTGTCAACGCCGATAATCTTTTCAAGGAAACCGTCTGACGAACTGAAATAAGGTAGAAAAAAATGCGTATCGGAGTTTTTATCTGTAAATGTGGGACCAACATTGCAAAGACGGTAGATACGGAAGCTGTAGCCCGTAAGGCTTTGGAATATCCGGATGTGGTCTATGCCACGGATTACATGTACACGTGTTCGGAACCCGGGCAGGAAGAAATACGGGAAGCAATCACTAAGCACCGTCTGCAGGGAGTGGTCGTTGCGGCGTGTACGCCGCGTATGCATGAGCCTACTTTTCGCCGGGCTGTTGAAAAGGCCGGGCTGAACCGTTATATGTTCGAACAGGCCAATATCCGGGAACATGTTTCCTGGGTCAACAACGACCGGGAATCAAATACACTCAAAGCCATGGACCTGGTTCACATGGCCGTAGAAAAACTGCGCTTAAACCATCCTCTGTTTTCATCAAAGGTACCGATTAACAAAAGAGTTTTGGTTATCGGCGGAGGGGTTGCTGGCATTCAAGCGGCCCTGGATTGCTCGGAAGGCGGCCTGGATGTGGTCATGGTGGAACGGGAGGCGACCATTGGCGGGAAAATGGCTAAACTTGACAAGACATTCCCGACCATTGACTGTTCCTCATGCATTCTGGGGCCCAAAATGGTTGATATATCTCAAAAAGAAAACATCAGTCTGCATGCCTACAGCGAAATCGAATCGGTTTCAGGTTACATCGGCAATTTTAAGGTAAAAATACGTAAAAAAGCAACGTATGTTGATTGGAACGCCTGTACCGGCTGCGGGGAGTGTACTCAGAAATGCCCCTCGAAAAAGACCCATGACAAGTTCAATGAAGGCCTGGGAAGCACCACTGCAATCAATATCCCCTTTCCCCAGGCCATTCCGAAAAGAGCGCGTATAAATGCTGAATCCTGTCTTTATCTGACCAAGGGCAAGTGCAGAAAGTGTGAAAAGGTCTGTCCCGCAGACGCTATCCGCTTTGACATGGAGGATGAAATAATTACGGAAGAAGTCGGGGCTATTGTCGTTGCTACAGGATACGATATGTTCGATTATTCGGTATATGGGGAATACGGTGGAGGCCGATATCCGGATGTCATTACTTCTCTTCAATATGAGCGTATTCTAAGTGCTTCAGGTCCCTATGGCGGACATATTGTTCGTCCGTCCGACGGCCGGGAACCCAAGGATATCGTCTTCCTCTCCTGCGTCGGTTCCAGGGATGCATCCGTAGGCCGTCCATACTGTTCCGGAGTCTGCTGTATGTATATCGCCAAGCAGGCGATTATTACACGGGACCATCTGCCGGATTGCAACTGTTATGTCTCGTATATGGATATCCGCTCTCCCGGGAAAAATTACGATGAATTTGTACGTCGTGCTCAGGAAGAATACGGCATTAATTATATTCGCGGACGTGTCGGCAAAATTTATCCCAAAGGTAACAGGCTCATCGTTCAGGGTGTGGATACCTTGATGGGTGTTCAAATGGACATAGAGGCCGATCTCGTTGTTCTGGCAACCGGTTTGGAAGCCTCTGACGGTGCAAGAGAACTTGCTGAAAAACTGCGTATTTCCTATGACCAGTACGGCTGGTATATGGAGAGTCATCCCAAGCTGCGCCCCGTGGAAACAAATACTGCCGGGGTCTACCTTGCAGGTGTGTGCCAGGGCCCCAAAGATATTCCCGCTTCGGTTGCCCAGGGCAGTGCCGCGGCAGCCAAGGTTTTGGTCCTTTTTTCACGGGATACGATCGAAACAGACCCACAGGTGGCATTCGTTAATGAACGTGTCTGTATCTCTTGTGGAAAATGTATTGAGGTCTGCCCGTTCGGGGCAATTCAGTGGAAAACCTTGCGGGACGGCTCACAAAAAGCGGAAGTACTCCCAACAGTGTGCCAGGGTTGCGGTTTGTGTAACGCCACCTGTCCGCCCAAGGCCGTACAGTTACAGCATTGCACCGACGACCAGATTTTGGCTGAAGTCAATGCCGTGTGTGAATAGGGTTTCATGAAAAAAGAAAAGGGACATGATGATTTCTGAAACAGGTACCCAGAGAGAAAAAGAAATAAAAATTATCGGTTTTTTGTGTAACTGGTGTTCCTACGGCGGAGCGGATACGGCAGGTGTGTGCCGGTTTAAACAACCTACGGATTTACGAATCATCCGCATTCCGTGTACAGGACGTATGGATCCCCTATTCGTTGTTAAAGCGTTGATTTACGGAGCCGACGGAGTGCTTGTATCCGGATGCCATCCTAAAGATTGCCATTATGCCGTCGGTAATTTATACGCCCGGCGGCGTATGGAACTCCTGAAACGGTTTCTCCCCTTTATCGGCATTGATACGAATCGATTTCGCTACACGTGGGTATCGGCTTCCGAAGGACAGCTATGGCAGCAGGTGGTTACGGAATTTTCCGAGGAGATACACCGGTTGGGCCCCAATGCCGGATTAAATGAAAAAATGGATGCCGAAACGGCTTTATCGCTGTTTAATACAAAATAAGATAGTGGGGTCACGTTGCAACGTGACCCTGCTAAAATAAAATTATGCATTATTATGTGACGGCTCTCGGCAATGAATTACCGAGCATCTATGGGACTAAATACCCAACCGACCACCGCCCTGGTCGGGGATGACTATACCTACAAGGTTTTACGTATCTCAGGATTGCGAGGCACAACCCGATACCTTGTCAAAGAGCATATGTTTACTTATAGCAAACCGAATATACTGTCAACAGTTGCAATTCATCCCGGCGTTGAAAACACCGGGAATTCTTGCAACAAAATCTTAAATCGCTCAGGAACATAATGCCGATGGATGAGAAGACAAAAACATTACAGGAAGACTTTGAAAAAAACTTTGCAGATCTGGAGCTGGTGATCGGCTGGGAAACGGGTTTTGACCGTTTGCACGCAACACCCGTTTTTATCCGTCAACCGTCAGAACTCGGCAAGTTGGTCTGGAATCCTCTTTGCTCCCAGAATCTCAGCGGTTATTTGGCGAAAAACCTGGATGCTTCCATTCAGGAAGACGGAAAAAAAATTGGTATTTGTGTTAAAGGCTGTGACAGCCGCTCTCTGGTTGCCTTGATCCAGGAAAATTTTATCGACCGGAAACGTTTGTACATCGTCGGCATTCCTTGCGAAGGAACAGTGGATTTACGCCGCCTTATGCGCCTCAACCCTTCCCTTAAAAATGTCAGAAAAGTTGATATTGAAGGAAATAAAGCCGTTGTTGAAACCGATCAGGAAACGCTCCGTTTTCCGATAGAGGATGTTCTGGCACGAAAATGCTTACGTTGTCTTTATCCCAACCCGGTCATTTATGACACAATTATCGGCACACCGGTAAAACCACGAATCAGTGAGGACAAAGCCTACACGGCCGTAGAAAAACTTGACTCGTCTGATCGAAAACAACGCCTGGCATTCTGGAAGACCGAATTTGACCGATGTATCCGCTGTTATGCATGCCGCAATGCCTGCCCGCTTTGTGTCTGTCAGGACAATTGTATTGCGGAAAGCCGAAAACCAAAGTGGCTGACACAACGCGACGGAATCCGGGAAAAATTTCTCTTCCATATGATACATGGCTTGCATTTGGCTGGCCGCTGTACCGAATGCGGGGAATGTGAACGTGTCTGTCCCGTCGAAATACCGACAATGCTGATTAAGGAAAAAATGAATCAGATCGTCAAAGATATGCTGGATTACGAAGCCGGAATTGATCCTGAAGCAAAGCCGCCTTTATTAACATTTGATCCTGGTGAAACCGGAATATAGCAAACAACCAAAAAAAGTGAGCTAAAGTGAGCTAAAGTTTGAAGTGAGCTAAAGTTAAGGAGTCGCTTCGCTCCGTCTTTTTATATAAGATTGATAGAATTCCTCAACCCCGGTTAAATAAGATGGGGCATTTAACGGGGTGAACTTTAGGCACTTTAGATCACTTTAGGCACTTTACACTTTTTAAGTGAGGATAATCAATGCGTGGGAAAACCTTTATTGCCCATGATGAACTGCCCGAAGTGTTGGAACGTCTTTCCAAGGCAATGGATGTATGGATTCCGACAGCCATAAATGACGAAAAGTACGAAATTCAATTTTTGCCTTATCAATCAGACCGGCTGCCTGTCCTGGACAGGCAAAGCACAATGCCGCCCAAGAAAGTCATCTTCCCCCAGGTGGAGACCCTGTTGCATTTCAGCCGCAAAAAGGATGAAAACAACCCGTTCAAATCGCATATTAAACTGGAAGACGAAGAAGAGGTATCACCTGTACTGGTTTTTGGGGCACGTCCCTGTGATGTTCGCGGTTTTCTTGTTTTCGACGAGGTTTATTTAAACGGACCGTATAAAGACCCTTATTATGCCAAACGCCGTAAAAAAACCCTTTTTGCAACGCTTGTATGTGAAACATCCGACAATGCCTGTTTTTGTTCCGCTGTGGGAAGCGGACCGGCGGACCAGACAGGGAGTGACCTGTGGATCATTCCTGTTGACGGCGGTTATGTAATTGAAGCGCTTACTGAGCGGGGCGAAAACCTGATGCCTGAGATGGGCAAAGATGCCACCGAAGCACAGGTCGCCGAAGCGCGGGATGTTCAGGAAAAAGTTGCCGGCTTGCGTGTCGGCGAAGCTGATTTGACGCAAAATTCAGACGCTTTTGAGGATCGTTTTTCAGATAATGAATATTGGCGGGATATGGCTTTCAAGTGCATCAGTTGCGGAATATGTACCTATGTATGCCCCACCTGTTACTGTTTTAACATCACGGATGAAGCCAAAGACCTGGATGGAGAGCGCATACGCTCCTGGGATTCTTGTATGTTCAATCATTTTACCCGGGAAGCCAGCGGCCACAATCCGCGCCCAAGCAAGCTGGAACGCTATCGTAACCGGATTGGTCATAAATTCAGTTATTTCCCGAAAAAATATAAGGGCATGATTGCCTGTTGCGGATGCGGCAGGTGTATACGCAGATGCCCTGTTGCATTGGATATTCGCAACGTGGTGCTCAGCTTGAAGAAGAACAAGGAGAATGTTGATGTTTGTAAATAATCCCTACCGTCCTGAACCGGCGGTGATTAAAGATATTATTCAGGAAACAACCAATATTCGTACTTTCCGCATTGTTTTGAACGATGAAGAAAAAATGCGTAATTTTTCCTTCAAACCCGGTCAGGTCGCTCAACTTTCCGTGTTCGGAGTCGGAGAATCGACTTTTGTAATCAACTCTCCGCCGACCCGGAAAGATTATTTACAATTCAGCGTTATGGCCGTCGGTGAAGTAACTCAGGCACTGCACAAGCTGGATGTCGGCGATGAGGTTGGTGTACGCGCGCCTTTGGGTAACGGATTTGATGTGGAAGCCCTGAAAGGCTATAATATCGTCTTTGTCGGCGGCGGCATCGGGATGGCTCCTTTGCGTACCCTCCTTCTCTACATGCTCGATAACCGCCAGGATTACGGAGATATTATCGTGATTTACGGCGCCCGTTCACCCGAAGATCTCTGCTACAGGTATGAATTCGATAAATGGCGTGACGGGGGGATAAATCTTGTATTGACCGTGGACGCAGAAGCTCCGGGATGGAAAGAGAATGTCGGGTTTGTCCCCACAATATTAGCGGAAGTTGAGCCGAGTGCTCACAATCGTATGGCCATAACCTGCGGTCCCCCGATCATGATCAAGTTTGTGCTGGCCGGACTCAAGGAGATCGGATTTGAAAACCACCAGATCCTTACAACGCTCGAAAAGCGTATGAAATGCGGCATCGGTATTTGCGGGCGCTGCAATATCGGCACCAAATACGTTTGCATTGACGGCCCTGTTTTCTCTTATGAAGAATTGAGTAAAATGCTTCCTGAGTTATAAGATATAAGACCGGATATCATTCCCACCGGTTGCCTCGTCTGTATTTAATGTCAACATACTTTAATGAACCGTGTTCAATGATAAAGGAATTAAGAAGCCAATTAAAAAAACTTATCAGAATTGAACCGAACACAGCCGACCAGAATCCACGGACTTCAAAGCCGGATATAATGCCGGAGGCCATCTGAAGCATAAGAGCATTTACCACGAATGTAAAAAGGCCGAAACTCAACATGTTTATGGGAAGTGTCAAAATGATGAGTATCGGCCTTAAAAAAGCATTCAATATACCTAACACAGCCGCTGCGAAAAAGGCGGGGAAAAAACCGCTCACAGATATTCCATCCATCATGTAGGAAACGATGATGACCGCTCCCGTCAAAAACAACCACCGTATAAAAATTTTTATCACCTTCCTGTTTTAGAGCCTGTTTAAAAACTGATGAATCCGCTGCAAAACCGTGAGAGCGGTTCAAATTGTCGTAAATTTTCGGCAAATAGGCTTGCTATTCACCTCAAATTTGCAACAATTTGCCCTCGCTCTCACACTTTTTCACTTGGATTCTCTAATCTTTAAACGGGCTCTTAAGCACATCAATTAATAATATTTATTCTAACCTCTTGTTTTGATAAAATTACTTTTAACACTTTATTTTGTCAACAGCTTAAACGGTTTTCGTTAACACGTTATTAACAATTATTTATCAAAATCCTTGCATATAAGTTAAAACAAGTGTATCTGCCAAACTGTGTTTAAAATCAATAAATATCGCTAACCTGGGCAAGCTGTAACCCAAACAATATTTTTAAATCACGAAAACACGAAAAGTAAAATTTCATGGTTTCTTTGTTTCGTATTTTCGTGATAATTTTTTAAACTTTCGGCCATAAAAAGTTCGAATTAAAAAATGAAGAAACAAAGAAGGAGAAAGGGGTATCATGAATGAAAAATTGCCTGAAACCGGGGCAAATATTGACGAACTCTGCATAAATACCATTCGCACATTGTCCATTGACGCCATTCAAAAAGCCAACTCCGGCCATCCCGGCGCACCCATGGGTCTTGCACCTGCGGGCTATGTTTTATGGACGCGTATTTTAAAACACAACCCGAAAAACTCCGCATGGCTCGACAGGGATCGTTTTGTACTTTCAGGCGGTCATGCATCCATGCTTCTTTACAGCCTGCTTTATCTTACAGGTTATAGCGTGACCCTTGACGATATAAAAAATTTCCGGCAGTGGGGAAGTAAAACTCCGGGCCATCCTGAATTCGGACACACCGACGGTGTAGAGACGACAACCGGACCGCTGGGACAGGGCTTTGCCAATGCAGTGGGTATGGCAATGGCCGAACGCCATCTTGCAGCTCGTTTTAACCGGCCGGGACACGAAATCGTCGACCACCACACCTACATGATCTGCGGTGATGGCGACATGATGGAAGGCATCTCTTCCGAGGCCGCCTCTCTGGCCGGTCACCTCGGTCTTGGCAGACTGATATGCATTTATGATGACAACAAAATCTCCATTGACGGAAGTACAGATATAACATTTACGGAAGACGTGGCCCTCAGATTCAAGTCTTATAACTGGCACGTGCTGAAAGTCGATGATGGCAACGATACCCAAGCCATTTACGATGCACTCAAAGCAGCCAAAGCTGAAACCGAAAAACCCTCCCTGATTGTTATGCGTACACATATTGCATACGGCAGCCCCACTAAACAGGACACATCCGACGCCCATGGCGCACCTCTGGGTGAAGAAGAAATCCGCCTGACCAAAAAACGACTGGGCTGTCCGGAAAATGTCTCTTTTTGTGTTCCGGAAAACGTGCTGAATAAATTCAGAGCGTGCATTAAAAAAGGAGAAGACGCAGAATCCTTATGGCAGCAAAAATACGACGCTTACAATAAAACCTATCCGGATCTGGCAAACCAATGGGTAGATGCCATGTGTGGCTTTTTAGCGGAAGGATGGGACTACGATATTCCGAGGTTTTCAATTTCAGATGGTCCCATAGCCACCCGCGCTGCATCAGGCAAGGTTTTAAACGCCATTGCCGCGAAAGTCCCTACCCTTATGGGAGGATCTGCCGATCTGTCACCTTCAAACAAAACATTCTTAGAGGCTTCCCCTGAATTTCAGAAAGGTTCATACGAAGGCCGGAATATTCGTTTCGGCGTCAGAGAACACGCAATGGGAGGTGTGATGTCGGGTATGTTTCTTCATCACGGCGTCAGACCTTATGGGGGGACCTTTCTTGTTTTTGCGGACTATATGCGTGCAGCAATACGCGCTGCCAGTCTTATGAAACTGCCGGTAATATATGTTTTTACCCACGACAGCATTGCTGTGGGAGAAGACGGTCCTACGCACCAGCCTGTCGAACATCTGGCTTCCTTACGGGCAATTCCCGGTCTTACCGTTATCCGGCCCGCAGATGCCAAAGAAACAGCGGATGCATGGCGTCAGGCTCTCATGACCACCGACGGCCCCGTAGCTCTGATCCTGAGCCGCCAGAAACTCCCTGTACTGGGCAAAAGTTCAAAATTCAACCTGTCACAAGGTGCTTATGTTGTAGAAGATTCCGACGGCAAACCGGACATTATTCTTATTGCCACAGGATCGGAAGTACATATCGCAGTTGAAGCTCAAAAGATTCTCGCCCAAAAGGATATTTCAGCCAGAGTGGTGAGTATGCCCAGCTGGGAACTTTTTGACAAAAACCCGTCATCCTATCAAGACCAAATACTGCCGCCGGATGTAACCGCACGTATTGCCGTTGAAGCAGGCAGTCCCATGGGATGGGAACGGTATGTAGGAGGAGAAGGTGAAATCATCGGGATGACAGGATTCGGAGCTTCCGCACCGGGAGGAACCCTTATGAAAGAATTCGGGTTTACCGCTGAAAATATTGTTCAAAAGGCCATGGACATGTTGAACAAAAAATAGAAAACAGATAGCCGGGGCACGTTGCAACGTGCCCCTACCCCGTAAAAGGATGCAGATGTTATGGATTTTAAACTGATGCTGACAACATTTGCCTTGGTATTTATGGCCGAACTCGGTGACAAAACCCAGCTTGCCGTTTTCTGTCTTTCAGCGGAAAACAATTCAAAATTTTCTTTATTTATAGGTTCTGTCTGCGCACTTTCACTAAGTACTCTGCTCGCCGTAGTTTTCGGCGATGCAATAAGCCGGGTTTTACCTGCAAATTACATCAAAATCGGAGCCGGCGGTTTTTTTATTTTAGTGGGGATATGGACCTTATTTTCGGGAAACAGACTGTAGGGGAACGTGCAACGTATTCCCCTGCCCTACCCCTGCAAAATTACCTTGGAATCATTTTTTTCAGATCTGAAATCGTTTTCCACGAAAAAGCTTCCTTTTGGCACGGGAATATCGCATTGTTGGTAAAGATCGGGTCCGACTCGATATCATACCGGGAGGAAGCCACGGCCTTTTTCCACATGGCTGTATGAGGGATCGGGGTATAATAGGCCGGTATCGGTTTTATTCCAGCCTTTATAACCGTTTTTACAGATGCCTTGATGGAGGCTGAACTCTGACCTGGAAGGCCGGCAAGCAGATATGCACCGACCTGATTCCTTTTAAAGCCCGCCTCCTTGAGATGGGAAACAGCCTGCCTGAACTCATCGGCCGTCACCTTTCCGTCAAGTTCCTCTCTTTTTTCAAATGCGGTTGTTTCAAGCCCTACACGCAGGGTTTTAAAGCCCGCCCTGAACATCAGGCGGGCCGTCTTTTTTGAAATTTTCCTGATGTGAACCGCATTGGGTGTATGAAACCGGAGATTAAAACCTGTTTTTATTATACCTTCAAGGATGAGGATAGCATGTTTTTCCGCGTTCACAAGCAACGCGTCATCATAAAACACAAAATCTCTTACGCCGAATTTTTTATGCCAGTACCCTATTTCCTCCACAACCGATTCCGGCTTGCGAAGCATTCTCTTGGGATCCAGAAAATTGGATGCGCAGTATGCACATGAAAACGGGCATCCCTTTGAAGTAAGAACCGGGACATAAGTAATTTTTCTCTGCAGATCAAATCGGGGATAAGGATAGGTATCAAGATCATCAGGATCAAATTTTAACTTCACCTGAAAGCCTGTGTAATCCCCGGCAAGTTTCAGAATGTTTTTCTCACCGGGTCCGGTCACAACCTTGTCGGCACCTGAATGGCTTTTAGCATGTTCGTGACACAGGCTTGCATAAATCCCTCCGAGAAGAACCGGGGTATTCGGAAAGATTTCCTTTATCACCCCTATGGTCTCATGCACCCCGGGATACCAGTATGTCATAACCGAGGTCACAAGAACAAGGTCGGGACGAGGGACGGACAAAAGATCCTCTTTGAACCATTGGGGCAGGATTCCGTACCTTGAAAATCTGCGGGGGATATCTTCAAGCCCTTCAGGGGTCGGGATTGCGGTTTTAAGATAGGCGCCCCGACCGTTTCTGGCATAGGGATCGGTTTCAGGCGCATTGGGATGAAACCTGTCAAGGCAGTCTATGTATGAAACTGAAAATCCGTGGTCATGGAGTATTGAAGCAAGGGTTAAAAGCCCTATGGGCTTTGCCCATACATCGTATGCAGCAAAATCGTGTATCCATGGATTTACCAGAAGTATATGGGGTTTGTCGCAATTCACAGGCTAAAGAAAATTTCTATGCTCTTATGTTTCGTCCGGAAAGTACTGCATTGATGTTTTTTTCAGTTCCTGCCTGCTGAAAAGAAGCGTGTAGGTATCGATTGAAGCCTCCGCAGACATATTGCGGACCGTTTCCCTGCACGATTCCTCATCCTTTGCGTGAACCATGGTATAGAGGTTATATGGCCACTCTTTTGTAGGATTTCGTCTGTAACAATGCGTAACCTCTTTATAAGAGGCCATTTTTTCACCCACTTCTTCTATTCGGTCTTCGTCGACTTTCCACGCGGCCATGGCATTTGCTGCAAAGCCTGATTTCTGGTGGCGAAGGGTGGCACCAAAACGACGTATAATTCCCCGGTCACAAAGGTCCTGCAATTTTTCAAGCAGCACCTCTTCTTCAATCCCCAGTTTATTGGCAATTTCAAGATACGGACGTTCGGTAACAGGAATATCACCCTGAATCGCGGATATTATTCTTTTTTCAAGATTGGTCAGCATGAGAAGTTTTTTAAATAAGATTTTATTTGTTTTCAAAATCAGATATGATCCGATCTATTTCTTTTTGTATATATGCAACAAGTGATTCCGCCTTGTCGGTTGTTATTTTAGAAATATCATCCGATAAGCTCTCTATTTCATCTTCATCAATACCGGTTGTTTTGCTGATCAGGAAGGATTCCACTTCACCGTCATCCAGGATCAGTCCGCACCCTCCGGCAACGCCCAGGTACTCATCACCCACAAAAATCGGGACGACCAATTTTACAAGTCCGGCGTCACATTCTTCGATAACCGGTTTTTTGGTTTGCATTGCCTGTGCTGCGATATTCTGATGCGCTGCGGAACAGATAAAGGTTTGCCCCTTTTCATTGGCCTTGATAACGGGACACAACCTGTTCGGCCATTTTTTCAATTCAGTTATTCTAACGCCGTCTATATCGGAAACAGCAGCATTAAGACCTGATCTTTTATTAATCTCCTCTTCAAGTTCAGCCCATTTTTCAAGCGGTAAGATATCGGTAAGTTTCATCTTCATATTCCTTACTTTAGCTCACTTTTCCGAATCAGGGAAAAGCCTTTTTATATCGTGTTCACTTGCCTTGCAGATTCCTCTTTCCGTAATAAAACCGGTAACAAGTCTTGCCGGTGTAACATCAAAGGCATAATTTGCAGCAGGGCTTTCAGCCGGAGGGACCAGAACCATCTTTGTCTCCCCATGATCAAGGCCCTGCACATACCGTATTTCATCAGGATCGCGTTCTTCTATGGGGATTTCGTTTATTCCGTCTCTTATTTTCCAGTCGAATGTACTTGAAGGAAGGGCCACATAGAAGGGAACGTTGTTATCCTTGGCGGCAAGTGCTTTAAGATAGGTTCCTATTTTATTTGCAACATCGCCGGTATACGTAGTTCTGTCCGTGCCGACAATGACCATGTCAACCATGCCGTGCTGCATAAGATGGCCGCCGGCATTATCCGTTATGACCGTATGCCTGACACCCTGTTTTCCCAATTCCCATGCCGTCAGTCTTGCCCCCTGATTCAGCGGCCGTGTTTCATCCACCCACACATGTACATCAATCCCCTTTTCAAAGGCGGCATAAATCGGTGCGGTTGCAGTACCGTATTCTATGCAGGCAAGCCATCCGGCATTGCAGTGCGTAAGAACATTGACCGTTTTGCCTTTTTTATTACGACTGATCTCTTCAACCAGGGACAAACCATGCTCACCGATTTTTCTGCAGTTTTCAGCTTCCTCCTCAGCTATTCTTTCAGCCTCAAATCGTGCGGCAGCTATTCTTTCCGTGGCGTTTTCGACCTTTAACACCTCGGTGCAAACCCTGTCCACGGCCCATGAAAGATTAACGGCAGTGGGCCTGGCCGATTTTATTCTATTACATTCATTGATCAAATCGTTGTCAGCATTTTTTTCAGAATCAAAATTAACGGCGGCAAGATATACGCCATAAGCGGCTGCCACACCTATAAGCGGTGCCCCTCTTACAAACATTTCCTTTATTGCCGCTATAATATGGTCCACGGTTTTCAGGTCGGCAACAACAAATTCGTGGGGCAAAAGCCGCTGGTCTATGACCTTGACTGTTTTCAAATTCTCATCCAGCCATATGGGGCGAATCTCTTTACCGTCTACTTTCATTCGTATCTTATATTCTAAAATTCGTGTATTTTATGTCAAAAAAATATGAATCGAAAAAAGTGTGAATCGAATTAAAAAATTATCCTATCATAACAAATAATTCAAGCAAGAGGAATTATACTCTTTTTTCAATTTTATTTGACGTTCGACTATTTTTTTCATAATCTTTAGAGCCTGTTTAAAAATTAGGGAATCCAAGTGAAAAAGTGTGAAAGCGAGGGCAAATTGTTGCAAATTTGAGGTGAATAGCAAGCCTATTTGCCGAAAATTTACGACAATTTGAACCGCTCTCACGGTTTTGCAGCGAATTCATCAGTTTTTAAACAGGCTCTTGAAACAAGATAAACAGCATAACGACAAAAATCATACCCAAGGAACCATCACAAGGAACCATCAATGGAAAACAAAGGCAATGTCATCAAAATTCTCGATCCGTCTCTTGAAAAACAGCATATTCTTCGCAACCAGGTTATTGATGATAAAGGGCCCGGAACTATTTTGCCTGATTTTGAAACCCTGTTAAACTCTATCGGGCAGCAAGGTATCAAAGTCAGCGGTAAACATAATTTTATCACTTTAAAACTTCTTCCCCAAATCAATGCCCAAATGACGCATCCTGTCGAAATCGACCTCAAACGCCCCATACAGAAGTCATATCCTTATATTAACGGACTTTACCTTCTTGTTCGGGCTTCGGGCCTGGCTGTTGTAACAGGCTCGGGAACAAACCAGAAGATGACTATCGATAATGAGGTGTTGCAATCCTGGAAAACCCTTAATCCGACAGAGCGTTATTTTACACTTTTAGAAACCTGGCTGCTTAAGGGGCGACAGGAAATCATCGGAGAAAGAAGCGGTTATTCCGGTTTTCCTTTTTTGAAATGGGAGGATTTCTTTAAACGGATACCGGATAAAGGTTTAAAAATCGCAGGAAATAAAGAAAGAGAGAGATCTATCAATTATTTGCCTGGATTATATACTATTGCGCTCCTGGATTTATTCGGACTGATTTCGCTAAAGCATGCCAAACCCGAAAAAGGTAAAGGATGGCGTATCGCCGAGGTGCAGCGTACGCCTTTTGGTGATGCACTGCTTACATTGCTTTCGGAATATTTCAGAGGCAAAGATTTTATTGAAAGTTACATTAATGAAAGTGAAATCGTCTTTGGTGCATTGCAGCCGATACTACAGCCTTTTTTTCCGGAAAAACGCAAAAATTTGATTATTCCGGAGCATAAAATTCATGACGGCATCTACGTATTCAAAGTATCCATAGACAGGGCCTGGCGGCAGATAGCCATACCCGGACAGATGGATTTAGACGTTTTCAGCGCCGGCATTCTGGATGCCTTTGACTTTGAGCATGACCACCTTTACATGTTTTCCTACAAAAACCGTTTCGGTATACTTGAACACGTAAACCATCCCTATACGGAGGAACCTCCCTTCACGAACGAAGTCACCATTGGAGATCTGCCGCTTAATCCCGGCAACCTAATGATATTCCTCTTTGATTTTGGGGACAACTGGGAGTTTGATGTAAAACTGGAACGGATTAACCCGCCTGACCCGAAAATAAAGAAACCGGTTGTTACCGAATCTCATGGAGAACCACCTGAACAGTACCCGGACTGGAATGAATGAAATGGGCCAAATTATGAATTTTTTATATATCGACATTTTGATCTGGATCGGGATTCTTTTTTGTATTTCCCAATCGGCTATCTTTTCCGGTCTCAATCTTGCCTTTTTCAGCGTCAGCCGGCTTCGTCTGGAAATAGAAGCCAGAAACAACAATATGGCTGCCATCAAGGTCCTCAATATGAGAACCGATTCAAATTTTCTTCTGACCACCGTTCTCTGGGGCAATGTTGGTGTAAATGTTTTATTGGCGCTTTTATCAAATTCCGTGATGACCGGGATAAGCGCATTTATATTTTCAACATTTATTATTACCTTTTTAGGTGAAATTATTCCTCAAGCCTATTTCTCACGCCATGCACTTCGAATCGCTTCAGGTTTATCACCCTTTATAAGGATTTATCAGATCATATTATTCCCTGTTGCAAAGCCTTCGGCAAAATTGTTGGACCTGTGGCTGGGAAAAGAAAGTATTGAGTATTTCAAAGAAAAGAGTCTGAAACACTTAATTCAAAAACATGTTGAAGATGCAGAAGATATCGATCATGTGGAAGGAACCGGAGCGATCAATTTCCTTGCTATAGATGACCTGATGGTAGGCCAGGAAGGGGAACCGATAGATCCGGACAGCATTATTTCATTACCCTTTCGTAACGGCAAACCCGTATTCCCCAAATTAAAAAAATCGGTTGATGACGCGTTTTTGAAAAAAATACACAAATCAAAAAAAAAGTGGATCATCATTACGGATAAAAAAAATTTTCCACGCGTGACAATGGATTCGGACGGTTTTTTAAGAAGCGCTTTGCTTGGGCCTGGGATTCCAAACCCTCATGATTTTTGTCATTCTCCGATTATTGTTTTAAATTCATCAACTCCCCTTGGGAAAATTCTCAAACAGTTGGAATCCATGTATCCACCAGATGATGTAATCCATAAGGATATTATTCTGTTATGGGGAGATCAAAAGCGTATCATTACCGGGGCCGATATTTTGGGAAGATTGCTGCGTGGAATAAGCCGAAAAGTAAAACCGAAAAGAGAGCTGACCCAAACCCGATAAACCGGAAAAGTGAGCTAAAGTTTGAAATGTCAGCCAGCCAGTAGGGGCGATCCTTGTGATCGCCCGTTCAGTCGTAGTGTTAACATTCCGTATTGAATGACTATAGAAACAGAGGAACAACACAAAACCGGGTCACATCCACAAGCCCCCTGTCGGTTATCTTGAGTTCGGGGATGACCGGAAGAGCTAAAAATGAAAGTGTCATAAAGGGATCATGGAGATCGGTACCCAATTGCCGTGCTGCACTGATCAACCGGTCAAGCTTGTCCCGAACCGTTTTAACCGGTTCAGGAGACATCAAACCGGCGATGGGAAGAGCAAGCCGTGCACAAACTTTCTTATCGCATGCCGCAACCAGCCCCCCTTCCATCTTGACCACGGATTCTGCAGCCATCTTCATGTCCTCGTCATTTGTCCCGACAACAATGATATTGTGTGAATCATGAGCTACGCTTGAGGCAATCGCTCCCTGTTTGAAGCCGAATCCCTTTACAAAGCCTTTTCCGATATTGCCGGAGCCTGTGTGCCGATCAAGAACAGCAATTTTTATTATATCACGAGAAATATCGGACACAGCCGAATTGTCTACAACAAAAGTCTCTGTAATAACCTGGCGGGTTATCAGTTGATCGGGAACTACTTCCATGACCCGTATGCGTTTTGACTGTGCAGGGATTGAAAAATCTATTTTTTCAATATTTACATTCATGGCAGACGATAAGGGTATGGGAGCGGGTCTTTGAATTTCCGGCAACATCTCGCCGTCTTGGGCCACCGGAATGCCACGGCAAAAAACCTGGTCAACACATGGGTCGGCAAGATCTGAAAACACCACCAGATCCGCCCGCCTTCCCGGTGCAACAGCTCCGGCGTCCTTTATTCCGAAATACTCTGCCGGATTTAATGTCGCCATCTGAATGGCCGTTAAAGGATCAAGACCAAAGCGTACGGCTTCACGGACAATATGATCGATATGCCCCTCTCCGATGATGTCATGGGGATGGCGGTCGTCAGTACACCACATCATTCGGCGGGAGGTTCGTTCATTTATCAGCGGAAGCAGCGCATGTAAATTTTTAGCAGCCGTTCCTTCCCGGATCATGATGTGCATGCCGGCCATCAGTTTCTCTTGTGCCTCTTGCAGGGTCGTACATTCATGGTCACTTGAAATACCGGATGAAACATAAGCGTAAAGCTCTTTTCCCGTAAGCCCCGGTGCATGGCCGTCTATGGGTTTTTTATATTTTTTTGCGTTTTTGATTTTACTGAGCACATCAAAATCGCCGTGAATGACACCCGGATAATTCATCATTTCAGCCAGTGCCAGAATCTTGTCCGTTTTTAAAAGAGGCGAAAGATCATCCGCCTCGATCCTTGCGCCTGAAGTCTCCATATGTGTTGCCGGCACGCAGGAGGGGAGTGTAAAACAGATGTTCATCAACTGGTGCTCGCTGGACCGGATCATGTAGTTTATCCCGTCAATGCCAAGCACATTGGCAATTTCATGGGGGTCTGCAACCACCGTCGTGGTGCCGTGGGGGATTACGGCACGGGCGAATTCGGTGATACAGGCCATGGCGCTTTCAATATGAACATGGGCATCGATAAAACCGGGGGCAACAAAGCGCCCTTTGAGATCGACTCTTTTTTTTGCCGGATATGAGCCGAATCCAACAATATAACCGCCGGCAACGGCAATGTCCCCTGAAACGATCTGTCGTGAAAATACATTAATAATTCTGGCATGGGTCAAAAGCAGATCAACTTCTTTTTCACCTCGTGCCGATTTGATGATTTCATCAAGATTCATTTTATCCGCCCGCTATTTTATCTGCAATCCGGTTAACGCCTTTCATTATATTTTCGATGTCCATCGTAAGAAGAGATCCGTCTTTCATTATCAATTTACCGTTTACAATCGAAGTGGTCACATCACTTCCCTTTGCGGTATAGACAATATGGGACACGGGGTGATACATGGGAACCAAATGGGGGCTGTTTATATCAATAATGATAAGATCCGCCTGCTTGCCGGCCTCCAGCGACCCTACCTCCCTGTCAAGGCCTATGGCTTTTGCGCCGTCAATGGTCGCCATTTTAATGACCCGGCCGGCATCCAGAACAGTCGGATCAAAGGTGTTGACTTTGTGGAGTTTGGCGGCGGTATCCATTTCCTGAAAAAAATCCAGATTATTGTTACTTGCGCATCCGTCCGTGCCCAGGCCGACCGTTATTCCGGCTTTTATAAACTCGGGAACCGGAGCAATCCCGGAGGCAAGCTTTGTATTACTTTCCGGGTTATGAGAAATTTTTGCATCACGTTTCGCTATGATTTCCATATCCTCTTCATCAACCCATATGTCATGGACAAGCAGCGTATGCCGGTCAAGTATTCCGATTTTGTCCAGGTACTTAACAGGCGTAACATGGTACTCTGAGCGAATCTGATCCCGTTCATTTCGTGTTTCCGCTACATGGATCTGAAAAAGGAGATCTTTTGAAGCCGCAGTATCTTTGGCCTTTTTTAATGTCTCAGCCGAACAGGTATAGGGGGAATGACAAAATATCGAAGGGGTTACGGCAGCATTTACGCCCTTCCACTTTTCCGTAAATTCCACGGCGGTTTTAATATTATTTTTCGGATCAGGAACACCCGGTGCAGGAAAATCAATAACCCCCTGACCCAGAACAGCCCGCATGCCTGAATCACAGACCGCCTTTGCCACTTCATCTTCATAAAAATATCCATCACAGCATGTTGTTGTCCCGGAGAGTATCATCTCCGCACAGGAGAGAAGGGTTGCGAGTCTGACGGATTCAGGGTTGATGTATTTGCTTTCGGCAGGAAATATATATTCATTGAGCCAGGTCATCAACGGAAGATCATCGGCAAGCCCCCTGAAGAGCGACATGGGCAGATGGGTGTGGGTATTGACCAGGCCGGGCATGACGATCCCGCCTTTTGCATTGATAACCGTATCTGCCGCCGGAACCTCAACGTCTTCATCCCATGGTCCGATACGATCAAGCATGCCGTTCCTTATACAGACAACACCCTTATCGATAATGTCAAAATCAGGATTGACCGTTACGATAATACCATTGTAAACAACGATATCGAATTCCATGCATTTTCCTTAGTCACTTCACAGTTAGGAACGGAGATTAAATAACTTACCAATATTCCATCTCATCTTCAGGTCGCCTTTGCCCGATCCTCAATCAGATAATCCTCAAAATAGAGTAACTATTCCTGCGGTTATCTGATTTCGGATCGAACAAATCCGACCTAAATCTGAACGTAATAATGTGCAATT
>JAUUWG010000179.1 GCA_030589165.1 Desulfobacterales bacterium
GGGTGTCAGTATTCAGTACCTATGCCCATGACACCTGACACCTGAACACTGAAACCTGAAAGTCTTGGAAAGCTATTAACAAAATGGTAATGCACCCCTTAGCTTTTTTATTCCTCAGATGATTCAGATGATATCGAAGGAAAGATGCAGGTTTCCTTTTCCAACATTTTTGCGAATGTGGCTTCCCTGAGGGTACTCCTCAGCTGTTCCCTGGCCTTTTCCCATACGCGATGAATTGAGCACCCTGAAGTTCTGAAACAGGACTCGGGCCTCATTACGCAATCATTTAAAAATATTTCCCCGGTTACAGCTTCGACCACATCTAAAAGCGTTATCTTTTCAGGTGAAAGCAAAAGACGATATCCCCCTTTTGCCCCCTGGACAATTTCTATGAATCCTGATCTTGCCAACTGCTGAGCGATCTTTCCCAGGAATTGCTCCGGGATTTCCATGGCTTTTGCAATTTCCACGCGACCCACAACCTTTCCCTGTCCGTTTCCGGCAAGATAAACTATGCAACGAACCGCATATTCTGCTGCTCTTGTAAGCCGCATTTTGTCCTCCCAATATAAACAAGTTAAATAAGATGTTATTTATCTTATATAGTACAGATAAAGCCCTGTCAACCATTTTTTGAAATTAAATGAAAAACAAGGAAAGATTGGGGTAGCCGTTCACAGGTTTACCCGCCTTTGGCGGCGCTGTAGGCGACCAAGGTTCAGGGTTCAACGTTCAAGGTTAGGGACAAGGACAAAATTGAAGCCCCGAAGTTCTCGTAAAAATTGCTGGTTTGCCACATAATTGTCAATGATCCGCCACTTTTCAGATTGGGAATGACAAAGCCGGGCTTGTCTCGGCGTCTTGTCAAGGCGAAGCTTTAAAGCGTAGCCTGAAGCTTTCAAGCGAAGCAGGACGCTACTCACATAAATATGCCTCCAAAATTGAGTTCGGGGACAAGAATGCAACCTTGAACGCCTGAACCTTTGAACCCGTGAACGGTTACAGATTTGGTAACATTCGTGTTGGTATGATTCTTTCCGTCAAAAAACAGATGAAAGAGAGGTATGAACCTGGTACTGGTTCCGAAATGGCTCCTTTCTATTATCGACAACCTGAGGCAATTTCAAAACGTTTGGTTTTCCGCCAGAATTTTCCGCAATACATACTGGAGAATACCGCCGTTTATAAAGTAATCGACATCAACATCTGTGTCCAGGCGGGCAATCACTTCAAAATTAACCTCGCTTCTATCATTCCTTACGGCCTTGACCGGTAACACCTTTCGCGGATGCATCTTTTCGATTCCGCTGATGAAAAAGGTTTCAGAGCCGGTTAGCCCCAGGTTTTCCAAATTTTCGTTTTTTCTGAATACTAGCGGCAGTACGCCCATACCCACCAGGTTGCTCCTGTGGATTCGCTCAAAAGATTCAGCTATAACAGCTTTTACTCCCAGAAGAGCCGTTCCTTTTGCAGCCCAGTCCCTTGAAGAACCGGTACCGTATTCCTTGCCGCCAAGTACCACCAGTGGCCTGGCTTCATTGATGTAGTCCATGGCAGCATCGTAAATGAATACTTCCTTCTTATCAGGAAATTTTAAAGTAAAACTTCCCTCTTTCGGCGAAACAAGCTTATTTTTAAGGCGGATATTTCCAAAGGTCCCCCGCATCATCACCTCGTGGTTTCCTCTGCGCGATCCATAAGAATTAAACTCTGCCTGAGCCACATTCTCTTTGATAAGATACCGGCCCGCAGGATAATCAGGGGGTATCGCTCCTGCAGGAGAAATATGGTCAGTAGTAACCGAATCGCCAAGCAACAAAAGTACGCCGGCATTTTTTATATCAGAAGGTTTGAAGAGCTCGATGCTGAAATTTTCAAAATACGGTGGTTTTTTAATATAGATGGAATTCTCATCCCATTTGAAAGTTGTACTTTCGGCAATCTTAAGCGACTGCCAAAAATCATCTCCGCTAAAAATTTTGCTGTATTCCTGCTCGTAAAATTCATTTTTAACATGCTTCTTGACCAGGCTTTCAATTTCATCGTTTGACGGCCAGATATCTTTAAGATAGACGGGTTTACCGCTCGTATCGAAACCAACTTGCTCACTGGTTAAATCAACATCGATTCTTCCGGTAAGTGCCAGTGCCACCACCAGCATCGGCGATGCTAAAAAATTAGCTTTGATGTGCTGATGTATTCTGGCCTCGAAATTGCGGTTTCCGGATAAAATTGCGGCAACGGTCAATCCGTTTGCGACTATCGATTTTTCTATTTCAGGATGCAACGGGCCGCTGTTGCCAATGCAAGTCGCACAACCGAATGCTGCAAGGTTAAAACCAAGTGTCTCGAAATATGGCATAAGACCGGCATCGGTAAGATATCTAATGACAACTTTTGACCCCGGGGTAAGGGAAGTTTTAACATATTTGGGTACTCTCAGCCCCCTTTCCACTGCCTTTTGCGCTAAAAGGCCGGCTCCGATCATGACATATGGATTTGAAGTGTTTGTGCATGAGGTTATAGCAGCCACTACAATACTCCCGTCACTTATATGTACCTTACTTCCATCCAGATCTACTTCATATATCTGCGGCTTGGCTGATTTGCGGGCTTGCGCAAGGCCGGGCAGGTTTGCCGATCCGTCTTGAACTGCGGAACTATGTGTCCCTTTTGCCTTTTGGTTATCTTCACGTCCCAGTATTGCTGCAACGTTGGCTTTTAGATCCTGCAACCTGATCCGATCCTGAGGCCTGGCTGGACCTGCCAACGATGGTTCAACAATAGAAAGGTCTATTTCAACAACTTCAGTGTATTCCGGTTCCTCTTCGCCGGTGTAAAAAAGTCCCTGTGATTTGGTGTAGACATCCACAAGATCGGCCTGCTTTTTCCGATTGGTCAGTTTAAGATATTCAATGGTCTTCTCATCCACCTGAAAAAACCCGATTGTTGCGCCGTATTCAGGCGTCATGTTGGCTATGGTCGCTCTGGCAGGAATATCCAGGTTCTTCATACCGGGCCCGAAATATTCTACGAACTTTTCTACAACATTGTATTTCCTCAGCAATTCAGTTATCACAAGTACAAGGTCGGTTGCCGTCACTCCTTTTTGCAGTTCGCCAACCATCATGACTCCGATCCCTTGAGGGAGCTGCATATAATACGGTTGTCCGAGCATAACCGCTTCAGCTTCAATGCCGCCGACACCCCATCCCATAACGCCGATTCCGTCAATCATCGTTGTATGTGAATCGGTTCCG
>JAUUWG010000020.1 GCA_030589165.1 Desulfobacterales bacterium
TTGGTGGAGCTGAGGGGGATCGAACCCCTGACCTCATGACTGCCAGTCATGCGCTCTCCCATCTGAGCTACAGCCCCGTTAAGAAATATTCTTATAAACAAACCCTGCTGTTTATGTCAATAGATATTTTGGGTTTGCTTGTAATTAAACTCAACTATTTTAAGCAGGATGCTTGAAAATGCTTGAAAATTGTTTATATTTTCGTTTAAATGTTGATTGATGGTAATGATTGACAAAATTAACCAAAAACTAAGCGATTCATAAACATTTGTGAACGGATAAATTTATCAAACTCAACCAAAGAGGAATTTCATGCTCAAGTTAATGCGGGAAAAGGCCAGTTCATTGTTGATTAAGATTCTTTTGGGCGCGATTGTTGTTGTGTTCGTATTTTGGGGGGTGGGTTCCTTCAGGTCACAACGGTCCGGTAATGTTGCATTTGTTAACGACCAGCCTATTACGGTGGAAGAATACAGGCAATCATACAACAACCTTATGGAACAGGTACGCCGACGGTTCGGAAACAATTTAAACGATGAAATGATTAAGATGCTTCAGTTAAAGAAGCAGGCGATAGATTCACTTATCAATCAAAAGCTTTTGCTTCAGGAAGCGGATAAACTCAACTTCCGGGTTTCAGATGCTGAATTGTCGGATTCGATCAGAAAAATTGGTGCATTTCAAATCGATGGCGTGTTTGATTCCAGGCGTTATAACGATCTTTTGAACCGCAACAGATTGACCCCGGAAGCCTTTGAAGCTATGCAGAGAGAATCCCTGCTGATGGATAAACTCAGATCATTTATAGCCGGCAGTGTAAAGGTCTCGGACCAGGAGGCCAATGAGTGGTACAAATGGGACAATGCTCTGGTAAATATTGATTTCGTTGTTTTTGAGCCTGAAAACTATAAAGATATAACGCCTTCCGTTGAAGAAATAAAAAAGTTTTTTGATGCGCACAAGGGTGAGTATAAGACAGAGCCCAGGATAAAGGTGCGATATTTACATTTTGCGCCTGATGCTTATGCATCAAAGGTGAATGTTACGGATGAAGATATAAACGAATATTACATGGAGAGCCAGGAAGAATTTAAAACACCTGCAACGGTTAAAGCGCGTCATATACTCATAAAGGTTGATGCTGATGCCGCTCCTGAAGCTGTTGAAAAAGCAAGAATAAAGGCACGTGATATTTTGAAAATGGCTGTAGAAGGGGGTGATTTTGCGGATCTGGCCAAAAAATATTCTGAATGCCCAAGCAAAGACAAGGGAGGAGATCTCGGGAGTTTTACCAGGGAATCAATGGTGAAACCTTTTGCCGACAAGGCTTTTTCCATGAAAGCCGGGGAGATCAGTGATCCGGTACGCACGCGATTCGGGTGGCACCTCATTAAGGTTGAGAAAGTCAATAAAGCGTCCATTACTTCCAGGGATGAAGCAAGTGATGAAATACGCAGAAAACTGATAAACGACAAAACAAGAAATCTTGCATATGATGAAGCTGCGACGGTTTATGACGCTTCTGTGGACAGTGACAGCCTGGTAAAAACCGCTGAGGCAAGAAATCTTAAATTGCTGACAACAGATTATTTTACCCAAAAAGGTCCTGGTAAAGGTGTAAAAAATCCTTTGCGTTTTGCATCAGCGGCCTTTGATCTTCCGGTTATGGAGATTAGCGATATCCAGGAATTTGGTGACGGGTATTACCTTCTTCAGGTGATCGAAAAAATTGATGGGAAAATACCTGAACTCAAGGATGTTGAAAAAAAGGTCGGTGCTGACTTGATAAAGGTAAAGCAGGACGAAAAGGCAAAAGCTGATGCCGATAATTTTCTGGCTGCTTTAAAGAACGGTAAATCCATAACAGATGAAGGCAAACAATCAAATTTGACTGTTGTGACAACAGGTTTTTTTGATCGAAAGCGTTCCATTCCTAAAATCGGTTATGAACGTAAGATTACTGAAGCTGCCTTTAAACTTTCAAATAAAGAAAAGACTCCTGAACGTGTGATCAAGGGAAAAAAAGGGTATTACGTTATAGCGCTAAAAGAGATAAAGGAACCTGATTCTGAAGATTTTGACAAAGAAAAATCAAAGATAAAGGAAAAACTGATAGAGGAAAAGAAAAGCCGGGTTTTTGCCGAATGGGTCTCACAGATAAGAGAAAAGAGTGACATATCCATTGAAAAAGGTTTTTTGGACTAACAGGTGATGCCCTTGGGCTTAGGGACTCGGCACAAATAAATTATCCCATTTAGCATCACCTCTTCAGGCCATCTTTATCCGATCTTCAATCAAATCGTCCTCGAAATAGAACGACTATTCCTGTGGCGATTAGATTTCGGATCGAATAAATCTGACCTGAACATGAGCGCTATCCGGGACACTTTATTCGTGCTGAGTCCCTTAAGAATCGTGGATCAATTTATTTAGAGCACGATCCTGAACGGGAAAGCAAAACATGTCGACGTTAACAGATGAAGACCGAAAAAAACTGCTTGAGATAGCGCGCTTTGCAATAAGCAAACAGCTTGCAAACCAGGATGACATCAGCCTTCCAAAAGATTTGCCTCAGTCTTTAATGGAACATTGCGGCTGCTTTGTAACCCTTCATAAAAACGGTGATCTGAGGGGGTGTATCGGGAACATAGAACCGATATCGTCTTTGGCTGAGGGCGTAAAACAGAACGCAATAAATGCTGCTTTTAAAGATCCCCGTTTCCCTCCGTTAAAAAAAGATGAGCTGCCTGACGTTACCATTGAAATAAGTGTCCTTACCATACCCAGGGTTATTGATTTTGAAGATGGTGAGGACCTGAAGAGAAAGCTTCAACCCGGTATCCACGGTGTTATACTCTCTAAAGGATTCAGCGGTGCGACCTTTCTTCCACAGGTATGGGAACAACTCCCCGACAAAGAGATTTTTTTAGAACACCTCTGCCAAAAAGGGGGACTGGGAAACAGGTGTTGGCAGGATACGGAGACGACGGTAAAGGTGTATGAGGCGGAATACTTTTCTGAATAAAGTGTGAAGTGCCTAAAGTGACCTAAAGTGCCTAAAGTTGAGGAATTCTACCGATTTTATATATAAAAAAGACAGAGCGAAGCGACTCAGTAACTTTAGCTCACTTCAAACTTTAGATCACTTTAGCTCACTTTTTTTTACTTTGCAATCATCGCCCTCATCATATCACCTGAATTTTCAGCATGGTCCGCTATGGAGCCTATTGTTTCCGCAAGCCTGACCATGTGAAATACGGTAACCGGGTCCGTATCCAGCGCAAAGATCTTTCGGATGAGCATGTCTTCGACTTTGTCAGCCTCATTTTCCTTTTTGCGCAGGTTGACAATAATATCCTTGACCACTCGGCGTTGTTTATCTGAAAAATTTTTAAAGTATTTTTTTGCCTCGGTTACCATTTTACTTAATTCTTCAATAGGTTCAATAACCGCATCGACGAGAAGAAAAAAATTCTTTTTAACCTCATCCGGCATACCCGGTTCGGTTCTGTGTCCAAGCCAGTCGAGAGCATTCTCAACGGAATCAAGAACACTATCCTGTTCTTTCAGGTACATGAATAACTGGAACTTATCTACGGACATCATGGCTCCCTTTGGAATATGTCCCCGGATACGCCGTTTTATGGCATCCGCTTCATTTTCAAGTTTAACAACTTCCAGCCGGTATTCTTCAAATGATTTGCATTTGTCCGTTGCATGGCATTCCATGGCCTGCTGAAATGCCCATGTGCATTCTTTTACCTTTTCTGCGTGTTCCTGCAGGCCATCAAAAGGTGATGTCATAAATAGTGATAAAAAGGGAATACGCATTGCCCCCTCCTTGTTATATAAAAAACTGAAGTATTTTGAATATTGCCATACTTGTGACGGCAGCTGCCGGAACAGTCAAGACCCAGTAGAGCATAATCCTGAAAACTATTCCAAAGTTAACCGCTTCTATTCCCCGTGCCATTCCGACACCCAGAACACCCCCCACTGCAGCATGGGTAGTGGAAACCGGCAGGCCTAATTTTGAGGCGATAAGTACGGTGGTTGCCGCTGCAAAATCAACGCAAAAACCGCGGGTGTTGGATAACGTAGTGATCTTTGTGCCGATGGTATCCATAACGCGGTAGCCGCACATGCCGATCCCGGTAGCAATCCCGATGCCGCCGAAGAGCAGTAAAAAAACAGGCACGGGCACTTCGGCTCCTATGGTTCCTGTTTTTACCAGAAAATAGATTACGGCAAGCGGACCTATGGCATTTGCAACGTCGTTGGCGCCTTGCGCAAGGGCAACATAACAGGATGTTCCGATCTGAATACGTTTAAAGATAGCTTCCGCTCCGTTGGAATTCTTTTCCTTAACAAAGTATTTTAAGGCGATTTTTCCGGCATACCCCATAATAACGGCTGGAATGAGCCCAAATAACATAGCCGTATGGTTTTCTATCGACAACTTTTTACCAAGAGGTGTCTTGAACAGAAACGACAGAATAACGACAAAAACGGTTATCCCTATAAATCCGGGGGATAATTTTAAAGCCATGCTAAACGCGTCTTGCCTGGAGACGATAAGCCTTACTATAATTTTGAATGTGATAAAGGCTATTACAAGGCTGAAAACAGGAGAGATGACCCAGCTCAACACAACGGCACCAAGCTTGTTCCATTGAATCACTGAGAATCCGCCTGCCATTATTCCAAATCCGATCATGGCGCCTACGATCGAATGTGTTGTTGAGACCGGGAGTGATTTCCAGGTAGCGAACGACACCCACAGAGCAGCGGCAAGAAGGGCTGAAAGTGCGCCGATAAGGGCGACATGAGGATCGCTGAGGACTTCAGCCGAGACAATACCTTTACGGATGGTGTTGGTTACATGGGTGCCGATAAATACAGCGCCGATAACATTTAAAATTCCTGCAATAAAAATTGCCTGGCGAATGGTTATGGCCTTGGCTCCAACTGCAGAAGCCATGGAGTTGGCGACATCATTGGCGCCAATGTTCCATGCCATGTAAAAACCAAAAATATACCCGATAATCAGAATATAATATTCTACAGCCATAAAAAATAGCGCAGGGGACTGTCGCCTTTAGGCGAGAGCGGAATGCGCGCCCTCCCTTTTTTAAATCGAAATTTCACAACCTTTCGGTTGAAAAACTCTTCTGCTTTTGTTAAATTTTATTAGTTCTTTGACAAGATATGGGGTTTTGCTTCTCAGGCCCGAAGCATGTAAAATCTTGTGGGCTACGCACGTAAACAAAATAGCAAAAACCACGCTTATATTTCGTGTAAACTCTTGTTTTTGGCCGTAGGGCATACGGTTTCAGCTTGTGGAGATATTAGGCCGGTTACGGCCTAAGCCCAAGAATCCGCCTGCTTTAGCTGGCGGAGTGTCAATGTTAAATTAATTTAAACCTTTCGGTTATGAATTTTTAGAGAGGTCCGACAAGATATTTTTAACCTTTTTAAAAGGTTGGGGCAGAGTATGTCTTTCACCGGCCCATCTGATGAACTGTGAGCAGATAGCATGACGGGAACTCTGAATCAATAAAAACCTCAAAATGTTGTATAAAGGACGGTAGCGGATTTTTGCCGTTCGGAAGTATCGGTATTTTACAAAGCAGTATATTTTATGGATTTTGTAAAGCGGATTGTTTTAAAAAAAAATTTATTAACCGATGAATATCCCTTAGATTATCCGGATCATGCCATTGAATGTCCGAATCCGCCCTGAACCATGTCAACTGACGTTTTGCGTATCTTCTCGTATCGCGTTTTAAGGTTCGCAGGGCTTCGTCCCATGAAATTTTCCCTGAAAGAAAATCGGTTATATGACGATACCCTATAGAACTCATCGACTTAAGATCGGCAGAATATCCCCTGGCAAGAAGCCCCTTTACCTCGTCGACAAGCCCCTGGTTTATCATTGCGTCTACCCGGCGGTTAATACGATCGTAAAGAAGCTCTCTATCCTTATTTAAACAAATCTTCAGCGCATTAAACGGCTCGCCTGAAAATCGGTGCTCTTTTTGATATTCAGAGATACGCTTGCCTGTTACTTCATATATTTCAAGGGCCCTGACTATTCTGAAGATGTCATTCGGATGCAGCCTTCCGGCTGTTTCCGGGTCGCAGTCGCTCAATCGCTTGTACAGAAAATCCGTTCCGCGGCTTGCCGCTTCTTTGTTTAACCGTTTCAGAACATCCGGGTCCGGCGGTCTGTCCCTGAACAGCCCATGCAACAGGGCTTTTATATAAAGGCCTGTTCCGCCGACCACAAAAGGAATGACGTTATCATTATCAAGTTCAATGATCCTGTCATGGGCCATGCGGGCAAACCGTGCGGCATCAAAAGGCTCATCAGGGTCAACAATATCTATCATGTAATGAGGGATGCGGAATCGCTCCTCATGTGTCGGCTTGGCAGTGCCGATGTCCATGTATCGGTAAATCTGCATGGAATCCGCGTTGACAATTTCACCTCCAAAAATCTCGGCAAGTTCAATGGCGGCAGCGGTTTTCCCCACCCCTGTAGGGCCGCAGATTACAATCACATTTGGTTTTACGGTAGTGGAGGTCATAATGATGGAATCTTTATTCTTCAAACAAACTCTTAGTTGAAACAGCTCATATATATTTCTTCCTGTTCATCAAGGATTTCTTTCAGAATTGTCATGTTCGTCATGGGATTCATCAATACGCAGCGCAGAACCACACTCTCATGCTCCGGCATAGCCGGCGGTTTTAATATCGTTCTTGATACAAAACTACAGCCGGCTTCTCTCTGTATCCTTTGAACCGTGGTGTTGATTTCATTTAATCTTTTATTAATACGCGTTTTTTGGTCCGGATCGTTTTTGCTGAGCTCCTCTTTAAGGTGAGTCGGGCATATTCGGTATGTTAGAATATTGAGTTCAGGAGGGGTTATCAGTTGAAAGTTATTTCTTCTTTCTATTTCCGATGCAAAACTTCGGGCCGTTTCTATTCCATGATCAATGAGCAATGCATAGCCATTGGTTCCCATTATTTTCAGTGCGCTGTCCAATATCAGAGAATTGGCCTCCCTTGATCCTGCAAGTGACTTTATTCCAAGATCCACCGACCCGGGACGGTTTACATAATTTGCGTGATAGGCAATTGCATCCATGATTTCAGGATTCTTGAAGTATACCATTCCGCAGCTCATGGGCATATAAAACTGCTTATGGCCGTCTATGGTGACCGAATCCGCAAGTTCTATGCCGCCAAGGAGGTGCCGGTATTTTTCCGACATTAGTGTCGGTCCCCCCCATGCCGCGTCAACATGAAAATGTATTCGGTTTTCAGCACATATCTTACCTAATTTTTTAAGAGGGTCGACAGTGCCTGTCTCCGTGGTTCCTGCAATTCCGACAACAGCCAGGATTTTTGTCTTTTTATGGTTATTTTTTATGTCCTTAATGGTTTCAAGCAGGTGATCGATATCGATCCGGTTGTCCGCGTCCACATCGATGGCAATGATGTTTTGATTACCGATACCTAAAAGTCCCCCCGCTTTTTTAAGTGAATAGTGGCCCAGTCTGGAGACAAGGATAACAAGTCTTTCGATGTCGTATGCCTGGTATGCCGCTTGAATGCCTTCTTTTTCAACACCTTCGCACCCTTGTGTCGGGACAAGCATGGCGTTTCTGGCAACCCACAGGGCGGTAATATTTGCAGTTGTTCCTCCTTCGGTAAAAGATCCCAGGGCTGTCTTTGAGTTTTGGACATGCTCTTTATAAAAAGATTCGCTTTTTTTGTAGATCAACCTGTGGATCTTTGCGATAACCTGTTTCTCCACAATGGAAACCACCTTTGAGGTCTCCAACTTGACGACGTTTTGATTAAGGGCGGTAATGATGGTTTTCAGGTGGACCATAAAAAAAGGTATGGCGGAAGCCATGTGACCGATAAAATACGGGGAAGCAATATTTACGGCATTTGGGGCGATGTCTTTGATAAGATCCCTGATAACGGAGGCGAGTTTTTTTTCGGGATTTTGACTTATAAGGGTCTCGGTAAATCTTTCGGAAAGGTCACTGAGACTGATTTCTTCGGTTATGCCGACATTCTGCTTAAGAAACTCGTGAAGCCCGAAAAGGATCTGCTGCATGTACTTAACCAGAGCGGCCTTGGAAGCATCGTCTTCAGTGCTTATGAAAATTCTTTTAACGCCCTGCCAGTCGGCAACAAGCGCTTCATCTTTTGTATGTGTATTTCTTTTCTTCATGGAATAGTTCTGCTGGTAATTTATGACAAAATCTTTATCTAAACCATATCTGAGCTTAAAAAACAACAGATTATCTTGCTAATCGACTTGAGCGTTATACCGAGACTTTTAATGCTCGCCTTGCTCTTTTCTTGACATAAAAATTCTATTGGTTTAGATATAAAAGTTTTCTTTTTTTAGGGACTTAATTAATTGATCTGCATTTCCTCTTTAAGGGACTCGGCACAAATAAAGTGTCCCGGATAGCGCTCATGTTCAGGTCAGATTTATTCGATCTGAAATCTAATCGCCACAGGAATAGTCGTTCTATTTCGAGGACGATTTGATTGAGGATCGGATAAAGATGGTCTGAAGAGGAGAGGCTGAATGAGATAGTTTATTTTTGCTGAGTCCCTAAAACCAACATGCTTCTAATCAGATAACGATATCAGCACAATGACAAAAAAAAGTAAGATTAATCAAATAAGAAATATCGGTATTATTGCTCACATTGATGCCGGAAAGACCACCGTAACGGAACGGATACTTTTTTATACCGGCCGTTCCTATAAGATGGGCGAAGTTCATAATGGAGAAGCCGTGATGGACTGGATGCCCGATGAGCAGGAGCGGGGCATTACCATTACCTCTGCCGTGACGACCTGCCACTGGAAGGGCAGCGACATCCAGGTCATAGATACGCCGGGGCATGTTGATTTTACCATTGAGGTTGAACGCTCCCTTAGAGTGCTTGACGGCGCAATCGGTGTTTTTTGTGCTGTCGGAGGGGTTGAACCCCAGTCTGAAACGGTATGGCGTCAGGCGGACAAGTACCATGTCCCCAAAATTGCCTTTGTCAACAAGATGGATAGAATAGGCGCCGATTTTTTCGGCACTGTTGAAATGATGAAAGAGCGGTTAAACGCAAACCCTCTTATTTTACAGATTCCTGTCGGCCGGGAAGAGAATTTTGCCGGTGTCATAGACCTGGTAACCATGAAACAGATTGCCTGGGACGATGAAACGCTGGGTGCCAGTTTTACATCCACGGAGATACCGGAAGATCTCATGGAAAAGGCACGGGAATATCGTGAAAAGCTTGTTGAGGCAATCGCCGACATTGATGATGATATTATGGAGGCCTATCTGACTGAGGCTCCCATTTCCGAGGAGAGTCTCCTTGCCGCTATCCGGAAGGCAACCATAGACTTGAAACTGGTTCCGCTCCTGTGTGGCTCCGCCCTTAAAAATAAAGGGATACAGCCGCTTCTTGATGCGATTGTTCAATTTCTGCCAAGCCCTGCCGATGTTCCTCCCATTAAGGGAACTCATCCTGAAACAGGGGAAGCCATTGAATGTATGCCCAACAAAAATGATCCGCTTGCAGGGCTTATTTTCAAGGTCTCCATGATTGACGGCAGGAAACTTTCCTATGTCAGAATCTATAGCGGTAAAATGATCGCGGGTGAGGATGTCTACAATCCTTTGCGTAAAAAAAAGGAGAAACTCTCCCGTATTCTAATGATGCATGCTGCTAAAAAAGAACGTATCAATGAAGCTGTTGCAGGGAATATTGTCGGGGTTGTCGGGTTGAAAGATTCTTCGACAGGAGAGACCCTCTGTTCTGTTGATCATCCTGTTTTACTGGAAAAAATGGAATTTTATGAGCCCGTTATTTCCATCGCTGTCGAGCCTAAAACCCATGCGGACCAGGAGAAACTTGATGAGGTTCTTGGAAAATATATGGCCGAAGATCCGACGCTGAAAGTCAGTCACGACGAAGATACGGGGCAGACGATTTTATCCGGCATGGGTGAGCTTCACCTTGAAATTATTATCAGCCGTATGCAGCGTGAATTTAAAACCAGCGTAAATATAGGGAAACCCCAGGTTGTTTACAGGGAGACCATAGAGACAGAGGTCGAAGCCTCTGCCGTATTTGACCGGGAGATCGCAGGACATCGACACTTTGGTGAAGTTGCGTTGAAACTTCGGCCGCTGATCAGAGGCTCCGGTAACCGCTTCAAATCAGAGATTTCAGAGGAGGCTATACCGGAAGTTTTTATCCCCGCCATTGAAAAAGGCGTGATGGAATCTTTTGAAAGCGGCGCTATAATGGGCTATCCGGTTGTCGATGTTGAAGCGGTTCTGACAGGCGGATCATTCAGGGAGTCTCTGGGTACGGAACTTGCATATAAGGTGAGTGCATCCATGGCATCCAAGGAGGCGCTTTCAAAAGGAAAACCTCTGCTCCTCGAGCCGATAATGGAGGTCGAGATATTTGTTCCGGATGCTTTCATGGGAGATGTCATCGGCGATATTAACGCCCGAAACGGGAAAATAGAATCAATAAATCCCAAAATCGGGATACAGGAAATCAAGGCAACGGTTCCTCTTTCACAGATGTTCGGATATTCAACTACGTTAAGGTCCGCTACCCAGGGAAGGGGAACGTTTACCATGCATTTTTCACATTTTGACCGGAGTTGATGCCGGTTATAAGTATCTAATCCAGATAAACCGGAACCAGAATTATTTGCCACAAAGTCACGAAGGCACAAAGTGATTTTTTTAGATTATATTCTTCGTGTCTCTGTGCCTTGGTGGCAAAAAGAAATTCTTAACTTGTCCGAGTTAGGAGGGTATTATGGCGCTTTTTCTCGTTCAGCACGGCAAGAGTCTGGCAAAGGAGATAGACCCCGATCAGGGCCTGTCGGAAGAGGGGATTGCGGAGGTAAGACGCATAGCGGATGTCGCCAAAGGATATAAGGTTCATGTATCATCTATAAAACATAGCGGGAAAAAAAGAGCACGTCAAACCGCTGAAATCTTCGCATCTACCCTTCAAATCAAAGGGGGAGTTCAGGAGACGGTCGGATTGAAACCTTTGGATGATGTGGTTGCGTTCGCAAAAACCATCAATCCGGATGATGATATCATGGTTGTCGGCCATTTGCCTTTTATGGAGAAACTTACCGCCTATCTGATAACCGGTTCAACGGAGAATACGGTATTCAAATTCCAGAACGGCGGTATTGTCTGCCTGGATAAATATCCGGACACGCAGTCATGTGTTATCAAGTGGGCGCTCATGCCAAAAGTGGATTAAACAACGGTTTTTTATTCGATTTTCAAATGCTGTTTTATCTTTTCCATGCGTTTTTCAGCATGTTCATAATTGGTGATGTTGGATAGCGCCATCAGATCGGAAGAAGCTTCGATTGGAGATTCGCCTCGGTTATCAAGGACCAGCTTATACCAGAGAGGCAAATTTTCATTATAACATTTTGATAATTCAGCAGCATG
Organism: Desulfobacterales bacterium; assembly: GCA_030589165.1. GTDB lineage: Bacteria > Desulfobacterota > Desulfobacteria > Desulfobacterales > JAFDHS01 > JAFDHS01. The sequence continues at coordinate 11,543 of JAUUWG010000020.1, forward strand.
ATGTTTGCTTGTTTTTATTCTCTCTTTTATCTGTTCTTTTCTTGTTTCGTCTGTTTCTTGAGCCCTTATCGAATTTTGATAAAATATCAAATCCGAAACGATCTTGTTTTTCAGCTTTCGGTACTGCCAAAAGGGTTTGATAAAAAAAGTCATTGTAATATATCCGATAGTACCCAATACAAAACCAATGAGTGCGCCAAATAATAGGGGGTGCATTTTGCCTCCTTTTTTATGATTTCGTTTGGGATACCTTATAAAGGATCATTTATGCACTTGCAAACCCTATCTTATTATTTTTATCTGTTGCCGTAGTTGTTGAACTTACAAAGCCCTTGATGATTCTTTTCAAACTCATTTCTTGAATTTTCGTAACTACTCAGGTATCTTGTCACAAAGGTACTAAGACAATAAGACACTAAGATTATAGAATTATTCTCTTAATACCCTTTTAAATGAGTGGCACATTGAAATTAATGAATTCTTCTTATCCCTGATAATGGGGCAAAATTTATATCCATCTTCTCTTTGTGTCTTAGTGTTTTAGTGGCTGAGTAACTACAATTTTTCTCCAAATCATAGGAGGAACCCCTTGAAAAAAAGTTGTGAGAAAGGAACTTATGAAAAGATTAATTACAATCGGCAAGTTTATAACACTGGGAGTTTGGGGATTGCTTTTATATAATCTCTATCATCCCTTTGAATCCCCTGTAAATGATGTCTTAACGACTTTGTTTCTGGCCCTTGTCCTTATTCATCAATTTGAATCCCTTTTATTTATGAATAAATACCGCCAATCACAGAAGCCCTTGTTGATCCATGCTCTTCAGGTGTTTTTGTTCGGTATCTTTCATATGATGGCTGTTAAAGATGATTTAAAAAAAGGGGAGTGAAGGCTTCGCATAATCACCCCTTTTGCCCGATTTTTGAGCCTGCCTCTTGAAATACGGAGCATATTCCTTCGGGGCGGTTAAAATTTTACCTTTCTTGACTTGAGCAAAATTGAACCTTCTGCAAAACTTTTCAAGGATTAACCAAAACGGGGAAATCAAAAATGTATGAAAGCTTTTATGGGCTAAATGAGAGGCCCTTTCAGATTGTTCCTAATCCCGGTTATCTCTACCTGAGTCCTAAACATCAAAACGCTCTCCTCTACCTGGAATACGGACTTATGGAATCTGTAGGGTTCATTCTCCTTACCGGCGAAATCGGCATCGGGAAAACGACGCTGATCAGGCACATCCTGAACCAGCTCGGTCCTGATATGGAGGTGGCTGTAATTTTCAACACAAATCTTTCATCAGACCAGCTTCTTAGTCTTATCCTGCAAGAGCTTGAGCTTGTCCCGGAAGATGGCAACAAGGCAAAAAAACTGGATACGCTTTACAATTTTCTTATCGAGAAATATGCAGAGAAAAAGCGCGTTCTGCTCATAATTGATGAGGCTCAAAACCTGTCCGAAGAGGCTCTGGAGGAGGTCAGGATGCTCTCCAATCTCCAGAGCGACGACCATATGCTGTTGCAGATCATGCTCGTGGGACAACCCGAACTCAAGGCCAAGCTCAAAAAGCCCGGCCTTGCCCAGCTCACTCAACGCATTGCCGTTAATTATCACCTCTCGGCCCTCACCAGGGAGGAAACCGGATTGTACATCGACTGCCGCCTGGAAAAGGCGGGGGGAAAACCCAACCTCTTTACGCCGAAGGCGGTGGACATGATTTACAAGGCATCCGGCGGTATTCCCAGATCCATTAATTTGCTTTGTGATGCTGCCCTGGTATACGGGTTCGCCGATGAACTCGATACGATCGATACTCCGGTTATCGAACAGGTCATGCAGGATAAGGGAGGAATGGGGATTGTCTGCGAGACCGGGGGAGAGGATTCTTCTCTGTCGGTCGTCGGGTCGGATGAGGGAGGCGGCGAGGTGAATTTGAACCGTTTGCAGGCTCTTGAAGCGAAGATGATAAAACTCGAGATGCAGGTGGAATGGCAGATCGGAGAGCTGGAGCGAAAGGGAGAGAATTTTAAGGATAATTTGGTATCCAACCTGAAAAACCTTCTCCTTCTGGAGCGGAAGCGGAGTGACAAGCTCCTGATCAACTATTCTCTGCTCAAGAAGAAATACGATGCGCTTCAGAAGGCCCGGTCAGAAGACTCCCAAGCGTTTTCAGAGTCTTCTGATGGGGGCGGTAAAAAAAACGAAAACAGAGAGAAGAAAGGAAACAGGCCGGATTCTCGGCTGAACATCAGCACCTGGTTCGGAAAATAAGTCAGTTTTGCCGGTTCAATATAAAACCCATAAATTTATCTTTGGGGATCAGTTTAAGTGCCTTTTTAACGTCTTGAATAGAGGTCCTTCCTGCTTCAACAACCATAAGAATACAATCCACCAGAGGGGCGAAAGCGATGGCATCCGCTCTGCCAAGAATGGGAGGAACATCGAAAAAAACGACTCGATGCTCGTAGCGGGATTTCATTTCACTGACAAGGGATTTCATTTTCGGAGAGCCAAGAAGTTCCGTGCTGTCCTGGATCGTTTTGCCCCCGGAAATAAGTGTCAGCTTATCAATACCCGGCCAGATGATGAGATCCTTGAGAGGTTGGTCGTTCGTAAGATAATCAATTAAGCCTGTATCGCTTGAAAGGCCCAGATATTGATGAATATTCTGCTGCTTCAGATCACAATCTACCAGGAGAACCGTCTGGTGGAACTCTTTGGCAAAAGTGATGGCCAGATTAATGGACGTGAGTGTTTTACCCTCTCCTGGCTGTACACTGGTAACCATGACTGTATTCCAGCCATGCTCTAAGGCGCGCTGTTGCATCTGTGTCCGAACAACCTTGTAGGAATCAATCTCAGGAGCATCCGGGAGAATAGACACACACCGGTTCCCAATAGCTTTTTTAGGGTTAAACTCAATGGATCTCGATTCGGAGTAGACTGGTGAAATAGATTCGGTCCTGTCTACTTTTACTACTTCCAATGCTGGAGATCTACTTGACGTAGTTTGCATCTCTTCCTGGCGCGCTTTTTTTGCCTTGTCGAGCGCTTTTCTTAGCTTCATGATTTACTCCTTCTATATTACTTTTGAGAGCTTTGCATAACCATCTCTTTCGTCTGATTTCCGCCTCGAACTCAAACAAAATTGAAGATTTTTGCATAGATCTCCTTTTGTTATTTTTTATCATTACTAAAAATCAGTGTTTAAATATATCAAATCAAGGCGTCAGACGTCGTATCAGTTTGGCCCAAAAGACGTTGAGGTCCATAACCAGATAGTGAAAGGCCGCCAAAGCTCCCACAATGACTACAAGCATCAAAATGATCCGGATATAGCGTTTTGTTTTTCGGCGAATCATATCCTTTTCGGTTACAATCTCGGGTATACTTCCGAGAACAGGAAAGGATGTACCCAGAGCGAGTGCTTCGGCATTTCGAACCGAGCGGTCGTTATACTCTGTGAAAGAGGCACTCCCCACGCCGGCCCCGATGCTTAAAACAAAACCGATCAGCAGAATGGCAAGCCGGTTCGGTTTATAGGGTTTTTCCGGTAACCCGGCCGGATCGATCAGGGTGAAGCGTTCTCCTTTCTGCTCTTTCTCAAGGCCCTGGGCGACCCTCGCTTCCATGACTTTCTGCATCAGGTCGTCAAATTTCGCCTGTGTATTGTTTCGGTTGACAATGAGCGCCTTGTACCCCTGTTCAACTTTTGGAGAAGCCTCAAATCGGCGGCGGTATTCGACCGCCTTTTTTTCGAGATTCTTTATTTGCCGCTTGACTGAATCAATATCCGCCTGTGTGCTGGCAAGCTGAGAGGCCAGCGTGATGTAGGCCGGATTATCAGTTCGACTATTGTTTGACTGAGGGCTTGATTCGTTGAGTTGCCTTTCTATTTCAGAGATTTCGAAGCGGGTTTTTATGACGTCCGGATATTCATCGGAAAATCGGGTTTTGAGGAACACAAGCTGGGTTCTCAATTCTTCCAGTCTTTTTTTGTCCTGGTTTTCCGATTCAGAGGGAATGCCGGCGAGCTGGGTCTGAAGGTAGCCCTCTCTTTCCTTGAGGCTTCGTAGTTGCTCATCCAGCCGTTCAGTGTTTCGTTCAACAGTGTTCAGGCTCTGAAGATTGACCTGAAGAAGCTCGGGAAGTTCGTTGATGTGAGCCTCCTTAAATGCTGCAATCTTTGCTTCGATCTCGGCCAGGTCGGCCTTGACCTTTTTCATTTCATCTTCTAAAAACCGTGAAGTTTCCCGGGCCTGTCGCTTACGAACCCGGAGGTTCTCTTCAAGAAACAAGGAGGTGAGAACGCCGGCAACCTGCTGGACCGTCTCCGGAGCATCCTTTCCTTCATAGGAGAGGGTAAAGGCAATGGTGGCTGAGGTTGGCCTTCCCGTGCGGCGATCGGTTACTTCTGCGCTGATTGGCTCAAGTTTGGCATCTTCGCGCATTTTTTCCACAATTTCTTCGTTCGTCCGCTTTTCCCGCAGGTCCTGGTAAAGGCCGAAGCGATTGATAATTTCAAGCAGTCTCGAAGAGGTCATGAGTCTCTGGTTGATTGTCTGAAGGCGCTGTTCGGCATAACTGGTGACCGTCGCCTTTACGAAATCATCGGGTATCTCCTGCTCCTCGATAAGGATCGTAGCCGTAGACTTGTAGATCGGTGGAAGGGCCAATGCCGTCAAAGCTACCACCAGAAAAACGATAAAAGACGGAAGGATCAGGCTCCATTTTCTTCGTTTCAAAATTTCAAAAAAGTCATTGATTGTCACTTCACTTGTTTCCATCTTATTTCCTCTTCTGTTTTTATTTTTTCAATGCCGCCTTTTTGTAAAACAATTCGCTTGGCAAAATTGTCTGTCTGGTCCGCGGTTCATCTCATTCGTAGCTATTCAGGTATCTTGCCACAAAGGCACTAAGACACCAAGATTATAGAATTATACTCTTAATGCCCTCTTTAATGAGTGGCACATTGAAATTAATGAAAAAAACAAAATGGGACAAAATTTATATCCATCTTCCATCTTCTATCTTCTCTTTGTGCCTTGGTGTCTTAGTGGCGGATTAACTACTCTCATTCTAAAAGAGGGTATTGAAACACCGCACGCATAAAAACAAGATTCCGGTTTGTAGTGGTATGTTCTTCTTTGTCCCTGATCGTGGTAAATGTATAAGATGCCTCAAGGGCGATATCTTTCGTAAACTCATAACGAGCCCTTGTCTGACAGCGCAGGGTTTTTTCATCAATTTCTTCTACGGCAAGGTCATCTCCCTCCGAATTGTTCAGGTAGTATCCTGCCGACAAATTTCCGCGGAGCTTTTCTGTAAACCTTCGACCGATCTCAAATACCAGAGCGGTTCTTTCAGTGGCGCTGGTTGTGCCGCTTGCCGCTCTTACGTCCTGAAAAAAGGAGAGACTTCCATCGGTCAACTCTCCCCTGTAGGAAAGGGCAACCTGACCTACGCCGCCCCATTTTTCGTCATCCTTTATACTGTCAGCTTCTGTTTCAGAGCGCGTATGCCGGATCCCGAAATCAACAAGGAGGCTCAGGATTTCTGTAAAATCCCGGCTTGCACCGATGGTCCAGGTGTAGTTATCGACGATTGAGTCGGGAAAATCATACCGGGCATATCCGAGGTTCATACGTCCCAGTGTCTGGGGGACTAAGTAGCTGATGTTGTGTGTGAATCCGAGGTTTGTGCTGTGAGATCGGGAATCATTAAACTCCGAATCATCGAAATCATCCTGATCGTATGCATACGAGACCGTTGCTGCTGTTTTTTCCGACGGCATGTATTGTCCAGATAGTGAGTAGTGCTGTCGATGACGGGTTGCTGTGCTCAGCACGAGCCCGGTCTCTTCAATATCACGATCCGAACGGGAGTCCCGGGTATAACCGGCTTCAGCAGAAACATCCATCCTCGGCGTCATACGATAACGGAGGCGTCCTGTATAATCCTGATCCACCGAGTTTAATTCAGTATTATCATAATATATGAGATTGTTGATTTGTGCGGAAAGCCGGGTGTCGAGCCTTTCCGTTCTATTGGTCAGTTCAAGTCCCGGGGAAATGGTGGCGATAAAATCATCCGTTTCATCAGTGTCGGTAAAAAAGATGTTGTCATTGTACTCCTGGCGCAGGGCCACGAAAGGGGTGATATTGAGTCCATCACCTCTTGTCTCCTCTAAATGAAGGAACACGATAACAATAAATAGAAATACAAAAGGTGCCTTTTTTAAGCAGGACATGAGAAAATCTCTCCGATCGACAAGGTTATGGAACAACAATCACATCCCCCCTTTTAAGCCGGATGTTCTGTTCCGGATGGGTTCCCTGGGAGACATCGTCGTATCTGAACTTGAAGATCTCAGGCTTATCCCCTTTTTCCCGAAATATCTTGATTTTGTTTCTCTTCGCAAAAGGATTGAGCCCGCCGGCCATGGCAAGGGCTTGCAATACATTGACATTGGTATTAAGGACAAAACGGCCGGGATGATTGACCTTCCCGATTACGTAGATCTGCATGCTGTTGACCTGCTGGACCATCACTGACAGGTTCGGGTCGGGCACAAACCGGCTGATTTTGTCTTCCAGTTCTTTTTTTAGCTGGACGACCGTCTTTCCGCCGGCCACGACCTCACCGATCAAAGGAAAGGATATCTTATTATCCGGAAGAACGGTTACCAGCTTTGTCATATCTTCGACCTTCCAGGCAGAAATGTAGAGGACATCCCCTGGTCCGATAAGATAGTCAGTTCCAATCCATTATTCATTTTTGTCATCAGCCTGCAGAGGCATGGCTGTCATGCATATCCATATCAGTAGTAATGCCGTCCATGTCATTCGCCTCATTCTTATCCTCCCATGCTTTCAAGCTTGGAACCCAAGGCCAAACTTATAAGTTTAATAAAAAACAGCGCTATTTTACGAAAAAAGCACAAAGTCTTCAGCCTTTCAGCTTTGAGCTTTCAGCTTCTATCTCTTTATTGACTCTCTCTGCTTCTTCTCTTCCTATAAAACGTTCATTGCTTTTGAGAGCATTCTTAAGCCTCTCCCCGGCTTCCTCCAGTCTTCCACTTTTATAAAGCACCATTCCCATGTGGTAATTCAAAATCGGGATGTCCGTTTCATTGGGGACAGCCTTTTCGAGCAGCCCGAGTGCCCGATGGATATCTCCCATCTTGTAATAAACCCAGCCGAGCGTATCCATGACTTCCAAAGCACCCGGCCGAAGAATTTGCGCCTGTTTCGCAAGGTTGAGCGCAAGTTCAAGATCATCCTTGGAATTGCCGTTCTCGCTCAGTAAAAAGGCAAGATTGTTTGCCGCAATCCAGAAATTCGGTATGTTTTCAATCGCCCTTTCATAGACTTCCCTGGCTTTCTCATATTCCAGGTTTTGTTCGTAAAGCAGTCCCAAAGATAAATAAGCAGCCGGGTTTTCGGGGTTGGACTTCAAGGCGGATTCGAACTTATCGATGGCATCTTTTTTTTTCCCCTGTGATAGATAAAGCTTGGCCATATTGTTATGCGGTTCCGGCCAAATGGGAGTAAGGTTAATTGCATGCTGGAAGGCCGATTCAGCTTTCGCAAAATCCTTTCTTGCGCTGTGGATCTTTCCCAACAGATTATATGAGAAGGCATCATCCGGGTTTTTCCGGATGTTCTTTTCACAAGTTGCGATGGCCGGATCATATTTATTTTTAAAAACATACAACTGGATGAGGTTGGCCAGCAGGGTTTTGGAATTTGGATTGATCCGGTATCCTGTTTCCAACTCCAGAACGGCATCGTCCCATTTCGTCTGCTTTCCGTACAGTCGGCTGAGTTTCAAATAGCCGATGGGATGCTCCGGATTTTTGACCTTTATTTTTTTATACTGATTTTCAGCCTGGCTGTGATTTTTCCGGGCAAAGAAAAAATCGCCCAGGTCGGCCCGGGCTTTGAAGTCATTGGGATTGTTTTCCACAATTTCTTTCAGGCAGGCTTCCGCCCCTTTAAAATCTTTTTTCAAGGTCAAAACACGTGCCAGACCTCTTAGAGCCTCCTTGGATTTGCGATCGACTTTCAACGCATTCCGAAGCGTGTCCTCTGCCAATTCGTAATCCTTGTTCAGAACATGGGCTTCTGCCAGCTTAAGATACCCGGAAATGAAATGAGGCCTTTCTTTGACAACGATTCGGAATTGAGAGACGGCATTCAGGCCTTCCCCTTTCAAGAGGTGGATATTTCCCTGGGTGAAATGTCCGTCTATGTCTTTGGGGTTTTCTTTGAGAACGGCTTTCACGTATTTTTCGGCTTCATCAATTTTCCCCTGCATCAGAAAAACCTTTGCCAGGGCGTTCTCGACCTGGATCCTGCCCGGATTTTTGGGGTCGGTATCAATAGAAAGACTATCTTTTAATATATTTAAAGCCTTATCGGTCTTTTTCTGGTTGATATATAATTCTGCAAGCATCATGCGAAGTTTGAAACTTTTTTTATTCTGCCGGATACCTGAACGAAGCAATCTCTCTGCATCCTCAAATTGCTTCTTTAGCAGGTAAAATCTGGCCATGCGAATCTGGTTGGCCTCATTGCCAGGATCCGAGGCGGCGATGCCTTCGAGCAGTTCAGCGGCTTCTTCCTTGCGGCCCGAATCCCAGAAAAGGCCGGCCAGGTTAAACTGGTGGCCCACCTGTTCCGGCTCCAACTCGATGACCTTCTTGAGAATTTGAGCTGCATTTCCAGCCTGACTGTTTCGAGCATAAGAATTGGCCAAAACCATATAAAGAGGAATGCATTTTGGGTTGGCCTCTATTCCTTTTCCAAGGATGTTTTCAGCCGTTTTGTGTTCCCCTTTTTGTGCATAGGCCGATGCCAGCAGCAGATAGCCGTCGGGGTTCTTTACCCCCTTTTTCAGAAGTGCTTCCAGCAGCGCAATCGATTGGTCAGTCTCTTTTCGGGCCAGCAGAACCGATCCTTTCAGCAGAAGGGCCTCCGGGTTTTCGGAATCCGCCTTAAGGACCTCTTCGGCCTTTTCCATGGCCCTGTCCGGTTGCCTTGCCGCAAGCAGCAGTTTGCCCAACTGAAGTTGTGACTCCAGGTGATTGGGTAAAAGCTCCACAGCCTTGGAAAAACTGCCAAAAGCTTTTTTCAGGTTTTTATCCTTGAGTTCGACCATTCCGAGCATGTAGTAGCCTTCTGCAAATTTGGGGTCGATCTGGAGTGCGTTTTTGAACTCCAGCCTGGCCTTCTTATAGTCCCCTTTCCCATAAAGCACCTTGCCCTTGTTAAAAAATTTCATCTTCTTTTCTTCCGGCCCGCCACACGCTGTCATTAAGGTGGCCACAAGGAGCAAACAAAGGATTGTTGAAAATCTTTTAATCGCAATATTCATATTTGAACCTTTGCTGACATTTTGTTTTGAGGTTTTAGATTTTTTGTCAAAAACACTCTACTTTTTCAGATTTTTGGTAAATCTATAATAAGCAATATCGATGCCAGTCTATGTGCTTAGAAAAGATTTATTTAAATATCAAAAAGTTAAATCCCGAAAATGAGAATAGATTCAAATTTGATGTGAAGTAAAGTTCATAATTTTATGTAAAGTTTTGCATGATTTTATATAAAGTTTTGGATGCTTTTAGGGTAATATAGGTAACAGAGTGGATTTTGGGAACTTTGGAGAGGTGTGCACCATGCCGGGCAAACAAAAAAGGCAGAGCCATTCCTGACTCTGCCTTTGCGTTTTGATAATCAAATGTTGATTACGTATTAAACTTCCTCCTTACTCCCCCTAAACCGATTAGACAAGCAGAGCCGAGCAGGAACACGGTGGACGCATCGGGGATGGAAGCTCCTTTTTTCTTTCCCCCATTTTTGTTCCACCCGTTTTTCTTCCCCCTATTTTTCTTCCATCCATCAACAAATTCACCGTCACTCAAACCAGAAGTGCTCATAGTCAAGTTAACTTTACCTGGTTCTATAATATCATCAGTAAACATTGAATTCAGCCACGGTTTGGGCCCTTGAGGCTCATCTCCGTTACTGAATTCAAGATTATACTCAAACGTTATTGTGTCCGCGTGTACGGGCGAGAGCATCATAAAGCCTATCGACATTATAGAAACACCTATAAACATCCAAAATATTTTCTTCATTTTTCGTCTCTCCTTTTTTATTGTTGTGATTGATTAACCTAACCGTCAATAATATCCAATGATCTTTTTTGTATTCAAGCAGGCTTGCCGAAAGGACACCTTTGAGTTGTCTCGGCTGCCAGCTATGGGCTAATATGGCTGACTTCTCACTTGCCCACTTTCACTTCCTCTCAATCCCCAACTTATCCATCAACTCGTAAAGGGTAGGGCGGCTGATGCCAAGTTCTGATGCCGTGCGGGTGAGGTTTCCCTTATTTTTGGCCAAGGCCCGCTCAATGAGCTCCCTCTCCAGGGCCGTACGCGCTTCCTTCAGGCCCCGGCCTTCGTATTTGGCATACCGGGAAGTGAGTTCCAAATCGGCCGGTGTTATCTTCATCCCTTCGGCCATGATCAAAGCGCGCTTTATCCGGTTTTCCATCTCCCGGATATTTCCCGGCCAGCTATGGGTTTCGTGGGGAGGTCGACCGCTGCCAGAGATTCACCTTGTCGGGGGTAACGGCCGGGATGCTAATCCCGGTAAAGAGGGACTCCAGGACCAGCACCACCATCCCGAAGGCGATAATGCGAT
>JAUUWG010000044.1 GCA_030589165.1 Desulfobacterales bacterium
GACCCGGGATATCGCCTTATAAAAGAGGCCATAGCAAACAATATTACGATCATACCTGTTCCGGGGGTATCTGCAGCCGTAACCGCTCTCAGTGTATCGGGCTTTCCAACCGATTCCTTTGTTTTTATCGGTTTTCCGCCAAGAAAAAAAACAAAGCGGCATGATCAGCTTCAAAAACTGGCCAAGGAAACCAGAACAATCATATTCTATGACTCTCCAAAGCGAATTTTATGCTTTATCAAGGAAATCATCGAGGTTATGGGAGACAGGCCCGCTCTCCTGGCCCGTGAGATGACCAAATTTCACGAAGAATTTGTACGGGGAACCTTGTCTGAAATTCTCGATATACTGAAGGCCAGGCCTGTAGTAAAAGGAGAGTTGACACTCATCCTCGGCCGGCTTGAAAAAACACCCGAGCTCTCCATTGAAAGCCTGCGAACCCAGATAGCCAAAGCCCTTGAAACCAAACAGATCAAACCCTCTTTACTTGCAAAGGATCTATCGAAAAAATACGGTCTTCCCAAAAGCAAGGTCTATGAAGAGGTTCTCAAGTTAAAAGAAGACAAGTCCGCTTGAGTGAAAATCATGTATAAATCAAACCTGATCGAATCATTTATTCCCGACTTAACGGGTCTGAGGAGGGATCTGCACAAGAATCCTGAACTTTCAGGAAAAGAAGAAAACACAGCCCGCATCATTCTTGATTTTGTTTCCAGGTTTGAGCCGGATGAAGTTGTTTGCGGAATCGGGGGACACGGCCTTGCTTTGATATTCACAGGCAAGATTGCCGGACCGACGGTCATGCTGCGCTGTGATATGGATGCGCTTCCAATCCGGGAAGATAACGGGTTCAGCTATAAGTCCGTAATTCCCAATGTTTCACACATGTGCGGGCATGACGGTCACATGGCCATTTTGGCGGGTATGGCGGCGGTTTTGTCACATCACCGGCCGCTGTGCGGTCGAGTTGTTTTACTTTACCAGCCGGCAGAAGAAACCGGACAGGGCGCTTCTTTAATTTTAAACGATCTGAAATTTAAAAGTTTAAAGCCCGATTATATTTTTGCCCTGCACAATTTGCCGGGATATCCCATGGGAAAGGTGATCATCAAACCCGGGTCCTTTAACTGTGCATCAAGAGGGATGGTTATAAATCTCAGGGGCAAAACCTCACATGCCGCTCATCCGGAAGATGGAATCAGCCCGGCGATTCCAATGTGCCGAATCATTGACGCTCTCTCCTCATTACCATCTGCACCTGAGATCAATCGTTTTTTCAGCCTGGTAACGGTTGTTTATGCCCGTTTGGGAAAAGCCGCTTTCGGAACAGCACCGGGAGATGCACAAATAATGGCTACGCTGCGGACTGAAAACGATGACCAGATGACCTTACTTGTTAAAAACGCTATCCAACATGTTAAAGCATCTACCCGGGGAAACGGACTTTGCCATGAGATCAGTTGGAGAGATGAGTTCGCTGCCGGTATCAACCATGACAAAGCGTTTGAGAGGGTTAAAAGAGCTGCCCATGCCATCGGCATTGGGGTAGTGAGGACAAAACGTCCTTTCAGGTGGTCGGAAGACTTTGGGAATTTTACTTCAAAATTTAAAGGCGCCATGTTCGGCCTTGGTGCGGGAGAGGATTCTCCTCAACTTCACAATTCGAATTATGATTTTCCCGATGGACTTATACTCACGGGGATATCTATTTTTTTGCAGATTGTAGACGATATATTGAACCTTAATCCGGACAAGCCGGAAAAGTGAGCTAAAGTGAGCTAAAGTTAATGAGTCGCTTTGCTCCCTCTTTTTATAAAATTGATAGAATACCTTAATTTTAGGCACTTTAGATCACTTTAGTCACTTCACACTTTTTTAAATTCTAAAATCAATTAAAAGTGGTCTAAAATACCTATGCTCGGATCTTTACCATTAAAAGACTTTATGCAATTTTTAACTGGTCTGGCGACAACACCAGGGCCGAGCCTTCAGGAAAAACCGAGGCGTTTGTTGCTGGAATCTTTTCTGAACGATGCCCGTGTGCCTACCGAGACCGATCCAGCGGGCAACCTGTGGGTATCGCTGGGACGTGACGGAATCAATGACGGCTGGTGTGATGCCGTGGTTTATGACGCACATATCGACGTGGTGGAACGGGGGTATGTGCCGGAGGTACGCTGTGAAAAAGAGAAGCTAATCGGTATGGGGGTGGGGGATAATCTCACCGCTGTAGCCATGCTGGCATTTTTGGCAAAGCGTGTAACAACAGAGCATATCTTGTTAAAACGACCCCTTAAGCTTTTGTTTTCGGTGGGTGAAGAAGGTTCAGGAAACTTGAAAGGTGTGCGTCGGGTGGTAAAGGATCATCCCTTACCCCCTTACCTCTTCATTGCTTTTGATCTCTCCTTTGAAGAATATTCCATCACCGGATTAGGGTCCAGGAGGTATTGTGTTAAAGTCAGATGCCCCGGAGGGCATAGTTGGGACGATTTCGGCTCTCCCAATGCAATAGAACAGATCGTTGATCTTCTCTCCCTTTTGAAAGATGCATGCATTAACATTGCCTCAGAAAACCAAAAGATAATTTCATTCAATACAGGATCAATCCGAGGAGGGGAGGGGATCAATTCCATTGCCCGTTTTGCCGAAGCTGCATTTGAGTTCCGCAGTCCCTTTCCGGAGATGCTGGACAAGATGGCCCATGCGCTTTCAGATTTGCTGGTAAGGGTCAAGGCGCAAAAGGGCGTATCTGTTTGTCATGAAATCATTGGGGAGCGCCCGGCTGCTCAAGCGGTTCATCCGGAAAGAATCGAGCCGATTATTTACCGCCTGCTGGTAGAGCAAGGGGAAAACCCTTCTTGTTCAACTCGCAGTACCAATATCAATATTCCGCTTTCTGCAGGTTGGCCGTCGATCTGTATGGGACTGTGTCGGTGTGGAAGATATCATAGTGAGGAGGAATACGTTGAGATAGGCTCTTTTTGTCAAGGCTGGGAACTTTTAAATAATCTCACAAAAAAGCTGATGGCATAAGGGACTCGGCACAAATAAAGTGTCCCGGATAGCGCTCATGTTCAGGTCAGATTTATTCGATCTGAAATCTAATCGCCACAGGAATAGTCGTTCTATTTCGAGGATGATTTGATTGAGGATCGGATAAAGATGGCCTGAAGAGGAGAGAGGCTAAATGGGGTAGTTTATTTTTGCTGAGTCCCTAACATTCAAGCCGGTTCCGGGCCATTGTTCGGAGGCAAAAAAGCACCCTTGCAACGGCCCGGTCTACCAGTCTCATGAGGAGGAGACTCTTTCAGTAGAGAGCTTTATTTCAGGAATGAATAAGGATATTTTGTATGATCCTCGTATTTATTCTCTAAAATAGCAACCACGTCTTCAACAAATACCATCTCTTCATTTGTCGGGATCATGAAAACCTTGATTTTGGAATCCGGGGTTGAAATTTCTGTTTCACCGTGTTTACTGAAGGTACTTAAATTTTTGTCTTTATCGATCTTGATGCCTAATTCTTCCAGATTTTCGAGAGTTTTTTGTCGAATCGCACCTGCATTCTCTCCAACACCTGCAGTGAAAACGATGGCATCTACTCTACCCAGTGCCGCAGCGTATGCGCCGACATACTTTCGAAGGCGATAGGTTTCCATTTCAATGGCCAGGGTAGAACGCTGATCACCTTTTTCAGAGGCTTCCAATACATCACGACGATCAGTATATTGTCCGGTAATACCGAGGAGACCGGATTTTTTATTTAACAGGCTATCCATTTCCTTAGCGTCTACGTTCAGCTGTTGCTGCATAAACAGGGGGATTGCCGGATCCATATCACCGGACCGGGTTCCCATTATGGCGCCTTCAAGGGGGGTAAGACCCATTGACGTGTCTATGGAAACCCCATTTTTAATGGCGCAACAGGATACGCCGTTTCCGATGTGGAGTGTGATGAAGTTGCATTCGTTTGCATCTTTTCCTAAAAGTGCCGCTGCCCGCTTTGAAACATATAAATGGCTTGTTCCATGGAAACCATAGCGTCTGACCGATTGATTTTCATACCATTCGTAGGGAACGGCATACATATATGCCATTGCCGGCATGGATTGATGAAAAGCCGTATCAAAAATAGCCACATGGGGGACTTTAGGAAGCGAGTGCATTGCAGCGCTTATTCCAACCAGATTGGGCGGATTATGTAAAGGAGCCAGGTGGGAGACATCCTCAATGGCTTTAATGACGTCATCGTTGATCAAAACACTGTGGTTGAATTTTTCACCGCCGTGGACCACGCGATGTCCGACGGCTGAAATCTCTTCCATACTCTTGATTACGGCACTCTCTCCGGTCGTAAGCGTATTTATAATCAGGTTGATGGCGACTTCATGATTATTACACTCATGTTCTATTTTAAAATCCTTGTCGGCTGCAGGAATTTCATGGTAAATAAATGAATCTCCAATTCCGATTCTCTCTACCAGTCCTACTGCGATGACCTCTTTTTTTTGCCAGTCAAATAATTGATATTTCGCTGAAGAGCTACCGCAATTAAGCGCCAGAATTTTCATCCCAAAACCTCCTTGTTATGCCTGGACAGCCGTGATGGCTGCAACATTGACGATATCCATATATTTACAACCCCTTGACAAATCATTCACCGGCATTGCCAGTCCCTGAATAATCGGACCGATCGCTTCCGCACCGGCTAACCTTTCAACCAGCTTGTAACCGATATTTCCGGCATTGAGATCGGGAAAAACCAGAACATTGGCCTGGCCGGCTATCGTGCTTCCAGGGGCTTTTTTAGCGCCGACCGCTTCAACCAATGCGGCATCCGCCTGAAGTTCCCCGTCAGCTTCAAGGTCGGGGTTTGCTTCCTTGAGAATCTTTAAAGCTTCCTGGACTTTTTCAACATTTTTATGTTTTGCGCTGCCTTTGGTTGAGAAAGACAATAGAGCGACCTTAGGAGTTGTTTCAAGAAAAGCGGAGCAGCTATCGGCGGAAGCGGCTGCAATTTCGGCCAGTTGCGCGGGATTGGGATCGGGATTGACTGCACAGTCGGCAAAAATAATTGAGCCGTCTTTACCGAATTCTTGTTTAGGGGTAACCATTATAAAGCAGCTTGAAACGGTTTTCATGCCCGGCTTTGTTCCGATAACGCGAAGTGCTGCTCTTAAAACATCACCTGTTGTATTTTTAGCTCCTGCAACGGAACCATGGGCCATCCCTTTTTTAACCAGCATACAACCGAAGAATAATACATCCCTCATGGACTGTTCAGCCTCTTCGAGGGTCATGCCTTTTGCTTTTCTCATTTCATAATATTCTTCATAAAAAGGCTTTAAATGTTCACTGGTGTTTGGGTCAATGAATGTACAATTGACTGGATATCCTTTGTCTTTAAAGGCTTTCTCCAGATCCGCCTCATTCCCGAGTATGATGACTTCTTTTGCTAAACCATTTTTTACAATTTCATTTGCGGCATCAATTGTTCGTTCGTCATCGCCTTCAGGTAAGACAATCGTTTTTTGTTTTGTTTTTGCAATATCCCAGAATTTTGACATCAAAGACACGATAGCACCTCCACTCTCCACTTTTATGATGATAATAAAAAATATAATGAGCCCGATTTGAAAGAAGTTCTCATTATACGGTTGCAATTTTACCAATATAATTATTATATTAAGATTACGGGGAGCCAAAAAATAAAAATGGTTAAGGCGAAAAAGCCAGTCACCATTGTGCTTCAAATAAACTAAACGCGTCTGTTTTTAATTTTTATTATAAAATTTAAACTATACTATGCCTTTTTTTGAAGCGCAATAAAAAAATCCAATGTTAACATAGATTAAGAGTTCTTTACGGAATTTTCAATTGTGTTCGAATTCAGAGCCTGTTTAAAAAATAGGGAATCGAAGCGAAAAAGTGTGATAGCGAGGGCAAATTGTTGTAAATTTGAGGTGAATAGCAAGCCTATTTGCCGAAAATTTACGAGAATTTGAACCGCTCTCACGGTTTTGCAGCCGATTCATCAGTTTTTAAACAGGCTCTCAAGGAAGGTGAAAATTTTAATTTGTGCGGCAAAGCAAAGGAAGCGTATTTAAAGAAAGTGGATCATAATACAAAAAAAGCTGCTCTTTTTCCGGTAATACTCCAGGTTCCTTTTAAAAAAAAGCAGCTTAAAGGTAAAGAGCAGGTTGCATACCTTAGCAGGCATGCAAGGCGAGCCCTTCAAATGTCCGCCCGGAAGAGCGGTATCTTTTTGAGAACTCTTTTAAAGAACGAAAATGGTGCGCCTCTGCCTGTTGACGGAAACTTCTGGTCTCTTACGCACAAACCGGAATATGTTGCCGGTGTTGTCGCTTCGACAAGTACGGGTATCGATATCGAGAGAATAAGGCCGTGCTCAGCGTCTCTTTTCAGAAAAGTTGCCGACGACAGGGAATGGGGTCTTGCTGATTCCGATCCCTTGGAGCTTTTTTTTCGTTACTGGACGTCTAAAGAAGCGGTTCTCAAGGCTGTAGGGATAGGTCTCAAGGGCCTTTCAAAATGCCGGGTGATGAAGGTAATAGACAAGAACAATCTTATAATAAATTTCAAAAATAAAAATTGGCAAATAGAAAACTTCTTTTTCCAAGGGCATATTGCATCGGTAGCCCATAATTTGTGCAGGATTAAATGGACACTTTTAAAAGCTTAAGAAGCAGCTCTCAAGCCGTCAATCAATTCTTTCATGTCTTCATGAACCGGTGCTTCAAAAAACAAAACCTCTCCGGTAACCGGATGAGTGAACCCAAGACGCCATGAATGCAGCATCTGCCTTGAGGCCGATTTTACCAGATCGGAAATATCCCGCCTTTTTTTTATAAAATTATCGGTTCTCTTTTGGGGGCAATATACCGGGTCTCCAACAAGAGGATGATTGACGGCAGCGCAATGAACCCGTATTTGATGTGTGCGGCCGGTCTTTAAATTTAACTCAAGCAATGTTGCGCCGTCAAAAGATTCTCTGACCTTCCAGGTTGTTTCAGCAAAGCGGCTTCTACGGCTAAAAGTTGACATTTTCTTTCTGTCGGAAGGATGTCGGCCGATTGGAAGCGTGATGCTTCCGGACTTAGAATCCATCTCGCCGTAAACAACTGCCAGGTACTTTTTTTGAACTGTTCTGTCCTTAAATTGAGACGCAAGTCCGGTATGCGCAAGATGGTTTTTTGCAACGACCATAATACCGGAGGTGTCCTTATCCAGCCTGTGAACAATACCCGCTCTTATTTCTCCTCCCACACCTTCGAGGTCAGGGCAATGATACAGCAGGCCATTGACCAGCGTTCCGGTGTAGTGTCCCGGTGCCGGGTGAACCACCAGTCCCGGTTGTTTGTTAATTACGATGATGTATTTGTCTTCGTAGACAATATTTAACCGGATCGGCTCAGGTTCCAGGGAAATCGGCTCCGGAGGAGGAATCCGTCCGCAAATCGTTTCACCTGATCTAACCCGATATCCAGGTTTTTTTAAAGAGTCATGAACACGTATCATTCCCTTTTGAATCAGGCGTGAAGCTATACTCCTGGAGCATAAAGGAATGAGGGAGGAGACAACGACATCAAGGCGTTTTCCGGAGTCGTTTGAGTTCACAAGAAAAGAAAAAGCACCTTTGTCAGGCATGACTTCACTGGAAAACTTTTTCGGGACCAAATTATTGAAGAACTTCCTTGGGATTAAATAAAGATTCAATTTCAGACATCATGGAATTTTCATCCATGTTTTTGGCGGTGCAAAGTTCCTTTAATAGAAGACTCTGGGCTGTATCGAGCAGTTTACGCTCACCAAAAGACAAGTCCTTGGTCAGCTTGAGAAGGAAAAGATCTCTGAAAACCTCTGCCACATCATAAAGAGAACCTGTTCTTATCTTTTCCATGTATTCTCTGTATCGGCGATTCCAGGTCTGGTTGTCGAGTGAACCTTTCTTTCTGGTTCGCATCACCTTATAAACATTGGGAATATCATTCTTACTGATGACCTCTCTCAATCCCACTGATGCTACGTTGGAAGTGGGAATCATTATAACCATTGCGTTTTCGAGAATCTTCATGATGTAAAAATCATGTGTTTCCCCGTTAATTGCACGGCTTTCAATAGATTCGATACGACCGACTCCATGGGCAGGATAAACGGCAAGATCACCTACGTTAAAGTGCTTGATGGATCCTTTTTCAATCTGGACTTTTTCTTTAATTGCTTTTTCAGCCATTTGTTTCACCAACGTCTTTAATAAGAATAAAAAATAAAAAATAATACCGTAATTGGAAAAATCAATCAACTAAAAAAGGGATTGACGGTTTTAATCGTCAATCCCTTTTCATGTTAACCCATTATAAAATCTGAAATAATCCCCGATATTTTAAATGAGGAAAGGCACCAGAAGGAGTGCAACAACGTTCAGGATCTTGATCATCGGGTTTATAGCAGGTCCGGCGGTATCTTTGTAGGGGTCGCCTACGGTGTCGCCGGTCACGGCAGCTTTATGTGCATCGCTTCCTTTGCCGCCAAGGTGACCGTCTTCGATGTATTTTTTGGCGTTATCCCATGCAGCACCACCGGTTGTCATGGAGAGGGCAACAAAAACACCGGTTATGATACTACCGATCAGAAGTCCGCCCAGAGCGACTTTGCCGAGGAGAAGGCCGACCAGAATTGGTGCGGCTATAGGCAGAAGCGCAGGAAGCATCATTTCTTTAAGCGCAAACTTTGTTACGATATCAACGCATGCGGCATAGTCGGGTTTTGCTGTCCTTTCCATGATTCCGGGAATTTCACGGAACTGGCGCCTAACTTCCTCAACAACGGCGGCGCCTGCATTTCCAACCGCTTTCATTGCAAAGGAAGCAAAAAGATAAGGAAGAAGACCGCCGATAAAAAGACCGATAATAACATTTACATCACTCAGATCAAAACTCAGAGCACCTTCTTTTCCGTGAATAGCGAATTCCTGAACATAGCATGAAAAGAGAACCAGAGCGGCAAGAGCGGCAGAACCGATGGCATACCCTTTGGTAACGGCCTTTGGGGTATTTCCAACAGCGTCGAGCGGATCGGTTACGGCGCGAACGCTTTCATCCATATCAGCCATCTCGGCAATACCGCCTGCATTATCCGTAATAGGACCGTATGCATCAATTGCGATAACCATACCGGTCATGGAAAGCATGGACATGGCTGCCATTGCGATTCCGTAAATTCCTGCAAAATTGTAGGCCAGTCCGATGCTGAGGCAGATGGCGAGAACCGGAGCTGCTGTTGCCTGCATGCTGACGGCAAGACCGGCGATAAGGTTGGTGCCGTGTCCTGTTGTTGAGGCATCGGCAATATCCTTAACCGGTTTGTAAATACCGGTGTAGTATTCGGTAATGATAACGATTACTACTGTAAGTACAAGACCGATAATGGTACAATAATAAATTGACATTGCCGTGGTTCCGGGAATGTCAACCATCATTTTATTCGCTGCGTAATAGAATGCGAATGCCGCAATGATTGCGGCGCCGAACATACCCTTGTAAAGGGCGCCCATGATGTATTGGGTTTTGCCGAGTCTTACGAAAAAGATGGCGATCATGGAGGCGATGATTGAAATCGAACCGAGTACGAGTGGAAATAATACAGCCATTTCATATTCGGGAAAAAGAAGGTGACCCAAAAGCATTGCAGCAACGGCAGTTACCGCGTAAGTTTCGAAAAGGTCAGCAGCCATTCCGGCACAGTCCCCAACGTTATCACCAACATTATCAGCGATTGTTGCCGGGTTTCTCGGATCATCTTCAGGAATGCCGATCTCAACTTTTCCAACCAGGTCCGCACCAACATCCGCGCCCTTGGTAAAGATACCGCCGCCGAGTCTTGCAAAGATGGAAATCAGGCTTCCACCAAACCCGAGCGCCACAAGAGGCATGATTTCATGTGTGTACATATAGAATCCGGCAACAGAAGTCAGTGCCAGACCGGCAACGATCATACCGGTAACCGAACCGCCTTTGAAAGCAAGGGCAAGTCCTGCAGCCAAACCTTTTCTTGCGGCTTCAGCCGTTCTTACATTGGCAATAACAGAGACGCGCATTCCGATATAACCGGCTATAAAAGAAGCAACGGCGCCGATCAGAAAGCCTAAAGCGTTCTGACTGCCCAATGTTGCGAAAATAACGACAAAAATAACAGCACCGGCAGCACCCATGCTTTTGAGCTGACGATTAAGATATGCGATTGCGCCTTCTTGAATTGCGCTGGCTATTTCCGTCATTTTTGCGTTTCCAGCCGGTGCACTTTTGACGACTCCGGCCAGAACAAGAGCAAACAGTATTCCGGATATTCCGACCAGTGTGCTCACCAATGGAATGTTATTCATTACAAATTCCATATTTCCCTCCATTCGATTTTAACATAAACCATGATCACTTAATTAGAATTAAATTGATTCATCCCTTGTTTTAAGCCGTTACTGAGTATCGTAACGGTTGCATCCCTTGCTCTTGTTATGATCGGGTTCAGACTCTTTGTTTCATCAGCTGAGAACCTTCCCAGTACATGATCAACAACATGAATTCGAGCGTCGGGACGTCCGATGCCAATGCGAATACGTACAAAATCACCGCCGCCAAAGGCATCAATTAAAGACCTTATTCCATTATGTCCCCCATGCCCTCCTTTCTCTTTTATTTTTATTCTGCCATAAGTGAGATCTATGTCGTCATGAATAACCAACATATCCCCACATAATATATTAAAATATTGTGCAAGCTTTTGCGTCGGCGGCCCGCTTCGATTCATAAAGGCCATCGGTTTTGCAAGAATAACAGGATTGCCGTTTATGGAGCCACGACCGAATAGAGCATCAAATTTTTGCTTGTCGAGTGGTATTGAGTAGGTGTCTGCGATTTCATCAACAACCATGAATCCAAGATTGTGACGGGTCTTTGCATACTTGTCACCTGGATTTCCAAGACCGACAATCAGGCGGATTCTCTCGAGAGACATAACTTCTTTTATTCTTCGCCGCCGCCGGCTTCAGCTTCGACTGCTTCTTCCTCAGCAGCCTCTTCTTCCGTTACTTCTTCAGCTTCTCTCTTAGGAACAACAACGGTAACTACGGTAAAATTAACATCTGCGGAAAATTCAGTATTCCCTTCAGCAGAGATGTCGTTGATATGAATCGAATCTCCCACATTGAGATCCGTAACATCGATATCAATTGAGTTCGGTATTTCCTGGGGCAGGCAGATGACTTCAAGTTCTTTTCTGATGAGCTGAAGAATACCGCCGAGTTCGACTCCCTTTGAAATTCCGGTTATTGCAACAGGAACCTTAACTGTTATCTTCTTCGTCATATCTACTTCATAGAAGTCAACATGCAGAAAGTTACGTGAGACAGGATCAACCTGCAATTCCTTTATCATTGCAGATCTTGGCGCGCCCGTGTTTCCTACAACAAGATTCATAAGAACCTGACTCGCTCTGTTCTTTTTTAGTAAAAGCTCAAGATCCCGTGTATTAACGGAAAGTGTAACAGGTTCAACTCCTTTACCGTAAAGTACGGCAGGCATCTGCCCCTGGCGTCGGAGAGCACGCGCATAGCCATTGCCTGTGGATTCTCTTATATTGGTTTTAAGTTCATGTAACTCCAAAAATACTCCTCCTTGAAATGTATTCTTAAATTTTTTATACAAACAGCGAGGTAACAGAATCGCCTTTATGGCTGCGAATGATCGCTTCACCAACTAGTTCGGCAATAGAGAGAACTTTTATCTTATCACATGCCGCAGCCTTGCTGTTTAACGGGATGGTATCCGTTGCAATTAAACTTTTCAGGGCTGAATCTGCTATTCTGTCAACTGCCGGACCGGATAAGACCGGATGGGAACAACATGCATGAACCTCGGTTGCACCATTTCCCATGATGGCGTTTGCGGCCTCTGTCAATGTGCCGGCAGTATCAACCATGTCATCAAGTATAATCGCTGTTTTTCCTTTAACATCGCCAATGATTGCCATTGCCTTGGCTTTGTTTGGTTCATGCCTGCGCTTGTCGACAATGGCAAGGTCTGCCTTAAGGCGTTTGGCAAAGGCTCTTGCTCTTTCCGCCCCGCCTGCATCCGGAGAAACCATTACAAAATTGTCTTCATAATGATTTTTGATGTGTGCTAATATAACAGGAGCTGCATAAAGATTATCCACCGGGATATTAAAAAAACCCTGAATCTGTCCGGCATGCAAATCCATTGTTATTACTCGGTTTGCACCGGCTGTTGTAAGAAGATCAGCGACCATTTTTGCACTTATGGGAACACGGGGAGCTACTTTTTTATCCTGACGGGCGTAACCGTAATAGGGGATAACAGCGGTTATCCTTCTGGTGGAAGAACGCTTGAGGGCGTCTATCATAAGAAGTAGTTCAACCAGATTGTCGTTCACGGGTGAACATGTTGACTGAACAACAAAAACATCCTTTGACCTTACGTTTTCGTGTATCTCAATTTGTATTTCGCCATCGCTGAAAGTTTTTACCTTGGCACTGCCAAGAGGTTTGTTCAGATAGTCAGATATTTTTTTAGCAAGTACGGGATTTGAATTCCCTGTAAATATTGTAAAGTCATTCATTTATGCTGCCGTTTCTTTATCAATGCGTAAAATTTTGGGATAAGATCATTTAAGGATTTTGATGAAACCATCTTTTTTTCAATACATTAAAAAAAATGGCTGGGGCGGGAGGATTCGAACCTCCGAATGCAGGAACCAAAGTCCTGTGTCTTACCGCTTGACGACGCCCCAGTATAAAAAATGGAAAAAAATAATTTATATGCTGTGTTAACTCATGATTCTCAAATCAGCATGTCTACAAGAAAAAACTGCCAGCCGCTCTTTCGGGACAGTCTGTCATATGCTTTTTTTGCTTTCTCCAAGTCATGAAAAAGGCCGAATACACTCGGCCCGCTTCCAGACATTAGCACCCCCTCTGCTCTGTTTTTTACAAGAGCTTCTCTTGCCGCTTCGATTTCAGGATATATTGATGAGGTCACCGTTTCAAGATCATTGCACAGATGTCTCTTTACATCAAAGGTACTCTCCCTATTTAAGATGAGCTTTTTAAGTTCTTTTTCGCATTTTGTCAATCCCAAATTCAATTTTTTGTACACGTCTGCTGTTGAAACGTTAAATTCCGGGAATATTAACAAGACATGAAAGGGTTCAAGGGCGTTGTATTCTTTAAGTTTTTCACCAATTCCGCTGGCTATGGCCGGCTTTCCAAATATAAAAAAAGGCACGTCCGCTCCGATCGAAAGTCCCATGTCCATAAGCTCTTTCCTGGAATATGGGGAACCATAAAAACGGTTCAGACCCAATAAAACGGCGGCAGCATTACTGCTGCCGCCGCCAAGGCCGGCGCCGACCGGTATTCTTTTGGATATGGCAATTTTTACGCCTTCATTTTTATTCAAAATCTTTAAAAAAAGATTTGCCGCTTTATACGCCAGGTTTGTTTCATCCTCCGGGACTTCCGGGTGAGCACAGGATACTGTTGTATTTTCAACATTGAAAGTTAATGAAAGCGTGTCGTAAAGCCCGATAGGACACATAAGAGAAATAAGGTTATGGTAACCGTCAGGCCTCTTCCCTGTTATGTGTAAAAACAGGTTTATTTTGGCCGGCGAAAAAAGTTTCATGAGAATTTATATTTCATTAACGTACAGCATTCTTAAATTGTACAGAATGTCTTTTAACAGGTTTTTTTCCTCGTTTGCCAAATTTCCGTGGGTTTTTTTCTCCAGCATACCTATTATATCTATGATCTGTTTTGCTATGGGCAGGTTTTTATCTTTCTGGCCTGTAGCAGGATCCTCAACAACTCCAAGATGTACCAGGGCGGATGAGTTCAAAGAAAAGATAAAGGTTGAAAAATCAATCATCGGTAATTGACAATTTGAGGGAGTATTAATTTTTTTGCCTTCTGACATCCCTCCTCCTCTGTTTAACTAAAGTAAAACAACTAAGATACAACTATAGCTGATCTGAGTGTCGGTCATTTGTTGTTGGATTGGTTTTGATCAATATGAATGTAAGAGCCTGTTTAAAAACTGATGAATCGGCTGCAAAACCGTGAGACCGGTTCAAATTGTCGTAAATTTTCGGCAAATAGGCTTGCTATTCACCTCAAATTTACGATAATTTGCCCTCGCTCTCACACTTTTTCGCTTCGATTCCCTATTTTTTTAACAAGCTCTAAACTGATCAAAACCAATAACCTTCCTGAGCGCACAAGTCCTGATTTGTGTTCCTAAAGCTCAAAAGTCCTTACCGCTTTGATTAATGGTAAGGCGCGCAGCTTTTCGAGAACATCATCGGGTATCGGCGTATCTGTTTGGAGAAAAATGATATTCCTTTCGCCTTCTTCTTCCTGACCTACCTGCATTCTGGCGATGTTAATATTGTTTTCGCCGAGTGTAGAAGCGATACTGCCGATGGCACCGGGTTTATCAAGATTATGTATAAGTGATAAATACCCCTTCTTGAGGATCAACTCAAGACGGAAATTATTAATCTTTACGACTCTGGGGTCGTTTTTGCCGAAAATTGTTCCTGCAATCGTGTTTGTCATTTCCGTGGTAATGGCTTTTACCGTCATCAGGTTTGTATAATCCTGAGACTCGGAACTGGTTGTCTCGGTAATTTTTATTCCTCTGTCCTTTGCAAGAACAGGGGCATTAACGGAATTTACATCATCAGAGACTATCGGTGTAAGAAGTCCTTTCAATACAGCCGTTGTAACGGGAGCCATGTCAAGACCCAAAAAATTTCCCGTATACTCGATGGCTACTTCTTTTAAAGGCCCTTTGGAAAGTTGGGCCAGCAGACAACCTATCCGGTCCGCGAGGGTTAAAAAAGGTCTGAGTTTATTCAGCAGTTCTCCGGTGACGGACGGGACGTTTACGGCATTGATGATCGTATTGTTTTTCAAAAATTCGATAATCTGTTCGGCCACTGCAACAGCTACATTGGTTTGAGCTTCATAGGTGGAAGCTCCGAGATGGGGCGTTGCAATTACCCGGTCCAGTTCAAAAAGAGGGGAGTTGCCGGGAGGTTCGGTTTCAAAAACATCCAGTGCC
>JAUUWG010000113.1 GCA_030589165.1 Desulfobacterales bacterium
TTTTAAGCACCATGATTTACGGCTTGAGGGTATCCCTTCTTATCGGAGTCGGTGCGGTTTTACTCCAGGCATTCGTAGGGATCCTCGTAGGCCTTTTTTCCGGATATCTCGGGGGAAAATTAGATTCGTTTTTAATGCGAATCACCGACATTCAATTTTCCATTCCCTACCTTATCGTTGCTATTTTTACCAGCGCCATATTCAAGATAGCTTTTGGTGTCGGCCGCTATGCAGAACTGGCTGTGCCACTATTGATCGTTATTATTGGGATATCCCACTGGCCGATTTATGCAAGGACAGTTCGTGCTTCGGTTCTGGGAGAAAGGAACAAGGAGTACGTGGAGGCAGCCAGGGTGATCGGCATCAGTCGCTGGCAGATCATGTTTCGCCACGTCTTACCCAATACCCTCACGCCTGTTCTGGTTATTTCCACCATTCAGGTGGCAGAAGCCGTGATGAGTGAAGCAGCACTTTCATTTTTAGGCTTAGGCATGCCCATTACCAAGCCATCTCTTGGATCTCTCATCCGCTCCGGGTTTGAATATATCTTCAGCGGATCATGGTGGATTACCTTATTCCCCGGAGTACTCCTTATCATTTTTATACTGGTTATACTCCTTCTCGGTGACTGGTTGAGGGACGTGCTGAATCCGAAATTATATAAAGGATAGAAAAAAAGTGACTAAAATTCGAAGTGCCTAAATTAAGGATATAAACCTTAAATGAATGTCATTGTAGAAGATTTTAGCCATAATACTAAAGGGTAAACTTCAATAACTTTAGTCACTTTAGTTCACTTTAGTCACTTTCAACTTTATAGTTGTTATCAAAAAACATGAGTCATTTGCTGGAAGTTAAGGATCTGGAAGTTAAATTTGCATTAAGATTCGGTGAGTTGACGGCCATCGACGGTGTCAGCTTTACTCTTGATAAAAGAGACCGGCTCGGAATAGTTGGAGAGAGCGGAGCCGGCAAATCGGTAACCGGTTTTGCGATAATAAACCTTTTAAGCAAGCCCGGATATATTTCCGCAGGAAAGATATTATTCGAAGGACAAGAGTTAAATCGACTACCCGAAGAAGAGATGCGAAAAATTCGCGGGAACCGGATCAGTATGATTTTCCAGGACCCCATGATGACACTGAATCCAGTCCTTACCATAAGTACCCAGATGGTGGAGACCGTGCTTGCGCATCAAGACGTGAGCAAAGCAGATGCACTGGACATTGCCCTTGAAAAGTTGAAAAAGGTTTATATTCCATCACCGGAGAAAAGGTTATCTCAGTACCCCCACGAATGCTCAGGGGGGATGCGGCAACGTATTGTTGTCGCAATTGCTTTGCTTACAAACCCCTCCTTGATCATTGCCGATGAGCCCTCGACCGCGTTGGATGTGACCATTCAGGCAGAGATCATGGATCTTCTTCTGGAATTGTGTGAAACCGGAGATATGGGCCTGATTCTAATTACTCATGACTTAGCTGTTGTCTCACAGGTAACGGAGAAAGTTGCCGTCATGTACGCGGGAAAAATCGTGGAGACCGGTTCCACCGAAGCGGTTATACATTATCCCAAACATCCCTATACGCAAGGGCTCATCAAAGCACTGCCCGGCAGCCTTCAGCCGGGATCGCGGTTAAACCAGATACCCGGAATGATGCCTACCTTAACCGACATCCCCCGGGGATGCGCTTTTCATCCCCGCTGTACCATCAGTGATACGGTGTGCCAGATGGAAGTGCCGGCACTTATCAGTGTAGGTGATCATGACAGGATGATCGCATGTCATATGGTGGGAAAAACGATCCCCTAACCCGGATAAACCCGTGCGCATCGCCTGCTCGGCTGGAGGGCGGGCCGGAAATCGGAAGCACGCCGGTTAAATAGAAAAAGGCATTTAACGGGGCAGGCGAAATTCGAAATTCGAAACAATATCAATCCCGCATTCTGCGGGACCAATGATCAAATGCTCTAAACGTTAACTGAGTTTGTTAAGTAAAAATAAGAATATCCCTTGTTGTTTTGAATTTCTGTCATTAGGATTTCGAATTTTTTGCCAGAAAAAAATCTCACAATTAGCAGACTAATATGGGAATGCAAAATAGAAACGGCCTGTTAAAGATAAAAAACCTAGTAAAGCACTTTGATATATCCGGTGGTCTACTTGATCAGCTTGCAATTGAAAAGGGGCGTATCGTTCGTAGACGGACAACTGTTAAAGCTGTAAATGATGTCAGTTTATCGATCATGCCGCGTGAAACCTTAGGGGTGGTTGGTGAGAGCGGTTGCGGCAAATCTACCCTGGCAAGGGCAGTCCTTGGATTATATCCTCCCAACAGCGGTGAAATATATTATCAGAACAAAAGAATTGACAACCTGACCCCCCACAAGATGCTTCCCTATCGGAAGAAAATGCAAATGATTTTTCAGGACCCTTATGCATCCCTGAATCCCCGCATGACGGTTAAAAAAACTTTAGAGGAACCGGTTTTTTTTCATAATAAATCCATCACGGCCACGCAGGTTAAGGAAAAGGTGGCCGAGGTAATGCAACAGGTGGGTGTGGATCCCCAATGGGCCGATCGTTACCCTCACGAGTTTTCGGGAGGCCAGAGACAGCGAATCAGCATTGCCCGGGCCTTGACGGTGGATCCCGAGTTCATTGTGGCTGATGAGCCTGTTTCAGCGCTGGATGTTTCCATTCAAGCGCAAATCCTTAATCTGCTCATGGAGGCCCAGGAAAAGCGAGGCCTGACTTATATGCTTATAACCCATGATCTTTCTATTGTACAGCATATCAGCACCAGTGTCGCGGTCATGTATCTTGGCAAAATCTGCGAACTGGCCCCGACAAAAGAGCTGTTCGAATCACCTAGACACCCATATACGCAAGCCCTGCTGAGTGCCGTCCCAGAGATCGGCCGCAAAAAAACCGAGCATGTTAAACTGAAAGGTGAGGTTCCCACTCCCATCAACCTTCCCTCAGGCTGCGTTTTCCATGGCCGCTGCCTCTATGTTAATGATCGCTGTATTGATGAACCCCCTCGCCTGATCCGTCTGGATTCCGGAACTCAGGTGGCTTGTCACGGGGTTGAAGACGGAAGACTATAGACGGGACGTCGATTTTTTCTGTATTTCTAAAAAATACGTGTAAGTATGTAGGAAGGAGCCATGAAAGGGCTAACAGCAAAAGATGTTATGAATCAAAACGTTTTGGCGGTAGGCACGGATTGGTCTGTGGACTATCTGACTGATTTCCTCGTTGAAAACGGGATCTCGGGTGCACCGGTTACATCCGAGGATGGGAAATTGATCGGTGTGGTTTCCCCAACCGACATCGTTCGCCATAGGAATCTGCCTGGGAAAGATTCCCGGACAGATAGTCCTCATGATTATTACTGTCACGAGCTTGAACGCCAGTATGCAAAAGAGAAAATTCGACCATTTCGCATCGGTGCTGAGCCGTTGGTTACACTACGTGACATAATGACACCAATGATCTTCGATGTGAACGAAGATACAAAGGCGAAACAGGTGGCCGATACCATGATCAGGGGGCGTATCCACAGGGTCTTTGTCACTCGTAGACAAAAACTGGTAGGCCTAATTGCAACGGTTGACATGCTGAAAGTTATACGGGATTCGTGACCGTAGCGCAAATCGCTCTTGAATCTGAATCAGACAAGGTTTCTCCAGGAATATTCGCTTTCTTGGGGCCTTAACCTCTCTCAGCTATCGGAATATAGTCCCTTTTTTGTAGTCCTATATAGAGCTGCCGGGGACGGTGGAGCTTCCAATTGGGATCATCGATACTCTTCTTCCACTGGCTGATCCACCCGGGAAGACGTCCAATAAAGACAGGGTCACATCCTGAATATTAACTATTGCGGACAAATGACAATTGGGGTCGAAATGAGATATGGTGGGCAAACGTAAGAGGTAAGATGAGCAAAATCTAGGAATGAATAGTTAATTAAAATGTGACCCTATTTCCCACCCTGTAGAGCAGCATCTATATTTATATGAGCTCTGCCCTCATCTTCCCCAAATCGGGCCTTCCGTTTATCTCGCGCCCGTTATATTTTCCCATCCATTAAAAAAAGACCTTGCAATCCATCCTAATTATGCTTACAATGTATTACAATTAAATACATTGGAGGTAATGTATGAGCACAGCAATCTCAGTAAGAGTCCCTGACGAGCTCGCTTCAAAACTATCTGAAATCGCAAAAGAAACAGAACGGCCTAAATCGTTTCATGTCCAAAAAGCTTTGGAGGCTTATTTGGCCGAACTTGCAGATTTGCAGGTTGCTTATGATCGATTGCATAACACCACTGATCCGGTTATTTCTCTTGAAGAGATGAGGAAAGAACTTGAGCTATAAAATCGCATTCAAAAAATCAGTGGCACGCGATCTAAAAAGGATAGACAGGGATCAGGCCGAAAGAATTTTGAGAAAAATTGAACAAGAGCTACCAGAAAAAGCAGAAACCTTTCCTGCATTAACAGGTAAATTCTCAGGTTTGAGAAAATTTCGGGTTGGGGATTATCGGGTAGTTTTTTCCATCTTGGGGGATACGGCTCTTATTCTAAGAATCAGCCATCGGCGAGAAGCATACAGATAGAAATATAACCACCGGATGAAGGATAAACAGCTTCGCTGTTTTTCCGCAGCTTATCCGGGCCGTTAGACCCTCGCAGATATTGCTTGGTTAACAATTTGTCTTGAATTTTTTGGCAGAAGGAGATGACATGAAACAAAAGACAAGAATTGGTATAATCATTTGTGACCGCTACCGCAGGTGCGCGGGAGGTAAATGTTTCAGATCATTGCGGAACAGGGAAGGTGCGTTTAATCGATACAGGAATATGGAAGTTGAAGTTGTCGGCTATACTTCCTGCGATGGGTGTCCTGGTGGCAATGTTGAATATGCTGTGGATGAAATGATGGGAATCGGAGCAGATGTGATACATCTTGCCACCGGGCTAATTGTGGGGTATCCACCATGTCCTCATATCACTTATTTTAGTGATTATATCAAAACAAAGTATGGCCTCGAAGTCGTTTATGGCACTCATCCTATACCTCAAAAATACCTCAATATGCACGATCAATTGGGGACATGGAATGATCCTGAGTGGAAAAAAATCATTCAGCCAACATTAGTGGATGAACAAATTCGTTTGTCCTATGACTAATGAACTGGGG
>JAUUWG010000207.1 GCA_030589165.1 Desulfobacterales bacterium
TGAAATGCCTTTCGATGTCAAAAATTCGATCACATCATACCCCTCTTTGGAGCCGGGAACCTTAATCATGACATTGGGATTGATTTTTGCAATCTCGAGGGCTTGTTTTATCATGGCATCTTTGTCAAAAAGGCTTCGCGGGTCGATCTGCCCTGAAAGAAATCCCTCCTTATAACCGGTTTTTTCAAACAGGGGCAGGTACATATCAGAACCCCGCTTGACAACTTTCAGGTACAGTTTCCAGAAAAGCGATTCCGAATCGATCCCCGGGTTATCAGCAATCATCTCCTTTGCCACCTTTTCCCAATAGGCGGGATCATCCCGGATGGCTTGGAGAGAAAGCGGAGGATTCGTTGTAACGCCTCGGAACAACTGAGGTTTCGGATTGGACAGGTCGTACATACGGTCAAACTGGCGCTGCAGGGTTTCACGATCTCCTGCTTCGGCTTTAGCAAGCATCTTACGGCACCAGTTGCTGAAAATCACCGGGGATGAATCCCACCAGATTTCCATTCCGGGGCTGATTTCGACCAGTTTTTCAATCAGGTTCTTCTCTTCCATCGGTTTCCTCCTTAAAGCCACACTTCATGACATCTAATGGTTGGCCTCCTCCCCCGTCAAACCCGGGAAGCCGCAGCTTTCGTTGCTTTTATTCCCGCCTTAACGGCCAAGATGTCTATTGGTATAGATGTATAGACACCTTTATTCGTAATCTATAGGAGAACCGAATTCTTGTCAACAAAAATCGGTTGTCTAACCAAAATTTAACATTCGCGCTGAATCCCTTAACCCAGACAAGCCGGTTGGAGCACAGCGGAAATCCCGTCTTCAGCGGGGTTGGAGCAAACTGGAAATCCTGATTTATGGGAAAACCCGATCGATTATTGATTTTTGGTGGTTAAATATTTTCGGGATCGCTTCACACGATCATTTTTATATGATCAGCAGAATTCCTTTAATTTTCATTATTTTGTTCTTCTCTGACAGCGAACGAATACGCTCCGCATTCAAACGGACCGAGGAGGCTGAAGAGCAAAATGTAAAAACCTGCTGAAGGTTGCTATTCTGAACAAAACATTGTATTTAGTATAGACCTCGTTGAGTAGTTGAGTGGGAAGATAATTACTATTATTTCCAGATGTCATAACTTTTCAAACACCGAATGTCCAATTTTCAAGCAAATAATGGATATGGTCATTATAACAACAACTTAACCCTGGCCCAGACCTGTTTTAGACTGCCCCATGCAAAATTGCCTTAATCTTGAACCATTAGGTGATATCACCGTCTTTGAGTTATGTCGCACCTCCCGATCCCGTCCCGGTCTCGGGACGGGGAGGGCGGGCAACTCAACTACTTAACCACTTAACGAGATCTGAACACAAGGAGTATATCTTATGGACGCTGAAAAAATTATTGCCGGGAAAAAAATCCTCATCGTAGATGATGAAAAGGAAGTCCTTGATAGCCTGATTGACCTGCTTGAAATCTGCAAGATCGATACGGCCTTGTCCTTTGAGGAAGGAAAGCGGCTGCTCGAAGAGAACGACTACGACCTTGCCGTCCTCGACATTATGGGTGTAAAAGGATTTGACCTCTTGAAAATCGCCAACGAGAGGAACGTTCCTGCCCTTATGCTCACGGCCCACGGACTATCCGAGGAAAACCTCAAAAAATCTGCCAAAGATGGCGCTGCCTATTACGCGCCAAAAGATGAAATGAAAAATATCGAGGTGTTCATCGCAGACGTCATTGACGCAATGGAAAAGAAAAAGAGCCCCTGGATTAGATGGTTGGATAGGCTGGGCAGCTTCTACGATAGTAAGTTTGGCGGGACCGATTGGCGGGAAAAGGAAAAGAAGTTTTGGGAAGAGAGGATTAAGGCTCGGGGGTATCCGTTTGACTCCAGTGACCCCAACATTTAGCCTTGGGAATTAATGTTAAACCGCAACACCGTATTCTTTTTTAATAAACTTCAGATTCTCTATTGCATTATCATATTTGATCTTGCCGTAACTGTAAAAGTCGAATTCGATTTTTGAGATATTGAGTTGAATCAGACTCCACAAAAACCAGTAAATGTCAGGAAACGGTTTGAACAGATCTATAAAATACAGCTCACGATCAAAATCCTCACCGTTACAGTACGCTTTGACAATCCCCTTTTCCGCCTCGCGTGGCACCAGAATCTCCTGGAACATATCGGCAATATCGTAGTATCTCGGTGCCATCCCGGCATACTCCCAGTCGATGATATACATGGGAGAGCCGTACCGTGGCAGCGCTTCCTCATTGATCAGAATAAAATTATCGGCCAGCAAGTCGTTATGGCAGGCCGTGTATTCATTCTCCGGAATGTTGATAATCTGTGTCAGCTTGTCCAGCCGTTCGATGGTGCCGGCGATGTCGAACTCCGCATACGCAACATTTAGATCGGCAAGTATCGCTGCCATTTT
>JAUUWG010000131.1 GCA_030589165.1 Desulfobacterales bacterium
ATGTGGACACGGCAGAATGCATTGGGATAGCTGCCCACATGTCCCTTTACAAGCGTGAGGGTGTCGTCTTCCACAATGCGCCGCCTGTCCTCGCCGAACATGATAGAATTGCTGCTCAAGGCCTTGTTGCGGATAACGGTGTAGGCCAGGTCGTCATCTCTGTTTTGGGCCACAATATGAATAAAGGTTACATCCGGCACCACCTGTATCTCGGGGCCGTTTAGGATCGACACCTTTTGCAGGATGCGGTCCACCCCCTGCTCCACAGGTCCGGCATTCATATCCACGCAGTCCCCATCCGGGCAGCGGTTCAGGTAGTCGACCACATTGGCGTGGGGTTTCACATGCTGATGGAGCATTTTAAAAAACTCTTTTTTAGGGTCATCTGTGGCAAAATGGATACGGGTTTCCCGTTCAAGGCCGTAAAAGGGATTCTGCAGATAATTTATAAATTCAGCCTTAGCGCCTTGATACCACTCAGCCCGTATCTCTTTCCGCTTGTCCTTTGGAAGAAAGCTTAAAAAATTATTTTCGCCTTCCATGCGGAGAAAATCCATGTAAAGCCGGGTTTTAACCTGGTGTCCTGCATTGCCGAATACGTTAAAACCAGCCACCAGCAGGTAATGGACCCGTTCAAGTAAGGGGAAGTCGAGGACCCAGCCGGTTTTGGGGAAATCGCCGATAAACCCCTTTTCAACGCTGGCGCTGTCAAAATGCCTGAAAACCGTCAGCAGGGCATTGTCATTATACCCATCTCCGTCCCAAATGATCTCCATATCATTTCCCAGGTTGTACGGGTTCAGATCTTTAAGGTATTGCTCCTTGGCATCAAGATATTTCTTCTGCTTAGCGGAATAATTTAACCAGGCCACGATATTGATCTTGCTCTCCCGTTCAGCCGGAAGGGCCAGCAAATCGCTGACCTCGGCAAGAAAACGGGTATCATTGCTGATCTTGTCTTTTTCCGGATCAAAGAATGCGACAAAAAAATGGTCATTGATTACATTGAGAGCGATCTGGCCGCGGCAGACCGGCCCCTTGATAAACCCCATCACGATATACCTTGCATCATCCAGTAAAAAGCGATACCGCGCTCCTGCCGGCAGGTCGGCAAATGTTTTTAGCGGGTTGGACGCAATTTTCGGTTCATAGGAGGGCAGGCGGTTCACCTCATAATCGCTTTTTAGAAAAAGCTCCCGATAGCGATCCATCTTCTGATCGTTCAAATGATAGACCGTGTGGTCTTTGGCCACGATGACGCTTTCCACTTTTTGAAACCGATACCAGAATTGATCCACCCCTGGATCATCATAGGGTCTTGCCGTGTTGATCTCAACCGCCTTTTCACCTGGAGGCGTTTTTGATCGAATCAGGCGATAGAACTCCCGGTCTGGAAGGGCGTCAAAGTGGATGCGGGCATTAAACAGGTGCTCATAAATATAGCGGGACACCAGCATCTCTTTCAGGGAGCTGCCATTGAAAAAATCCTCCCACCGATTGATAATCTGTCGTGCCTCTTCCGACATTTCCGGGCCTTTGGTGATCAGAGCCCCCTGTCTCAGCCATTTGATGATGATCTCATGCTCATCATCAGTAAGACCGGGCAGGGCATAGGGCATCCCCCACAACGGATACTTCTCTTTGTACGCTTCAAAATCTTCAGCAGTTGCACAGGTCTGCTTGCGGTCAATGCCGATATCAAAAGATGCGGGCAGCAATTCGGCTGTTGGCTGCGGATGTTCTTTTTTAAGCTGAAGCATCATATAGAGAACCGAATTCTCAATATTGGCTGCAGGGGTCTGGTCTCTCTCGTTGAGAAGAGGGTGAAAGTCCATTTCCCGCCAGCCCTCAGCGGAATGGGCGTCGACAAACAGACGGGTGGGAATATCTCGCTTCAACCGGGCACTATTGTAAACCAGTTTTCGGCTGCCGCCCCGCTCAAGCCCATCAAAACTGGTGAGCTTCAGCTGGCAGGGTGCGTCATAGCAGCTGTGGCATACATCGCAGCGTTTTTCCAGGATGGGCTGCACATCCGCATAAAAAGAGACCTTACCCGGCGCCAGGGTTTCAACGGTCCGGTCTATTGTCTGCATTGGCCCGTATTTTTCTGCAAATTCATTTGCCTTGAAAGTGGCGCAACCTGCCAGGACAATAAAGATCAGGATCAGCCACAATTTTTTTTTATTCATCGTTGAGATTCCTTTTTCTTTTATTTCCTTCCTATTCCATTTCGGAAAGTCGAATGCTTTTAATGGCTGTCGGCCCTATATTGACAAACTCAGGAACGTTGGCGGCAAAATTTTCATCGCTGAAACGGGACAGGCACACAGGCGGTGTGTCCATGCCGTTTTCATCGATGTGGGTAAGAAATATTTCAGTAAACGGCCTATTGACCTTGGAGGTGAACAGCATCCATTTTCCGTTGGGTGAAAAACTGTGCCAGGAGTTGAAAAGGGCACGGTTGCATTGCATCTTTCTTGCCTCACCACCCTGGACAGGGATAATAAAAAGCTTGCTGTCCGGCTTCAGCATGATGCCGGTCCTGCTTTGTGTAAAGACAATCCATCGTCCATCCGGCGAATACCGTGGGAAATAGTTGCTCATCCCGTTACGGCCGGCTCCTCTGACAGGCACCGCCTTTCCCCCCTTTCCCTTATTGAAAGGGACCTGGTACAGATCGAACTGGATGGGAAACCGCGCATTCAATTGGTGGATGTTCGCATCCTCCATATGGGTGCGAATGTTCGCAATATCGTCGTGGTATTGGTTTTTTGTTTCAGCTCTTGAAAAAGCGATTTTTTTCCCATCCCAGCTCCAGCTGGGATCTGTCTGTACTACATCATAATCATCAGCCCCGGGCAGAAGGGCAAACTTTTTTTCGTCAGTCGAATACCAGGCCAGCACCCCGTACGTGGGGAAAAAAAGCTGACTGAAAGCATGATCATTGGTCACCGCTGCATAGGATATCTCATGAACCGTGCTGACCATGTATTTTCCGGATGGGGACATTTTTGCAAACAACCCCCTGGTCTTGGGAAGTAGTTCCGGCTTTGGAAAATCATTCCATGAGATAAAATCCCTTTCAGACAGATTAATGGTTTCTCTGACCTTTGTGATCAAGTGGGCACCGCTGTCGCCTTTAAAATTCATCTCCATGCTAATCCATTTGCCATCTTTTGAGAAAAGGTGGCAGCTAGCGCACACGGGAAGATTTTCCATGACAACAGAAGGCTTTTCGTATGAGGAGATGTCTCCCAGGCGCCACTTCATCTTTTTAAAATGCTTTTTTCCCACTTTAAAGGGAAGCGGAACCTGGCGGTAGAAAATCGATGCGTCAACAGGGTCTTTTGACGTAAAGATCCGGATGCTGTTTTTACCGGTAATGCGAAATTCCTGTTTATCCTCAAATCCATAAACCGTTATTCGGGCTTCACTGTCCACGGAATTGGCCTTGATCAGGTCCCATATTTTTTTGTCAGGGGCCCAGTGCTGCCTGTTGGTCAGCGAGTATACCGGACGGGTCCCGTTGCCGAATTCAACCGAGACCAGCCAGCGTTCAGATGATGGGTCAGCATCGGTCCATGCCACTTCCGGTGCGGCAATTTCAGGTGGAAATACGGTACGATCATAGGGATAGGCAATGGAAAGCCTGGCGCTGTTTTCCACATTTTTTCCATGAGAAATGATGGTTTCCACCATCTGTCGGGTTTTCTCCGGCACCTGTTCCGGGCCGCTCGCTTTACTGTGCCAGGTGCGGGTTTTGTGAGAAGTGCAATGGATCAATGGAATGCTCAACAGCAGAACAGCAAAACCGATTACGATTTTTTTTATTTTCATATTCTCAAAGCAAAGGGGATTGGAAAGCCTTTTAATTTAAATGTTCGATGATTCGTTCTCAAAATGATAAGAATTCCCTTTTTGAGATCGAAGTAAGGGAAAATTTAAGGTTGTGCACTATAACCGGAGACCTTTGAAAAATGGTAATTTTTGTTCGAGTTCAAGGAAGGCGAAAATTTCAACCACAGGAACATATAGAATATTTCGAGGATTGAAATTTGAGCCTGGCGCAAAAATCGGGCAAAAAGTGCAGTTTTGCAAAGGTCTCAACCGGTTGAATCCCAATATATAGTTGTATCGGAAACCCAACAGCAATTTTCATTATCATACAAGCGAGTGGGATTAAGATATCCGTATAGCTGCTTTATTGTCAAGACGGAATTTTGCTATAAATTGGCTCAAATTCCGGATTTTGGGCGCAGGAAGCCAGGCTTCGCCCTTGACAAGCCTGTCTGCCCGAGTAGGAGGAATAGGGTCAACCT
Organism: Desulfobacterales bacterium; assembly: GCA_030589165.1. Classification (GTDB taxonomy): domain Bacteria; phylum Desulfobacterota; class Desulfobacteria; order Desulfobacterales; family JAFDHS01; genus JAFDHS01. The sequence goes on from JAUUWG010000131.1 coordinate 4,320, forward strand.
GTTTAGTGATTATGAAAAGGAATGAGGCCGTGTCTTACTTTAGCGTACTATTTCTAGAATTTTGGAGTTGAGGATCGGGCCGGTAAG
>JAUUWG010000175.1 GCA_030589165.1 Desulfobacterales bacterium
GATCCAACCTCGTCTAAAAATATGGTCCCGTTATTGGCCAGGTCGAATTTGCCCAGTTTTTGTTTGATGGCGCCGGTTAAAGCGCCTTTTTCATGCCCGAATAACTCGCTTTCAATAAGATTGGCCGGTAATGCCGCACAATTTACTTTAACAAAAGGCTCCTTTGATCTGAGGCTGTTGTAATGTATGGAGTTGGCAACCAGTTCCTTACCGGTACCGCTTTCGCCTCGAATAAGCACCGTAGCGTTGCTTTTGGAAACCTGAGAAATCATTTGATAGACTTCACGCATTTTGTTGCTGTTTCCGATAATATCGGTAATACGATATCGATTTTCCAGTTCGCTTCTGAGTCTTATATTCTCTTCTCTTAAATGCTCTTTCTCCAGACTGATGGTTTCCAGGTTGATAACCTGCCTTGCAACCATGGTGGCAATTACAGACATGAGCTTTTTCCCATCTTTCAGGGAATATGATTCGTCAAAAGGCATGTCAACGCTCAATGCTCCGATAACCTGGTTGCCTTTTTTCACAGGCACACAAATAAAGGACAGTTCCTGATCCTGTTTGGTCTTTCTGGAAGCTGTACGGTCAAGAAACAGCGGCTCCTGACTAATTTTTGGTATGGTGACCGCTTTACCGGTTTCGATGACCCGGCCGGTAATTCCTTCACCTAATTTATATTTTCCTTTTTGCATAGCGCTTTTAGAAAGTCCGTGAGCAACCTCTATGCTTATCTCGTCGCGCAAGGGGTTTAGAAGTGTTAGGGTTCCCCGGGGCATGTTCATTGAGCTGCATAGAATGTCCAGAACCTTATATAAAGATTTTTTAAGGTCCAGGTGCTCGTTAAGCGCTTCACTGATTTCATAAAGCAGGGTTACATCTTCGATTGTTTTCATGATCTAAACTTCCGTGCATGTTCCCCATGGGCTTGTTTGCGTTACCTCTGAAGAAAGTAAATACATTAGGTTATCGGCATATACTTTTCTATTTCGTACTGGCTCACATGGGTTCGATACATATCCCACTCGATCTTTTTATTTTCCACGAACTTGTTGAAAATATGTTCACCAAGGGCTTCTCTCACCACTTCTGATTTTTCAACCTCAAGAAGGGCCTCATAAAGGTTATCCGGAAGGGTAAGAATATTTCTCTTGTTTTTTTCTTTTCCGGACATTTTATAGATATCCTCTTCGATAGGGTCCGGGAGTTCATATTCATTCTCAATTCCCTTAAGACCGGCTGCCAGCATAACCGCAAAAGCAAGATAAGGATTACAGGCCGGATCAGGAGCGCGGAACTCTATGCGGGTGGCCACCTCCTTACCGGGTTTGTACATGGGAACCCTAATCATGGCCGAACGGTTGCGTAGGGCCCAGGAAATATAAACCGGGGCTTCGTAACCGGGCACCAGTCGTTTGTAGGAGTTAACCCACTGATTGGTCACGGCGACGATCTCCCGGGCATGTTTGATAATGCCGGCAATATACCACTTGGCCATTTTGGATAAATGGTATTGATCGTTTTCGTCAAAAAAAAGATTTTTATTTCCCTGAAACAGGGATTGATGCACATGCATACCGCTTCCGTTTTCTCCAAAGATCGGTTTGGGCATGAATGTGGCATAATAACCGTGTTGCCGTGCGATTTCCTTAACCACAATCCTATATGTCATGGTTTTGTCAGACAAGCTGAGGGCTTCATCGTAACGCAAGTCGATCTCATGTTGGCTCGGCGCCACCTCATGATGGCTGTATTCCACCTCTATGCCCATGTCCTGCAAGGCAAAAATAGTTTCCCTTCTCAAATCAGATGCCATATCCAGAGGGCGGCTGTCAAAATATCCGCCAGTATCAATTCCTTTGGGTTCCTTGTTGTTTTTGAAATAGAAATATTCCAGTTCAGGTCCCACGTAAAATGTATATCCCCTTTCTCCTATTTTCTTTAAAAGTCTTTTAAGCACATATCGTGGATCTCCTTCATACGGTGTATGGTCCGGGTTGACAATGTCACAGAACATCCGGGCCACCGGTTTTTCCTCGGGTCGCCATGGCAGCAACCTGAAAGTGGCAGGATCAGGCAGGGCTACCATATCGCTCTCTTCGATACGCGCAAAACCTTCAATAGAAGATCCGTCAAATCCCATGCCTTCGCTCATGCCCATCTCAAGTTCGGATTGAGTGATTGCAAAGCTTTTTAGCATGCCCAGCACATCCGTGAACCAGAACTGAATGAAGCTTACATTTTTTTCTTTAACTATTCTCAAAACATCTTCTTTGGTTTTACAGGTGACACAGCTCATTTAAATACCTCCTTTGTTTGCAGCGCTCTATCATGGGTAAAGCCTCTGCGAACTAACTTAATAGTATAGGATTCCTTTTTTTGAGTCCCGCTTTAAGTGGAACATTTTATAGAATCGCGAAGCGATTGTATAGCTATTTGATGTCCGCATGATAATTCTGCAGTGATTTTACAGGGGCCTGTCCTTTTCTTCGCCGGGCAATGCCTCTGGCAGCTGCTGTGGCCGCAGCGGTTGTTGTAATATTCAGGACCTTATATTTTATTGCCGCCTTGCGGATATAAGAATCGTCATCTTTACTATCTTTGCCGCTGGGTGTGTTGACCACCAGATTAATCTCTCCGTTTTTAATTGAGTCCACAATGTCGGGCCTGCCGTAGCCTAACTTGTTGATGGGTTCGGAATCTATGCCGTGCTCAACCAGAAAACCATGGGTCCCTTTTGTGGCCCGGATTTTAAAACCGAGTTCCTGGAAAAGCCTGGCAGGTTCCAGGGCACTGGGTTTGTCCCTGTTTGCGATAGTGATCAGGACGGTTCCCTCGATTGGCAGCAGCATCTGGGTCGCCTCCTGGGCTTTGAAAAAAGCCATGCCAAAGGAATCCGCCAGCCCAAGCACTTCGCCTGTTGACCGCATCTCCGGTCCCAGGAGCGGATCCACTTCGGGGAACATGTTGAAAGGAAAAACCGCCTCTTTTACGCCGAAATGAGGTATGGGTTTCTTCTCAAGACCCAGATCGGAGAGTTTTTTACCCAATATGACCTGAGTGGCAAGCCGGGCCATGGATATATTGCAAACCTTTGAAACAATCGGCACTGTGCGCGAGGCCCTTGGGTTGGCTTCCAGGATATACACGGTATCGCTAACAATAGCGTACTGTATATTCATGAGCCCGACCACATTAAGCTCCACGGCAATTTTCCGTGTGTATTCATTGATGGTTTCTATGTGCTTGGGCGGGATGCTGATAGGTGGGATCACGCATGCGGAGTCTCCGGAATGTACGCCGGCAAGTTCGATATGTTCCATCACAGCAGGGAC
>JAUUWG010000001.1 GCA_030589165.1 Desulfobacterales bacterium
GTATACCATAATGGGCAGTCGTTCTCATCCAGGTCCCAAGCTTGAGGCTTTTATTGAAAAAAAACGTTGTGAATTCGGTGCAGTTGAATTCATTTCCGCAGGGAGTTCTTTAAAATTCTGTCTTGTTGCCGAAGGCAAAGCCGATATATATCCGCGATTCGGGCCGACAATGGAATGGGATACGGCAGCGGGCCAGGCAATCGCAGAGAATTCCGGTGCCAGGGTATTTTGTGTCGACACAAATGAACCGCTTGTCTATAATAAGGAAAACTTGCTGAACCCTTGGTTTGTCGTCAGTTTTTAAGTTGCTTATTCGGAGATTCGTTATATGAAAACTGCTTTACTTGTTGAACCTCACGGCGGTAATCCGGTAAATCTTCTTGTTGATGAAGATCGCTCTGCGCTGCTTAAAGAGATCTCTCTCAGCCTGCCGGATATCAGTTTAAACGATCGCCAGCTTTGTGACCTTGAACTTCTTGCAACAGGTGCTTTTTCACCCCTTGACGGTTTTATGGTTCGGTCTGACTATGAATCCGTTCTCGACCGAATGCGGTTGCAAAGTGATATTCTATGGCCCCTGCCGATTTGTCTTGATATATCCGATACACAGGCCCGCAATATTGAGGGGGGGCAGTCCGTGGCGATAAGAGACCCGGAAGGTTTTCTTCTTGCCGTTATGCATGTGGAAGATATATGGCCTGTTGATCGTGAAAAAGAGGCCTTAAGGGTTTATAATACCCTTGATCGTTCCCATCCGGGCGTAGATTATCTTTTCAGGAAATCAGGTGATTTCTATATGGGAGGGAGGCTAGAAGTTTTGAGCCTGCCGCTTCATTTTGACTTTAAGCAGCTTCGCATGTCTCCTGAAGAGATCAAAAATATATACGGTAAACTCGGCTGGCAAAGGGTGGTCGGGTTTCAGACCCGAAACCCCATTCATCGGCCCCAGTTTGAAATGACGATCAGGGCCATGCGCCAGGCAAAGGCGAATCTGCTTTTGCTTCCGGTTGTGGGCATGACAAAACCGGGGGATTTTGACCACTATACCCGACTAAGATGTTATCGCGAAGTGATAAAAGACTACCCGCCGGATTCTTTTATTTTGAATCTGCTCTCCCTTGCTATGCGTATGGCCGGCCCCAGAGATGCCGTTTTACATGCAATAATATCCAAAAATTACGGATGTACTCATTTTATTATCGGGCATGACCATGCAAGCCCGGGCATGGACGGCAACGGAAAGCCGTTTTATGCAAGCGATGAAGCTTGCCTGCTGACAAAAGATCTAAGCAGTGAAATCGGTATCAGGATTCTCCCCTTTGAAGAGATGGTCTATCTCCCTTTTGAGGATGAGTACCGATCTTTCGATGAGATACCGGCGGAAACCCAGACGGTTTCCTTGTCGGCTTCCGATATCCGGGAGCGTATCCGTACAGGGCGCCGCATACCTGAATGGGCCACCTCCCCTGATGTTGTAAGGGAGCTCCAAAGAGCTTATCCTCCACCGAAAAAACAGGGATTTACGGTTTTTCTAACCGGGCTTTCAGGTGCGGGTAAATCCACCATAGCCAAGGTCCTCTATTCTCGTTTCCTGGAAATCGGCAACCGTCCGGTTACCCTTCTTGACGGCGATATTGTCCGCCGGAATCTCTCCAGTGAGTTGAGTTTTTCCAAAGAGCACAGGGACATTAACGTAAGACGTATCGGATTTGTCGCAAGTGAAATTACCAAGAACCGTGGAATAGCGATCTGTGCACCCATCGCTCCGTATGAATCCACTAGAGCGGAGATAAGAAAAATCATAGAAGAGTGCGGAGGATTTATAGAGGCACATGTGGCCACTCCGATCGAGGAATGTGAAAAAAGGGACAGAAAAGGGATGTATGCAAAGGCCAGAGCAGGGCTTATCAAGGGCTTTACCGGAGTGAACGATCCGTACGAAATTCCTGAATCACCGGAAGTTCGTATCGACACTACGGATCTTACACCTGATGAAGCAGCCCAGGAGATCCTTTTGTTTCTGGGCCAAAAGGGGTTTATATAGTATTTTTTAAAAAGTGTGAAGTGCCTAAAGTTTGAAGTGAGCTAAAGTTAATGAATCGCTTCGCTCCGTCTTTTTTATATAAAATTGATAGAATACCTTAACTTTAGCTCACTTTAGGCACTTGAAACCTAATATAACAACTAAAGGGAAGATAAGCGATGGGAAATATTTTTAACGCAACTGTTGCTGTTATCGGCCTCGGCTATGTGGGCCTGCCGCTTGCCGTAAATTTCGGCAAAAGATATCCTACTGTAGGTTATGACTTGAATGAAAAAATTATTTCTAACTACAAGCGAAACACAGACCCTACCGGTGAGGTCTCTCAGACGGATTTTGAAGCCGCGGTCCATTTGACTTTTACTGCCGATCCAGCCGAGATTTCCAAGGCCGACTTTATCGTTGTTGCCGTGCCTACGCCTATAGATACCGCTCACCGGCCGGACTTAAGTGCGGTAACAGGAGCGGTAAGGACTGCGGGAAAGCATATGAAAAAAGGGGCTGTTGTCATTCTTGAATCCACGGTCTATCCCGGTGTTACCGAGGAGGTCTGTGTGCCTGTTTTAGAGGAAGAATCCGGATTGGTATGGAAGCGTGACTTCCATGTCGGCTATTCTCCCGAGCGGATAAACCCCGGGGATAAGGAACACACCTTGCCTAAAATTATCAAAGTGGTTTCAGGTGATGACGAAAAAACCTTGAACCGTGTGGCTGATCTTTATGAATCAATTATTGACGCCGGCGTTTACCGTACCACAAGTATCAAGGAAGCAGAAGCCGCAAAAGTTATTGAAAACACACAAAGAGATTTGAACATTGCTCTGATGAATGAGCTGGCCATAATTTTCGACAAACTGGGGATTGATACACTCAGTGTGCTTGAGGCCGCCGGTACCAAATGGAATTTTCTTCCTTTTCGGCCGGGGCTGGTAGGCGGCCACTGTATCGGTGTCGACCCCTATTACTTGACTCATAGAGCCGAGGCTGAAGGTTATCACCCCGAGGTTATCCTGGCGGGCCGCAGGATTAATGACGGAATGGGCAAGTTCATTGCCGAAAAAACGGTGAAAAATATGATCCGGTCCAATCAGAACATAAAAGGATCAAGGGTGGGTGTTTTAGGGATCACCTTCAAGGAAAATTGTCCTGATCTGAGAAACTCAAAGGTCGTGGACATCGTCAGAGAGCTGGAATCTTACGGCATCGATGTTCTGGTCCATGATCCTCAAGCGGATCCTGATGAGGCAAAACGTTTTTTTGGGGTTTCTTTGTATCCATGGGATGAATTGACCGGGTTGGGGGCCATTATCATAGCCGTTGGACATAAGGAATACAGGAAAAAGGAATTTCGTGAATTTGCCGACAGGCTGTCTCCAAAAGGATGCCTTGTTGATGTCAAGTCCATTCTTGACCCGTATGAAGCCTCAAAAAGCGGTATTTTGTTCTGGCGGTTGTAGAATTAAAAAAAAGTGTGAAGTGCCTAAAGTGATCTAAAGTGCCTAAAGTTGAGGAATTCTATCAATTTTATATATAAAAAAAGACGGAGCGAAGCGACTCCTTAACTTTAGCTCACTTTAGATCAATTTTTTATCTTATCCGGGTTAGAAAGGAAAAATAATGAAAGCTTTAGTAACCGGGGCAGCCGGTTTTATCGGCTTCCATCTAAGCAGACGTCTGCTGCAAAAGGGATATGATGTCGTTGGCGTAGATAATTTAAATGACTATTATGATGTTCAATTAAAAAAAGACCGGCTGGAGCAATTAAAGCCTTTTAAAAATTTTATCTTCATCCGTTTGGAAATCGCTGATCGTAAAGGCATGGAAAAACTTTTTACCGAACATCGTTTTGACATTGTCGTCAATTTGGCTGCCCAGGCCGGTGTTCGCTACAGCCTCGAAAATCCGTATGCCTACGTGGACAGCAATGTTTCGGGATTTGTGAATATCCTGGAGGGTTGCAGGCACAGTAAAGTCTCCCATCTGGTTTATGCTTCCAGCAGCTCCGTCTACGGTTTGAATACGCGGATGCCGTTTTCCGTGCATGACAATGTCGATCATCCCGTCAGCCTCTATGCCGCAACAAAAAAGAGTAATGAACTCATGGCTCACACATACAGTTACCTCTACGGCCTGCCGACTACCGGTCTCCGTTTTTTTACTGTTTATGGGCCCTGGGGAAGACCGGACATGGCCCTGTTTCTTTTTACAAAGGCCATCATAGAGGGTAAACCGATCAAGGTCTTTAACAACGGCCTGATGAAGCGTGATTTTACTTATATCGACGATATCGTAGAAGGGGTCGTTCGGGTCATGGAGCTGATGCCGGAGCCTGATTCTTCCTGGGACGGCTCTGATCCTGATCCGGGGACAAGTCCGGTGCCCTATCGCCTTTATAACATCGGAAATAACAACTGCGTCCAACTGATGGATTTCATCAAGGCGATCGAAACCGCTCTGGGCAGGAAAGCAATAAAAGAATTTATGCCGCTGCAACCCGGTGATGTGCCTGAAACCTATGCGGATGTGGAAGATTTAAGCAGGGCCGTGGGTTTTCGGCCGGATACGGATATAACTGATGGAATCAATAACTTCATCTCATGGTATCGTGAATATTATAAAAAATAAGTGCAAAAAGTGTGAAGTGCCTAAAGTGAGCTAAAGTGCCTAATGCCTAAAGTGCCTAAAGTTGAGGAATTTTGTCAATTTTATTATAAAAAGACGGAGCGAAGCGATTCATTAACTTTAGCTCACTTCAAACTTTAGCTCACTTTAGCTCACTTTTCAGGTTCACCCCTTAAGCAAAACTGGAATAAAGTTGTAGAACAAAGGAAATATAAGATGAAAATTCGTAAAGCTGTTTTCCCCGTTGCCGGATTGGGTACCCGATTTTTACCGGCTACAAAGGCGATGCCAAAGGAGATGCTGCCGGTGGTGGATAAGCCTCTTATTCAATATGCGGTTGAAGAGGCCTTGGCCTCCGGTATTGAGCAAATTATATTTGTTACCGGCAGGCAGAAGGAGGCTTTGGAGGATCATTTTGACCACCGTTGTGAACTGGAGCATACCCTCATGGCACGGAGCAAGGATAACCTTTTAATGGAACTGGACGCTCTGATCCCCGAGTCCGGCACCATTATATATACCCGACAGCATGAACCGTTGGGTTTGGGCCATGCCATCTGGTGCGCCCGGCATGTGGTCGGCGATGAACCCTTTGCGGTTCTTCTTGCCGATGACTTAATAAAGGCCGACCCCCCTGTTCTTGCTCAGATGTTGAACAAGTTTGAACAGGTTCAGACGTCCATTGTTGCGGTTATCGACGTGGATAAGCGTGAAACGGATAAGTACGGGATTCTGGATGCTCAAGATGTGGGAAACGACCTGTGCCGGGTGCGCGGCATGGTAGAAAAACCAAGGCCGGAAGATGCGCCGTCAAATATGGCGATTATAGGACGTTATATATTGATGCCGGAGATATTTCAAATCCTCGGCCAAAAGAAAAAAGGCGCAGGTGGTGAGATACAACTGACGGATGCCATGGCCTTGCTGCTGGAGAAGCAACCTTTTTATGGTTGTCATTTCAAGGGCATACGCTTTGATTGCGGCTCCAAGGCGGGATTCCAGATGGCAAATATTGCTTTTGCAATGGAAAGACCCGAATTAAGATCACGATTGATGCCGTTTTTGGAAAAATTGCTTAAAGCTGAACACTGAAATTTTTTTCGTTTTTTTAAAAAAACTTGACATGAATGTGCCGGAATGAAAAAGAGGAGGTGAAAAAAACATAGACTGAGGAGACTCCCGATTTTAGGAGAAAGAAAACAATGGACCCAAAAAATGATGAATTATGGCAAAAGCATTCTGATAATTATCTAAAAATGGCATTTGCCTCAGATAAACGAGAGGTTATGGAGAACCCGGATGGATATGGAAAGAGGACCGGAGAATGCGGTGATACCATAGAGATATTTATAACCGTCCATAATAATAGTATTCAACATGTTTCATTTGATACAAATGGATGTTTAAACACGACTGCCTGTGCCAATACGGTGGCTTATCTGGCAGAAGGCAAAAAATTGAATGAGGCATGGGAACTCACGCCGGACGAAGTTGTCGATTACCTGGAAACGTTACCCGCGGATCATAACCATTGTGCTGAACTGGCGGTGGGGGCTTTTTATCTTGCCTTGTCCAATTTTGAAGAGGTTAAACGAAACCCCTGGAAGAAGGCATATTTAAAAAAATAACTTCATCATAATCTTTAGTTCATTTCAAATTTGAGCTCACTTTTAATTTTTCCGGTTTATCCGGGTTGGGCCTGCAACCCGAAACCCGCGACCATCTCTCCGCCATGACCTGCTGATGGTCGCAAAAACCGAATCATACCTTCCTGTTATACTTTTCCTTGAACTTGAACAAAATCCAAGCTCCAATAAATCCTCCTTCAAAAAACGCTCATTTTTGAGAGGATTGACAAGCAAGGGGTTTTTATAATTTTCGCCTTTAGGCCGTAAAACCCAATCCTTTAGGTTTGGGATATAAGCCTTACTTTAGCATTTTTGTTGACAAACACTGTCGGCTGCTATTATACTTGCTATTTACTGTAGACGTCTCGCTACGTCTCTGTTCGGGAGAAAAGAACAAATAGAGAGTTAAGATTTCATGATAAAAAAGTATCTTAACATGTGCTATTTCATCACTCTGCTTTAAATCCTTAAACGAATGATTCGCCTCACCGGATTTGTCAGCCCTGTCTTCATCTTCCTGCCAACTCTTTTTTTCTACACTTTCAAACTATAAAAGTATTTCTTTGTAACCTGTATCATTTGAAACCGCCATTAAAGGAGGTAACTATGAAAGGGATCGATAAAATCATGCCAAAAAAGTATAAACCCTATTCTCGAAAGGATATTCTTAAAATTCAAGATGTTGCTGGTTTGTCCCATGAACTTTCCGACGCAATCAAGATCGTTTCGGCTGTTTTCCCCTTCAGGGTAAACAACTATCTTATCGATGAGTTGATTGATTGGGATAATATTCCTTCTGATCCGATATTTCAGCTTACGGTTCCACAGCCCGGTATGCTTGAATGGCATGATTTTGAAAAACTAAAAAGCCTTTATCAGAAAGAAGTCCCCGAAAAAGAGATACTGAAAACCGCACGAAAAATTCAGATGAAGATGAATCCTCACCCTGCAGACCAGATGGAACTTAATGTCCCTGTAGAAAATGGAACCGTCTATAGAGGGATGCAGCACAAGTACAATGAAACCGTTCTTCTTTTTCCCCATCAGGGGCAGACGTGTCATGCTTTTTGTACCTACTGTTTTCGATGGGCTCAATTTGTGGGCCTTGATGATCTCAAGTTCGCTACTGATAGAGCGGATAAAGTTATAGAATACCTGCGCAACCATCCTGAGGTGACTGATCTTCTGATTACCGGAGGAGATCCTCTTATTATGCGCACGAAAGTCTTGCGCCGGTATATCGAACCCATAATCAGGCAGAGGCCGGGGAATCTTTCCACCATCCGTATCGGTACCAAGGTACCCGCTTACTGGCCCTATCGTTTTGTTACCGACAAGGATGCCGATGATCTTATTTCGCTGTTTGAGGAGGTTGTTGAGAGTGGATTCCATCTCGCGATCATGTCACATTTCAGCCATCCGAGGGAACTTGAGACCCCAATCGCCCAAGCGGCGATAAAGCGGATTTTAAGTACGGGCGCAACAATTCGTTGCCAGGCTCCGCTTATCAAGCATGTTAATGACGATCCTGATATCTGGGCAAAAATGTGGCAAATCCAGGTCAAGCTGGGAGCGATACCCTACTACATGTTTATTGGACGGGACACCGGTCCTAAAAGTTATTTCAAGCTTCCTCTTGCCAGAGCATATGATATTTTCAGCAATGCCTACAATAAGGTATCGGGTCTTTGCCGTACGGTAAGGGGGCCTTTAATGTCTGCAACGCCTGGAAAGATAATGATTGACGGTGTTACCGAAATCGGCGGAGAAAAGGTCTTTGTTTTGAAGTTTATTCAGGGCCGGGATTCTGAATGGGTAAATCAAATTTTCTTTGCACGTTATGATGAAAAAGCCTGCTGGCTTGATGAACTTGAACCGGCCTTTGGAGAAAAGCAATTCTTTTTTGAAAATCGGCTTGATGAAATTAAAGCTGAAAAAGATGTTTTTCACAAAGCCTCTTCGTTATGACGACGGCTTCCTCCCGACTCGTTATATGCCTCTATCGCCTCGTTTTGTATGAGATCTTCCTGGTTCGAGTAACGGGGTGAAAAATGAAAGGGTGTAAACCGCTTCGCATTTGCCAGGCCTGCTATCGCACCGGCCTGGCGGGCGGTGAGATGATATTTTTGTCTTGCGGTATCCCTCTCCTTTTCAAGAAAGGCGGATTCTATAAATAGATGATCCGTTTTGTTTGCAAGTTTAATGATTTTATCGGTATTGGATTTGCTGTAAACCACATCTGCAATGTAGGTAATCTTCCGGCCCGGCGTTATAAGGGCAATCCGGTTTTTAAGATCGCCCAGGGCAAAGCTTTTTCCGTTGGAATCTCCTTTGTTGAATTTAATCTCGAATCTGGAATCAAGTGGTTTGTTGTTATACAGGGCTTGTTTGAATTCTTTAAGCCACGGACCTGTTTTTAACCCGAGGGCTGAAAGAGAATCTTTCATTATATTGACGTGAAAGCGTTCCTCCATGGTAAATCCAAGACACGGGATTCCGTGATCCAGTATTACAGCCGAAACGGCCAGAGCCGGCTCTTTAAGCAGGGTACCGGAGAAGGGTTTTGGGCGAGTACCGGACACGGACTCATTTTTCGGGATAAACCGGTTTTCACACAGGTATTCCCGGGTAATTATATGATCCGGATGCACCTCGGTTACATGTAAACTTAATCGGCTTTCGAAATTTTTTACAAGGTTCCAGGTATATCCGGCAAACTTTCCTTCGACATTTTTCAAAAAACCTTCCGGGCCAAACAGATAAAGGTCCTTTTCACGCCCAAGGACAAGACGCAGCAACCTGTCAAAACCTACAAAATGATCGATATGGGTGTGGGTAATAAAAACGTGGCTTATTTTGAGGATATCTCTGGCTGAAAGTAAATGAATATCACCCAGATCAAACATAAAGGCACGTTTTTCAAAAGCAAAAGGAACGAATAGGCCCGGGTCGTCAAAAGGGCCGTTGACAAGCCTGGGATGAAAGGAAGGGGGCATTAACCGGGTAAAAATTTTATAACTTGATCGTTAATACAGTTATATATCTCTTCATCAGAACCGAAAATATCAACAACATCTTTATGATTTATAACCGTCTCTATAACATAAGCGGTAACATACAGACTGACGATATGCGGCTGTGGAACGACATGCCTGAATGGAGCGGTCTTGTAATCAATATCAAAATCTTCCGCATAGCTGATTTTTTCAAGACACAGTACTATCTGTTTCTCAAGAGCGTTTTTGTCTGTCGTCTCCACAAAATTATTTTCAATAAGCTTCATGGAGATGGCATTGCTAAGGGGTTCGATACAATCTTTTATCCCTTTGATTGCCCGTTTTCGTATACGTTCTTTGGAGCCTTCGATTTGTGAAAGGATTTTTGTTTCACTCCGGTTACTTGGCCGAAATGTTTTTGCCATGAAAGATTTCCTTTTTTGATTCTGTTGATAGAGGCTAATTAAAATTTATAACAAATTATAATAACTGGAACCAGTCGGCATTGCAAGGAAAATTTTATGTGTCTTCAATAATGATTTGTGCTGTTTTGCTGCCGTTCCACCGGTTCCATCGCAGCCTGAATATGATTTGATCAAAGTTTTCTTCCAAAGGTTTGCCGGTCTCGATGTTGAAATGAATGGCATTTATACTTTTTTGTGTTTTGCCGTGAGGCTGGGTTAAAAGCATGCGTCTATGATTACCACCGACAAGTGTAGAAGAGGCAACCTTGATATTTCCGGCTGCAAAGAGCGGTTCCTGGTTGTCCGGCCCAAACGGTTGCAAGGATTCAAGCTCGTCGATCAGTTTGTCTGAAATATGATCAAAATCGAGTTCATAATCGATTAAGAGTTCAGGCACAAAATCATCGGGAGCGGTCATCTTTTCAACAATCGTTTCGAAATTTCTTTGAAATCGTTCAATATTGGCGGCCTTTATTTTCAGCCCGGCCGCCATCGGATGTCCGCCGAATTTTTCAAGGTCATCGAAACAGGCACAAAATCCTTCGTACAGATCAAATCCGGGTATACTTCTGGCTGAACCTTTTCCCGCTCCGTCTCGTATCGAGATCAGCACCACAGGACGAAAGTATCTGTTTGCCAGTCTGGAAGCGACGATTCCCAATACTCCTTCGTTCCATCCTTGTCCGGACAGAACAAGTGCTTTGTTTTCGAGCAGGTGAGGATTTTCATTTAAATGCAAGAGGATTTCTTCTAAGATTTCTTTTTCACAAGTTTGCCTGAAGGTATTTAATTTGTTCAACGTGACGGCAATTTCTTTGGCGGTGTTAAAATTTTTTTCCGTTAAAAGTTCAACGGCAATTTTTGCGTGGTCTATCCTGCCTGCCGCGTTTAAGCGGGGTGCCAGCTTAAACGCGATATCTTCCGTTCCTATTGAGTGGGTAGATAACTGCTTTTTGATTCCGCATACTTCCAGGATGGCTTTTATTCCGGGACGGGTATTCGAGTTGATTACCTCAAGGCCTGTTTTTGTGAGTATGCGGTTATCATCAACAAGAGGAACAATGTCGGCGACGGTTCCGAGAGCAACAAGGTCGCAAATATTTTTCAGATTAGGTTCCTGGCGGTCACGCCAAAAATTCTTGTCACGCAGGTGCTTTCTAAGGCAGATCAGAAGATAAAAAGCCAGGCCGACTCCTGCAAGATTATCAAAACCGGATGTGCAATCACGGCGTTTCGGATTTACAACAGCAACAGCAGGGGGGAGGGGTTCCGAAATTTTGTGATGATCGGTTATGATGACATCTATACCGGCTTTATGAGCGGCTTTTACGGCGTCATGGCTGTCTGATCCGCAGTCTACGGTGATGATAAGGTTTATTCCTTTCGGCAGAGCGTGATTTGGGATATGGTTTGTCTGAAGGCCGTAACCTTCTTTTGATCTGTGGGGAATATAGTATGAAACATCTGTACCAAGATATTTGAAAAAATCATAAAGTATTGTTGTCGCTGTGATTCCGTCAACATCATAATCGCCGAAAATCAGAATCTTTTCATGATTTGTTATGGCGGTATCGATCCGGTTTACCGCAACATCCATATCTTTTATTGAAAATGGAGAGCGTATGGAATTAAGTGAAGGATTAAGGAAAACAAATGCTTTTTCCGGGGAAATAATTTTTCGGTTAACAAGGATGGTTGCAGTGACAGGATCGCATTTCAGAGTTTTGCTGAGATGACGAACAATTTCAATATCGGGCTGTATGATTTTTCGGTTCTTTTTCATGATGGGGGGATATAGCCTGAAATTGCCTTTGGGACAATACCAAATGCTGATGATCTCCTATTTAATTCTTTTTTTATTGAAAAAAAGTGATATATGATTAATTTATAATTTTGCCATTAAATAAACAGGCTCTAATGACCCAAGGGGGCCGATATAGAAAACGGGGTCTGACGGAATTCTTTGGAATCAATTAAAAAATATTACCGTGTCGATCGGAGGGAGATCAGCTTTCTAAGATTTATTTTTGAAGCTTATGACGGCCTTGCAACCCTGACGACTATAGATCCTGACTCGGGCATTGTGGTATTTTGCATCTCTCCCGGCTGTGAAGAGGATGTGAGAATGATTTTGCAGGATCTTAAAAGAAATATTATGATTGAATATTTAAAAAAGTGTGAAGTGCCTAAAGTTGAGGAATTCTATCAATAACTTTAGTTCACTTTAAATAGCAGATAAGGTGTGATGAATACAAAATATATTTATGTGAATACAATCGGCTGTCAGATGAATGTCTATGACTCCGAGCAGATGATAAAGGTCCTGAAGCCTTTGGGATATGAAAGGACCTTGTCCCTGGAGACGGCCGATCTGATTATTGTCAATACCTGTTCGATTAGGAAAAAAGCGGAACAGAAAGCCTTTAGTTTTTTGGGCCGTCTCCCTGATCTCAAAAAAAAGAAAGCCGGTTTGATCATCGGAATCAGCGGTTGCGTGGCACAGCAGGAGGGTAAGAAAATTCTGGACCGTTTCCCGTATGTTGATATTATTCTCGGAACACATGCCATCGGACGGTTGCCGCAACTTGTCAATCAAATCGAAAAAGAAAGATGCCGTATTGTTGATATCAAAATGTCGGAGGAGATGGAAGAGCTTGAATGCGCCAACCGATTTCACAGTGGTGATGTTTCAAGCTTTGTAACCATCATGCAGGGTTGTGACAATTTTTGTACCTACTGTGTTGTCCCCTATGTTCGCGGCCGGGAGAGAAGCCGGGCACCTGAGAATATCATTCAGGAGATTTGCGGTCTTGTTGCGTCCGGCACAAAGGAAGTTACATTGCTGGGCCAGAATGTGAACAGTTATGGTAAAAAGGAAGGCCTTTGTTCCTTTCCCGAACTCCTGGGTCGTGTCAATGATATAGAGGGGCTTTTGAGGATCAGATTTACGACGTCTCACCCAAAGGATCTTTCCGATGAGCTTGTATATGCTTTTAAAGACCTTGAAAAGGTATGCGGCCATTTTCATCTCCCTGTTCAGTGTGGATCAAACAGAATTTTAAAAAAGATGAACCGGAAATATACCCGGGAGTCGTATCTTGAAAGAGTGGATAAACTTCGTCAGGTACGTCCTGACATTGCAATCACGTCGGATATGATTGTCGGTTTTCCGGGAGAAACAAGGGCTGATTTTGAAGAAACTTTGGATTTGATAAAAAAAGTTGAATTCGACGGCCTGTTCGCATTTATATATTCAGAACGCCCGAATGCCCCGGCTTCGGCCTTTCCTGATCAAATTGACCTCAAAGAGAAAAAAGAGAGATTGCAGAAATTGCTCGATCTGCAGGAAGGGTTCACGAAAAAAAAGAACGAAGCATTAGTAGGAAAATCCGAATTTGTCCTTGTTGAGGGCTTGAGCAAAAAACAGAATGAACCCGGTTCGGAAGACAGACTGCATGATTTTCAGTTGACCGGGCGTACCTCAGGCAACAAGATCGTAAATTTTGTCGGGGATGATACCGGTGTATGCGGTAATGACGTTTTTACGGGCAGGATAGTTAACGTCAGAATTGAAAAAGCTTTTGCCCATTCACTTTGGGGTAAAGCGCTGAAGAGTGATTTCCCATGTCACGGATTGAAAGGAGATGCAACTTATGCTGCATAGGGTAAGCATAGCGGGCTTGACCATGGACCAGGCCTCAAATACGCCGATTCTGATATTGAAAACCGTTGAAGGAGATGAGTCGATTCCCATATGGATCGGCTTGCTTGAAGCCGCTTCCATAGCTTCGGCCCTGCAGAACATCAATTTTGACCGACCGATGACCCATGATCTTTTTAAAAATTTTATGAATATTGTAAACATTGAACTCGCCAAGGTTGAAGTGTGTGACCTGAAGGATAGCACTTTTTATGCAAGGATCTATTGTACTTCCGGTGACAAGGAGTTCAGTCTGGATGCCCGACCCAGTGATGCAATTTCATTAGCCCTTCGATTTAACGCTCCCATATATGTAGAGGAAAAGGTTATTAAAAAATCCGGAATGGTGGATGCCGGCCCTGAAGTTGTGGACAAAAGTGAAGAAGGGAAAAAATGGGCTGAATATCTTGAAAAACTTTCTCCTGAGGATTTCGGTAAGTACAAAATTTAATTCTCTTTCGCTCACTTTTCCAGGAGTATAATGATTGATCTGCACACACATACCATTTTCAGCGACGGCGTCTTAATCCCCTCCGAGCTTGCAAGGCGTGCGGAGAATATGGGATTAAAAGCAATAGGTTTTACCGATCACGGTGATTCATCCAATATCGATTTTATTATTCCCAGGATAGTCGCGGTGGCTGAAGAACTGAACGACGTTTTAAAGATAAAGGTCATTCCAGGGATAGAGATTACACATGTTCCTCCCCCTTTAATTGCTGATATTGTCGTAAAGGCACGCGATCTGGGTGCAAAAATTATTGTGGTTCATGGGGAGACAATTGTCGAGCCCGTTGCTCCCGGCACCAATATCGCTGCACTTAAAGCGGATATCGATATCCTTGCCCATCCCGGTTTAATCACTGAGGAAGAAGTTTTACTGGCAAAAGAAAAAGGGGTTTTTCTGGAGATATCAGCCCGAAAGGGGCATTCCCTGACCAATGGGCACGTTGCACGCCTGGCCCGAAAAATCGGAGCAAGGCTTGTCATTGATACGGATGCACATGCTCCCGGCGATTTGATTGATGGTGCCATGGCAAGGCGCATTGTTTGCGGTGCCGGATTGACGGAAAATGATTTTGATATGATGCAGAAAAATGCAGCCTGGTTTTTATGATTTTTTATCGGCTTTTCTGCAGACTGCTCCATAGGGAAAGTGCAAAATTGAATTTATTTACGACAAGGGCGGCGCATGATAGAAGCCTGACGGAGTCCGGGGTGCGACGCAAAGAGCAGGAACGCCTTGCATGAAAGAACATCTGCTCAAAGTCATTTGAAGCAAAGGCAAAAATGGCCTTTTTTCTGTGGAATTCGGCCTTTTCTTCTATATCGATCAGAATTCCGAGGTCGGTTTTGCATCTGTGGCACACCCTTTTTCCGATATATTTGGCATGGCACGCAGGACATCGTTCCATAATAATTTTCATCCTTTGCGCTTTTTTGCGTTCTTGGCGGTAAAAAAATAACCGCCAGGCGCGTAAAGATTTTTATTCAAGATAAAACAGGATATCCTCCAATTCTTCCCGTAACTTCCGGGCCTTATCAAGATCTTTTTCTTTTACGGCGTCCCTGATATCTTCAATAAGATTGATAATTTCATCACGATCCTCAGATGGAGTTGCATCAAGTTGTGACTCGGCCTGGTTTATTGTTTCGGCCAGATCGGCCGGCATTCCCCGGTCAATCTCTATCTCTGTTTCCGAAGATACTTCCGCTTCTTCTACAACGCCTTCCGGGCTGCCCCACTCTGACTCAATTCGCTCTTTTGAGGCAGATAATTCCAGGTCTGTAAATCGGGAAAAGGCATTTTCGATAACCGCGTTAATCTTTTTGCCTGTTTTCTTTTCAACAGCCTGAATTTTCAGTATACCGTTCAGATCCAGATCAAAGTTAAGGATGATAACGCTTCCCGCCGGAGCCCTTGTTAAATTAAAAATATACTTGCCTAACAGGATGTTATCAAGAGCATCCGGATTTTCTCCTTGAAAGATCTTTATTTCAACCTTTTCCTGGTCGTCTACCATAGTATAGAATGCTTCACTTTTGTTTGCCGGCAACTTGGTATTGCGGTGAATAAGAGGAACGAATTTGTGCATGTGAGTGATACCGTCTAATTCGTCGATAGCCGATGTGCCGAATGTATACGGTGTTATATCCAGCAAGACGCTTGAAGAATCGATGCCCATCTCCCTTCCTGCCTGTATTGCGGCGCCAATGGCTACACAAAGATCCGGATCAATCTCACTATGGGGAATAATGTTAAATTTTTCCTCCAGCATATCGGAAATTTTAGGGATTCTTGTGGACCCTCCTGCCAGGATTATGGTGTCAATGGCCGAAGGGAGCGATGATGCGTCCTTAAGTGCCTTGTTTACTGACTCCATTGTTCTTATCAAAGCATCTTCTATCATCTTGTCGAAGTCGGTGCGGGGAAGCTCGAAAGAAAGATGAATATCTTTAAAACCTTTTTTGCCGATATGGTCTTCTTCTATTCCGGCATAGGGTTCGGAAGAAAGAGTGATTTTGGCTTTTTCCGCCGCATTTTTCAGTCTGGCCATGACCACGGGATCACCGGCCACGGTAAGTTTGAGTTCTTTTTCAATATGTTCGACAAGAAGATCAACAATCTTTTGATCAAAATCATCGCCGCCGAGATGGTTGTCCCCCGTGCTTGAAAGGACTTCCACAATTCCTTGTTCAATTTTGACGATTGATACGTCAAATGTCCCTCCGCCAAGGTCATAAACCAGAATTCTCTGATTCTTCGGGTTGGTGCTTTCATAAGCAAGGGCCGCTGCCGTAGGTTCATTTATAATCCTTATTACATTGAGCCCGGCAATCGCACCTGCATCTCTTGTAGCCTGCCGTTGTGCATCCGTAAAATATGCGGGAACGGTAATGACCGCCTTTGATATCTTTTTGTCTAACAGTTTTTCCGCTCTTTCCTTTAATGCTTTAAGAATAAAAGCGGAAATTTCCTGGGGCAGGTAGCTTGAATCGTTCATCTGAAACTTTGTTTCAGAGCCCATGAACCTTTTTACCGAAAGGACAGTGCGCTCCGGAGCAATTGCAGCCTGATTCCTGGCTTCAATACCAGTAATAATTTTTCCCTCGTTATCAAGTCCCACACAGGAAGGAACGATTCCGTTATCCTTGTCTTTTAGTACTTTTGCATTCCCGTCGATAATGAAGGCAATTTCTGAATTTGTAGTTCCAAGATCTATGCCGACTACCGGTTCCATGATGCATCTCCTATTCGTTTATTCGTTGACAACAACCTCTGCTGTTTTAAGAACTTCATCTTCACGTACAAAACCACTTATCCGCTCTTCTATCACCACTCCTTTTTCCATTTCAGGGTTGGAGCCTTTATCCACCGCCTTCATCGTTTTTGGATCAAAGGGTTCTCCTATCGTTTTTACGGGATGAATATCAAACAACGCAAGGGTATGGTCAAAGCGCCTTATGGCCATTTCATATCCTTCTATAATACCCTCTATTTCTTGACAACGGCGCCTGAAAAAGCTTTTTGATTCTGCTGCGGCAAGACTTGCCTTATGTCCTCGGATCAAAGCGTCTCTTATATCAAGGAAAGGCATGACCGTTTTTTTTTCACTGGAGCGTCTTATCCTTTCTTCAAGTTCCGCAAGCCCTTTGGATCTGTTTTTAAAAAAATCCGCCGATTTTTGAAAAAGCTTTGCCGAATCTTGAAAAAGGTTTGCCGAATCTTTATATGCATCGATAAGAGGATTGAGAGCCTTTAATGTTTTATTCTGCTCCCTGTTTTGCATCTTGATCTCCTGTCTTAATGCGGAAAACTCGGATAAAAGCGTATAAAGATCGCATGAGTCCATTGTGGTCCCTTCTCCTGGGGGCGGAGAATCCGGAAGATCTTTAAGCCAGAATACAAAATCATCCAAGGCCTTTTTTTTCCAGTCAAAAAGACTCTCGTCTTTTATCTCGGGTTCTATTCTTTTTGAAAGAAAATCAACAAGGTGCTTTATCAGGGGGAGTATCAGGTTTTTGTCGATTTTATCAATAAAAATTGTGACTTTATCACGAAAGCCTATAACCCATGGGGGAATTTTTAAAAAACGCATTTATTTTTTTGCCTCCTGAATCAGTTCCTGCAATCCGGCCCGTCGTCTTTTTAAAATTTTGGCTTTTGCCAGGGAAAAAAGGGCATCCTCATAATCTTTAGCGTTTAACGCCGCAAAAATTTTTGCTTTTATGCGGCTTCGCTCATCTTTGATCGCTTCATATGCTTCCGTGATTTGTTGAAATCTTGCCGGATCTTTTTCAGGTGTATGTTTTTTTACCAACTGAATGTAACTATTTCTGATCTCTTCATTTGACGCATCAAGTGAAAGACCGAGACAGAGATAATATGTTAACATGAAAATCTCCTGTTATGAAAATGGGGGGTTCGTTCTGACTTCGGCCGGTATCAGGGTGAACACACAGGTTTATCTTTTTTTCTTGCCGTATAAAAAAATCCGGGCCTCATGGGAGAGTTGGGGAAATTTTTTGGGATCAATTAATTTACTCAACATGTCTAATTCAAGACGTGATTCCGGATTGGATCTGATCAGTTGCCTTATACTTTTTATGACATAGTCAGGTGCACCGCGAAAACCTGAACCATCGACAAACGATTCAAGTCCTTCAACCCATTTTTCTAAAATACCCTCTTCAACCCCCGTATCCATCAAATCCGGATCGGATCTTAAAATGTCCAGCATTTCAAAAAAAGTTTCCAGCCCTTCTCCAAGACTTTCGACAGGAAATATATCGTCATCATAGTCTTCATAGTCGTCGTCAAACAGATCATCATCGAAATATCCGCCGCCAAACATATCAAAGTCAAATCTTTCAAGTGCATCTTTCAAAGGGCCTGCCGCATGTTTTGACAGCCTTCTTGATATCGTTCTGAGCTCTTCCTTCACGGGACCTTCAGTCTGATCGATGAGATCGTTAAACAGGTCAAAATCAATGATTTCTCCTGTTATATGTCGTATGGCAACAAGATAGAAGTTCAAGACCAGACGTTGATTTGATGTTGCTTTTTTTATTCTGCGTTGAATCTCTTTCTTTATCACATTAAACGAATCCGGCGCAAAGATAAGATCAAAAAGAGGTATAATCTCTGAATCATTAAAGTTCTTGAGAATATTCGTACTGTTTTTGAAAAAAACCGGGGCGATTTCTCTGGAAGGCAAAATCGACAAATATTCTTTCTCCAGGGGCATAAGGAGTTTCATAATGTCGGATGATGAGAATTCTTTTGCCTTTTTTAATCTGTTGTTAAAAATCTTTTCGATACTTTTTAAAATGTTTTTTTTTGAATCCATATCCCGCGTTTTTATGTCCAGGATAAGAAAAGCCAGTATTCTCAGTTGCCGGGTCGGGGAAAGATCTCTAAGTTCATCTTCTATAAGTTTTTTGGCATCTTTTTTATGGGTAAGAAGTTGAAATAAAATCAGTTTTTCGATGATAAAAGGAGCAACTTTTTTACTGCCGATTTTTTCAGCTTTTTCAATATCTCGTATTACCAGATGGGGGTTGCCACGATTAATATTCTTATCCCCGGATATCAGCAGAGAAAGCTCATGCCGGTCAATGACCCTGTTGTCATGGGGTGCCCGCTTCATAGCTTCCGCAAGAATATTTTCCGCTTTCCGGAAGGCATTTTTTTCATAATACAGGGATGCAAG
This sequence comes from Desulfobacterales bacterium, assembly GCA_030589165.1. GTDB lineage: Bacteria > Desulfobacterota > Desulfobacteria > Desulfobacterales > JAFDHS01 > JAFDHS01. Next base: position 19,166 of record JAUUWG010000001.1, read on the forward strand.
TTCAAGGCAGGGATATGGATCATCCGGAAAGTATTCGGCCATGGAAGAAAGGATCGTTTCAACTTTATTTTTAGCGGGCCGTGAGAGCCGGGGCAGTGCTGCAAGGAGTTCGTATCCCTTTTTGTTGTACGGATCGAGCCTGATGCTTTCCAGGGCCATATCGATCAACATTATTTCATTATCGTCAGACGTTATCCCCATAAGCTTCTTGTATCGTTGAAATCCCATACCGTGGCTGTAACGTTTCAGATTTGTACGTTTCTCATACACATTTTCCACGGCATATTCCAGGATTATGGAACGTGCCATATCTCTTTGCTTTGAATCGGAAAAGTCATTTTCTAAAACAGAGAGGTATTTCCCAACGGCTGAAAAAGGGTCCGTAAAATTCAAAAGTCGGGTCTTGGCTAACAGAATGGCGGCATGCTCCTTTGGTAAAAGATCTCTAACCATGGTTTGAAATTGATAATCCGAAATCATCTCCTGGTTCGCCATGTTCCAGATAATCTGAAGAATATGGGACCTTGCCGCCGTGGGGTCTTGGGGATAAACAGCCTCCGCAAGTCTGCAGATGGATGCTTTTGCCTGATCAAACTTTTTTTGCTCAAGTTCGTAAAGCAGGTCGGCGACATACTTTTCCTTATTTACGGGGCCGTCCCACAGGCATGAAAGCATGGGTATCGCTCCTGTTTTTTCCATATCTTCATCTTTATCAACCCTGATTTGTTTCAGGCTTTCCATCACGGGTTTAAGGGGAAAATCATCCGGAATCATTGAAAGTGCTCTTAACATATCCTTGTCGTCTTCCCTGTAGAAAGATACCATGGCCCGGCAAAACATACGAACATGCGCAAAACAAGAAGATCGGCCTATGGGTTTAAGGGCTTCAAGGGCTTCTTCCCAGTTTCCGCTGTTCATCAACAAAACCGCCTTTTGGGCTGGTATGGCATCACACCGCAGGGGCAGGGATTCATCAAGTTTATTTAACAATTCCCATTTCCCGCTTGTAAAAAGGCGGTTTGCAAGTAAACGTTCTGTTTTGGCTGACCGGTCGTTTGCCTGAATGTATTCGGCATATGCATCAAATGCCTCTTTGTTTGGACATGTAGATATATATGCTTCCATGTCGCCTTCAGAGACTTTTTTAAATTCAGGCATGTATTCGCGAGCCTGTTTCCTTACCGTATCGGCTTCAACGAGCATCCCCTTGTCTCGCAGTTGACTTTCCCGCATAAGATATGACCTGAAAAGAAAAGCATTTATTTCATCGGAGAAACTACCTCTTTTACCTGCAACCTTAAAAAAGGAGATGGCATCACGGGGTTTTCCTGCCTCAAGGTTCTCTTTCCCCTTTTCAACAAGCTGATCGAAATTCATATTTTGAAGTTTTTTTTGTGCTTCTTTTCGTTGCTTTTTCTTTTTTGGGGCCATATTTTTTTCTCTTCTGTTTTATCATGATATGAACTTGTAAATAAATTGAACAATCAATATACTGCTTTGGTAATGGCGATGAGCTGATGATAAGATAAAATATAAATTTTATACTGTATTATCAAGATAATACTAACACATTTTTTAAAAAAATCAAAGAATTGTACAAAATATCCGCTTTTGGTATGCAGCAAAAAAAACAATGGATTGATTTTATGTATTTCAAAAATTCAAGCACTAATTTCTATGTCGAACGTTAAGCTTTTTACCGGTAACCGATTGGAAAATCTTTCCGAGGCGTTGGCCGAGGTTTTAGATAAACCCCTTGCATTTCCCCTGGATGAGGAGGTAATTGTTGTACGGAACAAGGCTATGGAGCAATGGGTATCAATGGAACTTGCCCGCCATCATGGTATCTGTGCAAACATCAGCTTTTACTCTCCCTATTCCTTTGTTAATGAAATTTTGCGCAAGGTATCCCCCCGGGGTGTTTCCGAAGGCCTTTCCTTTGATCCCGAGGTAATGACCTGGAAGATCATGAAGGTCCTTCCCACCTTAATTTCGGATAAGAGCTTTGAGAGAATAAGTATTTATCTGGGAAAAAACAAAGATGGGAACAGGTGCTTCCAGCTTGCAGAGCGCATTGCCGAGACTTTTTGTCAATATCTTGTTTTTCGTCCTCAAATGATTTTCAGGTGGGAAGAAGGCAAAGACAACCACTGGCAGGCCAGGCTGTGGAGAGAACTGGTTAAAGGCAATGAAGGCAAGCACCAGGCTGGACTTTTCAAGGCTTTTATTGAAAAAAATGAAAAAAACCCGCTTCGATCCTCCATGAAGATAGAGGAGGACTTGCCTGAAAGAATTTCGGTTTTCGGTATATCTGCATTGCCGGGCTTTTATATGCGGGTTTTTGCCGCTATATCCGCCTTTACCCGGATAAATTTGTTTTTCATGTTCCCCTGCAGGGAATATAGGGGCGATTCTCTTTGGGACCAGGACAAAGTGCCCGGAACTGCAGAGAATAAAAAACAAAGCGGTTCTGAAAAATCTTTGCATCAGGATTATTCATACCTTGAGCCGGGAAACAGCCTGTTTGCATCTATGGGTACCCAGGGCGGAGAATTTTTTGATCTGGTCAATGGGTTTGACTGGGATCGAATCGAAATTTTCAATGATTCTGACCGGAAAACTCTGCTTGAATGTATTCAATCCGATATTCTGAATCTCACGGAGAGCTGCCGGCGATCAAACGGTAAAACGATTGTTGAAAAGAACGACGTCTCAATACAGGTACACTCATGCCATGGTCCCATGCGGGAGATCGAGGTCCTGCAGGATAGACTTCTTGCAATGTTTGAAAATAATCCTGACTTGAAGCCGGGAGATATCCTGGTTATGACGCCGGATATTGAAACCTATGCTCCCTACATTCAATCCGTCTTTGATCTGCCTTTTTCCGATTCAAGACGGATTCCTTTCTGTATTGCGGATCCAAGTGCCCAGGCGGAACACCGTATTATTGACAACTTTTTTGCTCTTTTGGATTTTGCGGGAGGCCGGTTTGAAGTATCCGGGGTATTATCTCTTCTTGAATCACGGCATATACGGGAAAAGTTCGGTTTATCTGAAAAAGATTTTGAGCTTATCGAAAAATGGGTCAGTGAAACGCGGATCAGATGGGGAATCGATGGACAAAGCCGCAGGAATTTTGGGCTGCCGGGTATTGAGGAGAATACTTGGAAAGCGGGTTTCTCAAGGCTTTTGCTGGGTTATGCTATGCCCGGACGGCAAAAACATATGTTTTCCGGCATACTCCCTTATGATGATATGGAGGGGGACGAAGCCGAAGTGCTGGGAAAATTTGTTGAATTTGTAAATCAGATTTTTTCCTCTGCAAAATCTCTTGAACAAAAACAAATGCCGGGTGAATGGTCTGATATCCTGACGGGTCTTCTTGAAAATTTTTTTGAATCGGATGAGAATACGACCAATGAAAATACAAGCCGGGAAATAGGCTTAATCCGCCGCACGTTAAGCAGTTTGCGCAACATATCCGATTTGTCGGGTTTTGATGAAAAGATTGATTTGAATCTTATCAAAAATTATTTGAGACAAAAGTTTGAAAAACAAGGATTCGGTTTTGGTTTTATTCCCGGCAGCGTGACATTTTGCGCAATGTCGTCCATGGGGGGTATTCCCTTTAAGGTTATCTGCCTTGTCGGTATGGATAGTGGTGCTTATCCGGGGGAGTCAAAACCCCACGGTTTTGATCTTATGGCGATGAATCCCGAACCGGGTGATCCTTCCCGCCGGAATGACGACCGTTATGTTTTTCTTGAGACCCTTTTGTCAGCCATGCAGAAACTTTATATCAGTTACATAGGGCAGAGCATTCGGGACAACAGTGTTATCCCTCCTTCCGTGCTGGTTGGTGAAATCATGGATTACATTGAAGAGAATTTTGAGATTCCCGGCATCAATATTCGCCGACACATGGTTACAAAACACCGTCTTCAGGCGTTCAGTCCGGTGTACTTTAAGGGCAGTGCAGGGCCGGGTAATTCAGGCAATGATCCGGATAGGGATGAAAAGCTTTTCAGCTATTGCCTGGAAAACTTTCAGACGGCCCGGAGCATTGGTCATGACCGGGAGCATCAGGTGCCTTTTGTCGCCGGTGGTCTTAAGGAACCTGAAGATGAATTCAAAAGGGTTGATCTGGTGGAACTTTGCCGTTTTTTCAGCAATCCGGCAAAGTTTTTGATTAATAAGCGTCTTGGATTTTCTCTTGAACAAGGGACTTTGATTCCTGAAGAAAGAGAGGCATTTGAAATAAAAGGACTTGAGAAGTATGTGCTTGAACAGATGCTTATGGAGAAAAGACTTGAAGGAGAGAGTTTAAAAGAATTTCAAGCCTCAGCAATAGCTGCAGGCCGGCTTCCCCATGGAACCATGGGGGAATGCGTGTTTGATCGTCTGGCATGGGGGGTTGATCGGTTTGCCCATTGGATAAAAGGGTATAGGCATGGGAACCCCTTGGAGCCTGTTGAGGTGGACCTTGATTTGTCGGGTTTCAGGTTGACCGGCAGAATAAATCCCGTTTATCCTGAGAGATTAATCCATTACCGGTATGCAAAGGTAAAAGCAAAAGATATTCTCAGGATATGGATTCATCACCTGGTGCTGAACTGCATGGATACAAAAAACCTTAAAACAGGCGACTACCCTGAAACCAGCCTGCTTGCGGGCCTTAAGCCAGACGGCCGGGGTGAACCCGTCTTTGCCGCCTGGGAATATCCGCCTGTAAAAGAGAGCAGACAGATCCTTGAAAATCTGCTTGAAAAATACCGCCGGGGACTGGTAAGGCCCCTTTCATTCTTTCCGGAATCCTCCATGAAATACGCCCGGCTGGTCATTGAAAAAAACAAGCCCGCCCAAGAGGCTCTTCGAGGTGCTGAAAAAATCTGGAAGGGAAATGATCACCAGCAGGGAGAATGCAGCGACTTGTATTATCAGCGTTGCTTCGGCAATACGGAGCCGTTGGATTCAAATTTTGAAAAAATTGCCATTGAGATTTTCAGCCCCATATTAAGGAATCAGAAGGAGCTGGATAAACCGGGAAAGTGAGCTAAAGTGAGCTAAAATTTGAAGTGAGCTAAAGTTAATGAGTCGCTTCGCTCCGTTTTTTTATATATAAAATTGATCCAATTCCTCGACTTTAGGCACTTTAGATCACTTTAGTCACTTCACACTTTTTTAAGAAACTAACTATAAAATATGCCGGAAAATAATTTTGATCTTTTAAACAGTCCTCTTGATGGCACGAACCTGATTGAAGCAAGTGCGGGCACGGGGAAGACATTCACCATTACCGGGCTTTTCCTCCGACTGCTTCTGGAAAAAGGTCTCTTGGTCGAGAATATACTTGTGGTCACTTTTACCGACGCTGCAACACAGGAGTTGAAAGAGAGAATCCGAACGCAGCTGCGGCAGGCAATTGAGGCATTTTCCAAAGGAGAGAGTGAAGATCTGTTCCTGAGCGGTCTTGTGAAGCGAGATGCTGATACAAAGCGTGCATTAAAATCCTTAAGGGATGCGGTCCGGTCTTTTGATCAGGCTGCGATATTTACCATACACGGATTTTGCAGGAGAATGCTTATTGAAAATGCCTTTGAAAGCGGATCGCTTTTTGACACCGAACTGATTACCAACCAGGAGGATTTAATAAGAAAAATCGTTGATGATTTCTGGCGGAAACATTTTTACGAGCAGTCCGTCTTGTTTCTTAATTATGTTATGGCAAAGAAATTAAGTCCGGAAAATTTTTCTTCTCTTTTAAGGGAAGCTTTTCAGCCGGATCTAAAGGTCATCCCGGAACTCGACCCCCCTGATTCGTCTGATACGTTAGAAAAAGATTTCAGGAAAGCTTACGAAGCGGTTTCAACGTCCTGGGAATTAAACCGGACGGATGTTGAAAACATTCTTATCAGCCATAAGGGATTGAATCGGACGAGGTACAAAAAAGCAAATATCCCGGTCTGGATCAGCCGCATGGACGACTATCTGGCATCCCAACATAACAACGTGGTATTGTTCAGCGGGTTTGAAAAATTTACTTCAAGTCTACTTCAAGGCTCCGTAAAGAAAAATCATACTGCCCCGGATCATCCGTTTTTTGATTGCTGTGAAGCGTTAAAAGAATCGAGTGAACGGCTGGTGAAGCTTTTTCAGGACCGCATCACGGCTTTAAAGAAAAAACTCTTTGTCTATGTGCAGAATGAGCTGGCAGTAAAAAAACAAGAGAAGAATGTCCAGTATTTTGACGATCTTTTACTCAAACTCCATACGGCATTGAATAATAAGTGCGGAGAAAGGCTTGCCGATGAGATAAGAAAGAGATTCAAGGCTGCCCTGATAGACGAATTCCAGGATACCGATCCGGTTCAATATGCCATATTCAATACGGTTTTCGCCAGGGCAGACAACAGCATCCTGTTTCTGATCGGTGATCCGAAACAGGCCATATACGGGTTCAGAGGCGCTGATATCTTTGCCTACATGGATGCGGCAAAGCATGTGACATCAAGATACACCCTGAAGACGAACTGGCGTTCCGATCCACGGCTCGTTGAGGCCATAAACACCCTGTTTGAAAACGCGGATACCCCCTTTGTTTATCGTGAAATTCCGTTTTATCCGGCTCTGGGGACACAAAGGGAAGGGTTTGAATCTTTAAGGATAAACGGAAAAGAGGAGCTGCCGTTGCAACTGTGGTATCTTGATGCCGGTAAAATTACGGGGCAGGGGAAACCTCTCTCCAAAAGCGTGGCAAGGGACCGGATTGTCATGGCTGTTTTAGCTCAGATTTCCAGGCTTTTAAATCTTGGGGTTCAGGGCAAGGCGTCTCTTGGGGACAGACCGTTGAAACAGGGAGATATCGCCGTCCTGGTGAGGAGAAACGCTGAGGCGGACAAGATTCGGAAAGCCTTGACGGATTTAAATATTAACAGTGTCGTTTACAGTACGGAAAACATTTTTGATTCTCTGGAAGCCCTTGAGATGGAAATCCTCCTTTCCGGTATTTTAAATCCCGGTAATGAGGCACGCCTTAAGGCCGTTCTTGCAACGGACATGATGGGGCTTTCAGGAGAAGATCTGGAAAGTCTGACGGAGGATGAAATTGCATGGGAAGAATGGCTGGTTAAATTTAAGGAATATCATGACGTGTGGAGTGGACACGGCTTTATAAGGATGTTCAAGCATTTAATACAAAATGAAAAGATTCTGGGTCGTCTGATGGCTTTTTCCGATGGGGAGAGACGGAGTACCAACCTTTTGCATCTTTCGGAAATTCTTCATCAGACCGGCATTGAAAAAAAAATGGGCATGCCGGATCTTTTAAAGTGGCTCTCCCGGCAACGAGATCCTGGTTCGCCGCGGCTTGAGGAACACCAGCTTCGTCTTGAAAGTGACGAGGATGCCGTGAAAATCGTAACCATGCACAAAAGCAAGGGGATGGAGTATCCTGTTGTATTTTGTCCCTTCACATGGAGCAGCTCAAGGATAACAGGGAGAAAAGACCATTTTACATTCCACGATGAACACGAAAACATGAGGCTGACCCTTGATATCGGTTCTGACAATATGGACAAAAACATCAGCTTTGCCGAAAGGGAATTGCTGGCGGAGAACCTGCGTCTGATGTATGTTGCTTTAACACGGGCAAAAAACAGATGTTATCTGGTCTGGGGTCGTTTTAACGAGGCTGAGTCCTCTGCCCCGGCGTACCTTTTTCATCAGGCTCAATCAGAAGATGCGGAAGATAGGGTCGGCTCTACATGTCAAAGGTTTAAAACCTTAAGCGACCAGGATCTGCTAAAGGAATTGAATTTTATCAAAGACAAGTCCCATGGGAGCATAATCGTCTCTGAATTGCCTGAAGATCAGGGAGAAAAATATCTGCAGCCCTGGGAGAATACCGGAGAATTGATCTGCCGTGAATTTTCCGGAAAAATAGATCAAACCTTTCGTATTTCAAGCTTTTCGTCCCTGGTCTCCAGACGACCTCAGCTATATGAACCGACGGATTATGACGAAAAACTCCAAATCAACGGTTCTGATCGTGATGCATTTGAAATTCCTTCCGGCAGGGAGGAACTCGAAGGTATTTTCTCTTTTCCAAGAGGGGCAAGGGCAGGAACTTTTATGCACGATATATTTGAACATCTTGACTTTACCCAAAAAGATACCCCCCTTATGGAAAATCTGGTGGCTGCTAAACTTGAGGAACACGGCTTTGAGGCTTCGTGGAAGGGAATTGTTTGTGACATGATCCAAAATGTACTCTCGGTTTCCCTTGAACCGGACAACAAGGGGTTTACCCTGTCCTGTGTCCGGAGTAATGAGCGGTTAAATGAAATGGAGTTTTATTTCCCTTTAAAATTGATCACACCCAAAAAGCTGAAAAACATATTCGCAAAATACGCAGGATTCAATCTGTCAAAAGTTTTTCCTGATCGTATTGAAAAGCTTGACTTTGAACCTGTCAAAGGGTTTATGAGAGGATTTGTGGATCTGATTTTCAAGTTTGCCGACAGGTTTTATATTGTGGACTGGAAATCTAATTTTCTCGGGGGCAGGGGAGCCGATTATAACCAAAACGCCATGAACAAAGCCATGGCGGATGAATTTTATATCCTGCAGTATCACATATATGCCGCCGCTCTGAACAGATATCTCCACAAGCGTCTGCCCGGCTACACCTATGAAAAACATTTCGGGGGGGTGTATTACATATTTTTGCGGGGAGTGGATTCGGACAAAGGCCCGGATTACGGCATCTACAGGGCCAGACCCCCGGTCGGATTAATAAATGAGTTATGTGAAGGGCTGATTTAGTCTCTTAATTCTGAAATTTGTGCTTTTTATAGCAAAAAAAAACAATTCTTTCCGCCACCAAGACACAAAGACACGAAGAATATAATCTAAAAATATTACTTTGTGCCTTCGTGACTTTGTAGCAAATAACGTTGGTTCCGGTTTATCCGGTCAGGAATAAATCATGAACATGGAAGATATAGACCGCCTTGTTGACAGCGGGATTCTTTCCTTTCTGGATATTCATTTTGCAAGGTTTATGGTAGAGCTTGACGGGATGGAGAGTCTCCAGGTTTTTCTTGCGGCTGCTCTGACAAGCAGTCATACAAGGCAGGGCAGTGTCTGTCTTGATCTTTGTGAAAAAGGGGGGGATACGCTTGGGGGCGGTAAAGATAAAGACGAACCGGTTGTCTGCCCTGATCCGGAAGACTGGATCGGGAGCCTTGAAAAAAGCTCTGTTGTGGGCAAGCCCGGTGAATTCAAGCCCTTGGTTTTAGATGACAGATCAAGACTCTACCTGTACCGTTACTGGGAATATCAGGAAAAACTGGCTGATTTTATAACGGAACGCGTCCGTGAGGATGACGAGGATACGGATCTTGTTCTGTTGAAAAAAGGGCTGGACCGTCTTTTCCCCGTCTCTTCGGGAAAGGATGTCGACTGGCAGAAAGTTGCGGCTTTCACCTCCATAGTCAAAAGATTCTGTGTAATTTCCGGAGGCCCCGGAACAGGTAAAACCGCTACGGTTGCAAAAATTTTAGCCCTGGCTTTGGAACAGGCCGGCCCCAAAAAGCTTAAAACAGCGCTGGCAGCCCCTACCGGCAAGGCAGCCGCCAGACTTCAGGAATCCATCAGGCTTGCAAAATCACAACTTGATTGCCCGGATATCATCAAGGATGCCATACCCGAGGAGGCATCAACCATACATCGCCTTTTAGGGGCGGTTTCAGGCTCTCCGTATTTCAGGCATAATGCCGAAAACAGGCTTTTTGTCGACCTGGTGGTCGTCGACGAGGCCTCCATGGTGGATTTGGCCCTGATGTCCAAACTCGTTCAGGCGCTTCCGACTCAGGCACGGCTGATATTACTTGGAGACAAGGACCAGCTCGCTTCGGTGGAGGCCGGCGCCGTACTCGGTGATATCTGTGATGCAGGCAAGGCCCATGGTTTTTCCCGTTGCTTTTCCAGGACCCTTAAAGCGGTTACCGGATATGCGCTGGGTCAACAAACGAATGAGAAAGACGCGCCGGGTATTTATGACGGTATTGTTCAGCTTCAAAAGAGTTATCGCTTTGTAGAAAAAAGCGGCATCCGTGCCCTCAGCCGGGCGGTAAATGCAGGGGACGGGGATGGGGCTTTAGATCTTATAAAAAGTGGAAAATACAGGGATATTCAATGGAGAGATCTTCCCCCGCGCCATGGGCTTGCTCAACGGGCTAAAAATGCCGTTGCACAGGGTTTCGGGGGGTATTTAAGGGCTATCGATGATCCCTTGGAAATTTTCCGGCTGTTCGATCGGTTTCGTATTTTGTGTGCCCTCAGAGAAGGTCCCTATGGCTCGGTTGCCGTAAATCTTCTCGTTGAACGAATTCTGAAACATGAAAAGCTCATAGACCCTCGAAAAAAGTGGTATCCGGGTCGTCCGGTGCTTGTTACGAGGAATGACTATAAGCTGCGGCTCTTTAACGGTGATGTGGGGGTGGTATTGCCGGATCGTGATTCCGGTCCGGGCAATGATCTTCGGGTTTTTTTCCCCTCGGCTGAGGGCATGGTAAGAAAGTTTCACCCCTTAAGGTTATCTGAATATGAAACCGTATATGCCGTGACGGTTCACAAAAGCCAGGGATCGGAGTTTGAAAAAGTGCTTTTGCTTTTGCCGGACACGGATTCCCCGGTGATGACAAGGGAACTGATATACACGGCGATTACACGCGCCAAGGACAGTGTCGAAATCTGGGGAGATAAGAATGTTTTTCGCACTGCCGTTTCCCGGCGCATTGAACGAACGTCCGGCTTGCGGGATGCCTTGTGGGGTGCAGTAAAATAGGCACTTTTCTATTCCGGTTTATCCGCGGGTTACGAATCTACAAAACAACAGGAGATAAGAATGAATCGAATTAAAGCACTTTCGGTCCTTGACGGAAGGTATGCACGACTTACGGAAGAACTCCAGGATATATTTTCAGAATATGCGCTGATAAAATACAGGGTTTTTGTGGAGATTCAATGGCTCAAATTTCTGGCCGGGGAACTTGGGCTTGTTGAGGTTAAGGACTCGGATATGCCAAAGATAGATGCCATTGCCAAAGACTTTAATGCAGAGTCGGCCCTCATGGTCAAGGAGATAGAAAAAACAACCAACCATGATGTCAAAGCTGTTGAGTACTATATCAAGCGCAAACTTGCAGAGGCGGGTCTGGCATCCATCGGGGAATGGGTCCATTTTGCATGCACCTCGGAGGATATCAGTAATACGTCTTACGCACTGATGCTGAAAAAGGGCAGAGAGAAGATCGTTGACCATCTTTCAGAACTTCTTGAAAAAATTGAAGAAATCGGAAAGCGATATAAATCCCTTCCCATGATGTCGAGAACACACGGACAGCCCGCTAGTCCGACAACGGTAGGCAAGGAATTTATCAATTTTGCGTGGAGAATAAGAAGAGAACTTTCCAGTATTAAAAAATCGGATATCTGTGCAAAGATGAACGGCGCGACCGGCAATTTTAATGCACATTATTTTGTATTTCCGCATATTGACTGGCTGGAGGCCGGCAGAAAGTTTGTTTCGGAATACCTTGGTGTGACACCTGTCTTATATACAACCCAGATCAATCCCGGCAATTATATCGCCGAACTGCTTCAGGCGATGATCCGGACCGCTTCCACCATTATTGACCTGGACAGGGATATGTGGGGATATATTTCAATCGGTTATTTTAAGCAGAAATTAAAGGCAGGTGAAGTCGGCTCTTCAACCATGCCCCACAAGGTAAACCCGATCGATTTTGAAAACGGTGAAGGCAATATGGGAATTGCGATTTCCGTGATGGAGCATCTTTCCGTAAAGCTTCTGAATTCAAGATTCCAGAGAGACTTGTCAGACAGTACGGTACTCAGAAATATAGGGGCGCTTTTCGGCTATTTTCTGATCGGGGTAAAAAACACGTTAAAAGGCTTGAATAAGCTTGATCTTGATCAGGAAATGCTTGAAAAAGACATCGAACAGAATCCCGAACTGCTTGCAGAGCCCATACAGACGGCGATGAGGGTCTTTCAGGAAGAGAATCCCTATGAAAAATTAAAAGAACTTACACGCGGCAAAAAGATTACCAGAGAGACATTGGATACCTTTATCGACGGCCTTGAAAAAGTGCCTTCCGATTTTAAAAAAAGGATGAAAGAGTTGACCGTGGATAAGTATGTCGGACTTGCGGAAAAACTTGTGGACAGGTATTTTTCCGAAATATAAGGAGCATTATGCAACTTTCAGCCCCACAAAAAGATGCTGTGGAACACATCGGATCGCCCGCTCTCGTTGTTGCCGGTGCGGGTTCCGGAAAAACACGGACCTTGACCGCTAAAATATCGCATCTCGTATCAAACGGTTATGATCCTGAACGTATTCTTGCCATTACGTTCACCAATAAAGCCGCAGAAGAGATGAAAAGACGTCTTGTTCATTTAACAGGCATGCCGATTAACAGGTTTCCATGGGTCCGGACGTATCACAGCGCATGTTTCAAGATCCTGAAAGAGCATTGCAGCCTCTTGGGATACAAGATACCGCTTCAGATATATGCGACTTACCAGCAGCAAAAGACAATCAAGGAGATTCTTATGCGGCTGAATTTTGACAAAAAGGATGTGCCGGCTGTTTTATCGCATATTTCAAAAGCAAAAAACTCCGGAGATCCCGGAAAATATTTTGACCATAAAGCCCGTGTTTCACATATTCGCCTGTCCGATGTGTTTGATATTTACGAAAAAGAGCTGTTTTCAAAAAATGCCGTTGATTTTGACAATATTCTTTTAAAAACCCGAGACTTGCTTCGAGAGCACAAAGACCTTGGAAAGGATTACCAAGATTTTTTTCAGTATATCCTTGTGGATGAATACCAGGATTCCAATAATCTCCAGGAAGAACTGACACGCTTGCTCCTTGGTGACGGCGGCAATCTTTTCTGCGTGGGGGACGACTGGCAGGCTGTTTACGGATTCCGGGGGAGCAACATAAACCATTTTTTGACCTTTTCGGAAAAGTACAGTGGTTCCCGGATCTTCCGTCTGGAACAGAATTATCGTTCCGCGGACGAAATTGTTCGGGTTGCAAACGATTTGATCGCATACAATGAGGACAAGATGGAGAAGGAATGCTTCTCCGAAAAACACGGCGGGGTGGTGGAACTCTATAACTTTTATGATGAAACCGAGGAAGCCCAATGGGTTGCTCAAAAGATTAAATCATTACGGCAATCCGGTATCTCCTTAGACAAGATGGCGGTCTTATACCGGACAAAGTTCTGTTCACTGGCGTTTGAAAAAGCCTTCCGGGCATCCAATATCAAATATCAGATGATGGGCTCCAAGGGGTTCTTTGAGCGCAAAGAGATCCTTGACATCAACTGCTATCTTACGGCTGCCGTCTTTCCCAAAGACGATGTGGCTTTTGATCGTATCATCAATATTCCGAAAAGGGGGATCGGTCCGGCAATGATCAAAAAGATCGGCCAGGTCCGGACAGGCGATATGAGCCTTACGGATGCGGCGCGCAAGGTGCTGGCTGAAAGAATCCTGACGCCAAAGGTGCACAAATCTCTTACCTTGTTGATTGAACTGCTTGACGACATTAAAAGTTACGCGCCTGACCATGCCATTCGTGAAATTTTAAAGCAGTGCAACTATCCGGAATATCTCAGGCAGTATTCAAAGACCGAATCCGATTACGTCTCCAGGCGGGAAAATATCGACCAGCTCATCTATTCAGCATCACAGAAAAAGACAATCATTGAATACCTCGAAGAAGCGGCTTTGATCAAGGAGGATAAGGAAGATGAAGAAGATGAAGACAACTTCGGGGTAAACCTTTCCACGATACATGCCAGTAAGGGTTTGGAATACCTCGTGGTCTTTATCACCGGATGTGAAGAACAACTCTTTCCGCATTGGAAATCAATAAATTCCGATAAGGCAATTCAGGAAGAACGAAGACTCATGTATGTGGGGTTGACACGGGCCGAGCGCTATCTGTTTTTGACGTGTTCGGAATTTAGAAAGGGCCAGTACAATAAAAGAAGCCGGTTCGTGGAAGAGATTGCAGGAACACTGGACTGACCAGGAGGGTGTTTAATTATGGGAAACAAACGATCTGACGAGATTTCACCGGTAATGGCATCATACGAAGGGGTAATCCGAACTCCTCCGGATTACTGGGATAAACTTAAAAACATGGACCCCCACGATGTCTGTAAACGTTCCCTTGCCCGGATTCATCCTTCAGGGGGATTTGTTCTTGGTTTTTTTCAGAAAGATATCCGCGTTGATGTTGCGAATCGATGTATCAGGGAGTTAAAGCAGGACAAATGGGAAAAAATGGACATTCTGCTTCTGGATCTGCTCATCTTGGTTTATCTTCTGAATGTGAGTTCCCGTTCCCTTGCCGATGATATGATAAGCGTCCAGGAACTTAAAGACGCGAGTTTTTTTCGTGGGCCCCATGAACTTAAAACAACACCCCTTATAGTGCGTTACGGGAATGATTTTCCAGGGTTCAAAAGGGCCGCTGAGGATCTGGACGGAGAACGCCTTGACCTGGCGGACATCGCGTACAGGTTTTTGCCTTTTCCAAAAATCCCATTGTACTACCTGATGTGGGGAGGAGATGAAGAATTCGGTCCCAATCTTTCCATACTCTTTGATCGTTGCATTGAGAGCCATCTTTCGGCGGATGCGATCTGGGGGCTTGTTAATTTTACATCGGACCTTCTGCTGATGCATCCATAGGATGGAAATCCCCCCTTGGCCCCTTTTCCTAAAGGGGATTCGGGGGGATTTTCATTTTTATCAGTTCTACCGTGGTGCCCGATACCCCCCCTGAATGCCTTCGGGCGAGAGAACGATCTGCCATACCTGGTTCACCCTTGCGCGAAAGGTTCCGGCGCATACCAGCAGATAATACGTCCACATCCGGTAGAATCGTTCATCGTAGTTTTTCTTGATCTTATCCCAATTCTCATGAAAATTTTTAAACCAGCTCATCAGGGTCTTATCATAATCGGCACCGAAATTATGCCAGTCTTCGAGAACGAAAAAATTTTCAGCGGCATCGCATATCTGTTTTTTGGACGGCAGGATGGAATTGGGAAAGATGTAACGCTCGATCCAGGGATCGGTCTTGGAAACGGAGACATTGATACCGATGGTATGTAGAAGGAAAATTCCGTCTTTTTTCAAATAGCTGCGAACACAGCGCATAAAGGTCTCATAATTTTTGTAACCAACGTGTTCAAACATACCGATGGAAAGAATACGGTCAAAGTCTCCCTTGATGCTTCGGTAATCCTGCAAACGGATGTCAACCGGAAGCCCCTGGCAAAGTTCTTGTCCGAACCTTGCCTGTTCTTTAGAAATGGTTACGCCGACGATGTCGACATCGTAACGTTTAGCGATAAATCTGGCAGTTGCGCCCCAGCCGCAACCGATGTCCAGAACGCGCATCCCCGGCTTCAAGTCCAGCTTTCGGCATATCAGTTCCAGTTTGGCTTTCTGGGCCTCGTCCAGGGTAGATGCGTTTTTCCAGTAGCCGCAGCTGTAAACCAAGCGTTTGCCGAGCATGTTCTGATAAAGATTGTTGCCGATATCATAGTGCCGCTGCCCGACTTCAAAAGAGCGGGACGGTTTCTGGAGATTGAACAGCCTGGCTTTTAGAAACCCGAAAAATTGCCTCCATGGTTTGACTTTTTCATCCAGTCTGGCTCGAAAAATTCTGTGAAAGAATTCGTCAGGCCTCTCACAGTCCCACCAGCCGTCCATGTAAGATTCTCCAAATCCCAGCGAACCTTCGGCAAACAATCTTACATAAAGTTTATCGTTATGGACCTGAAGATCCCAGGGCCGGTCTCCGCTGATTTTAATATCGGCAAGGGACAAGAGTCGTTCTGTTTTGTGACGGAAATTATCTTGATGCATATTCCCTCCCTTTGCTTGATTATTATGCTCTTTTGGGTGGTGCAGTGCAGCCGTTTGAATAAAAAAGCAGAGCCGTTGCCGGCTCCGCCGTGAAACGGTATGGCATGATAATTATCCGGAACCTTTGTGTTTAATTGTCTCTCAACAAGATAGTCTGTGTTTTTAAATTCATGGGTATGCCCACATCACAAGAGGAGATTACCGTGCCGTCCAAGGGGTTTACAATACGGGAAGATACGTATAATCTTTTGTTCCCCTGTCCATAGGTCCCTACGATAACGGCGGAGGCATTATGCTTCTTGATGACTTCACGCAGGTCCCGGCTGAGCAAAAATTCCCCCTTTCCCTTGTCCATAAAAACTGAATTTTGTCTTAATTTCATCTCGATAATTTTATAGCCCTTTTGAGCAAAGCGGGATGAAACCTGTTCCGCAACGATGCGCCCAAAAGTCGATGAATCCTCCAGGTCGTTAATATTTACAAAACTGGCAACGATTAGCGGATCATCCGGAGTAATTTCGTATTTTAGATTGTTTTCCAAAGTGTCGGCTATCTGATAACTGGCGGCCACAAGGCCTCCATCCGGAACAGCCTTGCCGGAATTTTGCAACGGCCGCGAACATGCCGCTATCGATACGACAATACTTAAAGCAAATATAAGAACCAAGATACGCCTGGTCATCGTCATTCTCCTTTACCTATTTATTAACAACGGTATAATTTACCGGTACCAAATCCGCTCCGGCCCGGTAATGCCGACGGTCTTCATCATTGATATAGTAGAGATCGGAACGGCGCACTAAAACAGAGTCATTCTTTTTGGCCGAGCAGGTAATAATGATTTCCTCATGAGGCAGACTCCCCCATTCGGTTCCACCTAAAAAGGTTGCCATTACCAGGCCGCCGACGGCTTGCAGCAGGCTCGTCTGGTTGGTTCGTTTTGCCTGATGTTTAACTTCCTGAACCTTCCACTTGATTTTGACGTCGCTCTTTTCGTTAGAGGAGACCGACAGCCCATGATTTATTAACTCGGTGACAAGCAAGGTGCGAAAAGTCTTTCCGAAGACGGATTGGTCAGATGTTTGAACGTAAACCGGTTTTATGCCGATACCAAACAGGTCCTGGATCGTGTCCATAGACCCTTGAGTTGAGGTGGTCCCCTCGTTACCGGCTGGGGCTGTTTCGTGGCCGAAGTTTTCGAGATTTCCTGACTGCAGATCCGCTAATCCTGATAGCGCCTGATTTTTCAACTCTGTCTTTACCTGCATTGCAAGACTTTTGGCCAGTTGCTTCCAATGATAAGAAGCCTGCATCTTCTGTTGATATGTGAAAGGGTAAGTGCTCTGTTTTGGTGCTTGAGCACAGGCGGATAAAAAAAACAACACGGATAAGACCAGGATTGTGCGCATACTCACTCCTCCTATATGTTAATTTTTTAATTCAATTCATACTACGATCCTAACCGGCGGTGAATCGCTTATTAAACGGAATCATATCCCTGCCGATCAGCACCCTGATTTTGGTATTCGGCTGTCCAAGGTTTATGACTTTTTCCATGTCCTGATATCCGGGTATCTCTTTGGCTATATGATAGGCGTCATGGAGATAACCGCTGCAGTAATAGATTTTTGTTTTTGCATGGTTAAAATGATCTGCATTGTTTAGACATGTCTTGTTTTTAAATCCTTTTTTTCTTAAATAATTGTCTACTCTTTTTGCCATGCGGCGAACGCCGTTTCCGTTTGAAATTTCAATCTCCACGGATTCTTTATTCGTTTGTTCATCTTCAGGTTGAGGCATCCGGGTAATAGCTTCAGGTAGCTTCAAACTGTTTTTTGTCTTGCCAAGGGAAGGATTAATGGCCAAGGCTTTGACAAAGTGGGTTTTCGCCTGCTGATTCAGACCTTTTTGATAAAAAATTTGCGCCAGGTTATAGTGTGCTTTTGCCTCATCCCCGGCCCGCTTAAATTCAGCCAGGGCCTGATCAAATCGGCCTTTTTTTGCATAAGCCAGTCCAAGGTTGTTGTGATATCGTCTGCTTTTGTCATTCAGGGCAACCGCCTTGGAAAATGCGTCAATGGCGAAATCGATCTCTCCCTGAAGGAGGTGGGAATATCCCAGGTTGTTATGAACATAAGCCAGATCCGGATTCAATTTAAGAGCCGCTTCATAAAACCTTACAGCCCTGGAATAATCTCCCAGCAGATCGCAGGAGACACCTATTCCGTTATAGGCCTTTACATGGTCGGGATCGATGAGAACAACCTTTAAAAACTCTTCTACGGCTCTTTCATGTTTCTTTCTTTTCTGAAAATGGCACGCCAGCCGGTAGTGCGAATCCGGATTTCCCCGGTAAGGCCTGATGCCGGAAATAAATCGTTTCATTTCCTTTTTTGTAAAGCTGTTGGGATTTTTCCCGTGATTCAGAAAAGGGACCCAGCCATACAAATTTTTCAATGAAGAACAACCCGTGAGACAAAAGAGAAGAAGGGTTCCTGAAAAAATCAGCAGGATTGCTTTGTTGATTTTACCGTTTTTATTCATTGTTTCACCTTGTTTACAGGCTATAATTCTCTTTTGGCTATCCGTCTTTCCTTACCGGTATATTCATCCGCACCGATGTCGATACGCTTGCGCTGCGGTCTTGAATCTCCGTCAATATCCCTGTCAGGCGCTCCTTTTGATGTGGCTGCATTTATGCAGGGGGATTTTTTTGTCAGATGGTAGTAATCTCCGGCTCCGATAAACAGAGGATCGGTATCGATATTGCCTGTTCCGCTGTATCCTCCCTGAACAAGCGAGTAGCTGATTTTTGGAGAATCCTTGCACAAGAGATCCCTGGAGACCTCGTTCGGCGTATTTCCCCAGAGAATGGAATTGGTGATCACGGGAGCGGGTTTGTATCGGTAATAGATTCCGCCCCCATCCATCGCTATATTTTTGGTAATTGTGCAGTTGGTTACGGTTGCGCCTGAGTTATAGAAATAAATTCCGCCGGCCCGGTAGTTGGAGCTGTTTTCCATGATGATGCAGTTGATCAGGGTCGGAGAACTGCCGCAGCCAAAGTAGATCCCTCCGCCCTGGCTGTTGTTGCTGTTGCCGGCAACGGTATTATTTCTGATAATGCAGTTGGTGATTGTTGGAGAGCTGTTGCTGCAGTAGATCCCGCCGCCGTAGTCGATGGCCCGCCCTTTGATGACGGTGAATCCGGAAACCACGGAATTTTTGAGTTCACCCTTGTGAAAATAGAACCCCCGTCCGTCATCTTCACAATCGATAATGCAATTGTCCGGGCCGTTTTCCGACTGAAGCGTCAGTTCCTTGCCATTAAAATCTATATTTTTGTTCCCCTCGCCGGCGTAAGTACCGTCGGCAACGAGGACCGTATCACCCTTGGATGCTGCATCGACTGCTTTCTGGATGGTTTTGTAGTCGCCCGGGACCTGGATTACGTCTCCAAAGGCGGTGGTGGAGCATAAGATCAGCGATAGTGCAAAAACACAAAAGATGTATCCTTTGATACTGCTTTGATTCCTTTTCATAATTCTTTCTCTCCTTACACCAGTTTTTATGCTTTTATCCTACTTTGTATTCGGTGACGTTTCATAGAACTCGTTCATTTCGGTTTTTTTTAAATTTTCCCCCGCTCTCAGGTAAAAAGTGGGTTTGCACTCGATGGCCTTCTCAAAAGAGCGGATTGCCGGTTTTCGTTCCCCTCTCTGCAGATAAACAAATCCCAGGTTGTTGTATGCCTGCGCTTTATCCCCTCCTTTTCTGAAAGCCGCCATTGCACGCCGGTCTTTTCCGAGCCTGGCCAAAACCAGTCCTAAGTTATTGTAAATTTTAGGATAAGAAGTCGTAATTTTCAATGCATCCTCAAAGGTATGGATTGCCTGTTCGTAACCCCCTGCCAAGGAGTAGGATACCCCCAGATTATTGTATATCAGGGCGTTGTCCGGTTTTAAAACGATAGCTGCCTTATATTCGGTAACGGCTGCCTTGTAATCTTTCTTATAGTCATAAATTATTCCCAGTAAATTATGAGCCTTCCATAACTTGGGTTTCAGTTCGACGGCTTTGCGTAAATGTTTTTCAGCCTCCTTGTATTTCTTCAATTCAAAAAAGGCTTGCCCCATGCCCTGATAAGCGAATTTATGTTCGGGTTCCTTTTCTATAATTTTCTCAAATTCCCGGACGGCTTTGTCATTCATCTTTCCTTTAAGAAAGATCAGGCCTTTCTTGTAACGGACCCGGGTATTGTCGGGGTTAAGCCGGAGAAATTTATTATACCGCACCAAAGCCATCTGGAGATTACCCTGCCTGAAGTAGACATCGCCTGACCTTTCAAGTTCATCCCCTGTCATTGTTTCAGGACCGGGCAGCTCTTTAAGCAGATTATTCTGTTGAGGGGCACAACCGCAGAAAATCCAGGCTATGACAAAGACCATTGCCGGCAGGCTGTGGAATATTTTTTTATCCCTTTGTAAGGACCCGCCGCAAAGGCGCAAAGGACGCAAAGTTTTAAAGACCATTGACAATTTTCTTTATTCCTTTTTCAGAATTGGAACATTGAAATTAATCAATATCCCCAATTTTAAACCCGACAACTTTAAAGACATCAAGAGTTGTGCTTCATTCCCCAACCCGGATAAACCGGGAAAGTTAAAAGTGAGCTAAAGTTAATGAGTCGCTTCGCTCCGTCTTTTTACATATAAAATTGATAGAATTCCTCAACTTCAGTCACTTCAGTCACTTCAGTCACTTTAGTCACTTTAGCTCACTTTAGCTCACTTTAGCTATCAAGAGACTAAGATAAAAGTTTGAGTGTTAGAAGTGACCTCCGTGCAGAAATACCCTATAAATACTGATAACCGCCGGTCCCAGGATCGCAACGAAAATAGCCGGAAAGATAAACAGAATCAGAGGAAAAAGCAGCTTTACCGGCAGCTTGGCGGCCATTTCCTCCGCCCTCTGGAATCTCTGGGTTCTCAGGGTATCGGAATAAATCTTCAGGGCCTGGCTTACGCTGGTGCCGAATTTGTCTGTCTGGATTAATAATGTCACAAGATTGTTCACCGCATCCAGGTCAATCCGCATGGCCAGGTTTTTCAAGGCATCCTGCCGCGGTTTTCCGGCTCTGAGTTCCAGGTTGTAGAGATTGAGTTCGTAGCTCAGTATCTTGTTCTCCAGTTCTATCTCTTTTGCGACTCGCAGGAGCCCGGAATCGAGTCCCATGCCCGCTTCCACGCAGACGACCAGAAGATCAAGCGCATCCGGGAATCCGTTAAGGATTGTTTGCTTTCTTTTGTCGATTTTATGGTGCAACCAGATATTGGGAAGATAGAAACCTGCGAGGGCCAGCAAAGCGCCGACGGCAACCACCATATTCCCTGAAATCAAAAAATCGGGAAAGGCGAGTTTAAAGACTGCAAAGCAGACCGGCAGAAAAACCGCAAGGAGAAATTTGGCCCCCCAAAAGGCAGACGGAGCGTCTTGCCGGCGGAAGCCCGCCTTAAGAAAAACAGGCCTCAACTTGGAATAATCCAAGGCTTTGTCACTGCCCGTGCGCTTGCCCAGTGAATCGAGAAAATCCAGAACCTTGCCCTGGAACCTTTTTTCGGTTTTTGGAGGCGAAAAATTCGTATCGGGAATTTGTAACTTTTGCCCGCCGTGCCGGATTTTTTCCATCAATTCACGTTTAGCGGAAGCCACCCGGCGATATTGCAATATTCCGATTAAAAGCAGGATCACGGAGCAAAACACTGAAACGGAAACGATAATGGGGATATATTCGGCTATGCTGGTCATTTATCACTGCTCCCGGTTGTTATATTTTAATATCGATCATTCTTTTCATCACAAATGTGCCTATGACCATCATGACCAGAGCGGTGTAACACATTATTCTTCCGGCAGGGTCTGTAAACAGGGTCATAATATATGTTCGATTCGTAAGAAAAAGAGCACCCAGAACGAAAAAGGGGAGACCGAGAAGGACATACATGGATAATTTTCCTTCCGCTGCAAGGGCCCTGACCTTGCCCAGGAATTTGTATCTCTCCCGTATAAGATGAGCGATGTTCTCCATGATCTCGGCAAGGTTGCCGCCTGTTTCACGCTGCAGTATTACGGCGACCACAAAGAAATTCAGGTCCACACAGTCCACCCGGCCGGCAAGGTTCTTCATGGCTTCGGCAACACCGACCCCGAAGTTGATTTCATCCAGGGTTATTCCAAATTCCGGGCCGATCGGATCGTCAAACTCTTCGGAAGTCATCTTCATACCGGTAGTGAAGGCATGTCCCGCTTTCAGGGAACGGGCCATCAGGTCCAGGGCCTCGGGCAACTGGCTTTGAAATTTTTCCATTCTCTTTTTTTTTTTCAACTTAAGATAGATAAAAGGGGATGCTCCGAGGAATACCGTAAAGATTACGCAGAACACGGTGTTTATCTTGAGCATGGACAATCCCAGAAACCCAGTAAGCGCGAGAAGAGGGGAGAGTAATAGGAAGAAACCCGCTGGATATTGGGAATTGGCCTGATATATCAATTTATCCAGGCGCTGGATTCCGGTGATGCGAAGCAGGATCTGATTCAGTGCCGGCACATCGCTTAGTACTCTTTTTCGAACAATATCAGGTAACTCGGTTGTGCTTCCGCTTGATGAAATCCTTTTCAGCTTTTTGCGGATCTTGGCGTGGTCCGGGTTCCGCAGGGTTCTATAGGAATAAAAAAACATCTCTATGACAAATACGGATATTAAAAATATTATTATGCCGGTGATGAGAATGTTCATGTTAAACCTCATATACTTTGTCCGGATTGAACAAATCATCAGGAACGGATATATCGTTTGCATTGAACCGATCGATGAACCTGGGGCGGACCCCGTGAAATTTGAAGTATCCTTTTGTTTTTCCTTCTTCATCCATTCCTGTCTGCTGGAAGGAAAAGATCTCCTGCAGGGTGATTATGTTCCCCTCCATCCCGGTTATTTCCTGGATGCTGATTACCTTTCTGGTACCGTCGGGAAGACGGGATATTTGGATGATGACATTGATGGCGGAGCTGATAAACCGCCTCATAAATTCGTAGGGAATATCCAGGTTGGCCATGGATATCATGCTTTCCAGGCGCATTATCGCGTCACGGGGAGTGTTGGCGTGAATGGTTGTTAAAGATCCGTCGTGCCCGGTGTTCATGGCCTGGAGCATATCAAAGGCCTCCTGGCTGCGCACCTCGCCCACAATAATGCGGTCCGGGCGCATCCTGAGGCTGTTTCTCACAAGATCCCGGGCCGTGACCTCGCCCTTGCCCTCTATGTTCGGAGGCCGGGTCTCCAGCCTGACCAGGTGCATCTGCTTGAGTTGTAATTCTGCGGCGTCTTCAATGGTGATAACCCTGTCGACATTAGGTATGAACTGAGACATGACATTGAGCAGGGTGGTTTTGCCGCTGCCGGTGCCCCCTGAAATCAGAACATTCAGCCTGGCCTTGACGATACCTTTCAGAAGCTCGCCGATTCCATCTGTAAAGCTCTTCAATAAAATAAGATCATCAAGCAGAAGCGGGTCCCTGCCAAAACGCCTGATAGACAAACTGGCCCCGTCTATGGCCAAGGGAGGGATGATGGCATTGACCCTGGAGCCGTCGGGAAGCCTGGCGTCCACCATGGGAGAAGACTCGTCGATCCGTCGTCCCACGGATGAAACAATCTTGTCGATGATTCTCATCAGGTGGGCATCGTCCTTGAACCTTGAATCGGAAATTTCCAGCTTGCCGAATCTCTCCACAAAGATCTGACGGTATGAGTTGACCAGGATATCGGAGACCGTATCGTCTTTAATAAAGGGTTCCAAGGGGCCGAGCCCCAATACTTCATCCTCGATCTCCACAAAGAGTCTTTCCCTTTCGGCTAAATTGAGCGGTACGCTTTGGCCTTCTTCCTCTAATATCCTCATTACTAGGGTCCTGATCTGAGACTTGAGGACATCCCGGTCAATAGATTCGATGAGAGTAAGGTCGACAAGATCCAGCAGGCGATCATGAATCCTGGTTTTCAGGTCAAAATATTCGTCGGAAATATACCGGCTTTGGTCTACTATATCTTTTAACGGGATAACATCAGGGTCTATTGGCATTTGATCGTAATCTCCTGGGTTGTTTCATCTTTGTTTCTAAAGGCTGAAGAATTTCCAAAACTTTCTTTTCTTTTTTCCCTCTTTTTCTTCGAACGAAGGACAAATGGAAGAGGCCATTTCTCTGAAGTTCTCGGTGATGGGCTCCTTTGATGCAAATTGAGTAAGAGGTTTCCCCTTGTTTATGGCGGATATGGTTGTATTGTAGTCATTGGGTATGGTCCGGAATATTTTCTTGTCAAATGATTTTTCCGCATCTTCTATGGAGATGTTTGAGTTTTTCAGATGACGGTTGATAACAATATTGATGCGTTCCCTTTCCGGGTACCCTAAATCGTAAAAAGATTTTAAAAGCTTGTTTGTGTTTGCCAGGCAGGGGATGCTCAAGTTCGAGACAATTAGAACGGTGTCCGACATTTCAAGGATTTTCAAGGAGATATTACCCATGGAGTGGCCCCCGTCGATAATAACAAAGTCAAACATTCCCCGCATAACCTTTAGTAAACTCTCTATAATTGCCGGGGATGCCACATTGTAGCCGCTCAAATAGCCGGGGGAGCAGAGGACGTAAACTCCCGAGGGATCAACAGAAAGGATATTCTTCAAAAAAGTGGCATCCAGGCGGGAAATATTCTTGGTAATTTCACTCCAGTTATAGGTCGGCTCAATATCCAGGAACAGGGGGATCTCTCCGAACACCAGGTTCATGTCTATCAATGCCACGGATTCCACCCTTTCAAGCTCGGCCAGGCAGACTGCCAGGTTTACGGCAATGGTTGTTGTGCCGACCCCTCCCTTGCTGCCGAGGACGTTTATAATCTGCCCTTTCTTGCCGGGTGTTTCGTTTTTTAATCTCTCCCTTCTCTCCTTGAATTTTTCCAGGGCCTGCCGGATTTCTTCCTCTTTAACCGATTGATCGAAAAATTCCCTGGCGCCTGTTTGCATGGCTCGTTTGAGCAGGGTCTGGTCGGAGTAAGTTGACGCTAAAAAGAGCTCTTTGACCTCGCCTGAATTCAGAATGTTCTGGACATGCTGAAAATCTTTGTCATGTTCATCGCTCAGTTCAAAAATCCAAAGATCGATCGGACGTACATCGCCGGGCTTTTGTATATCAAATCCCGGAACGGATCGGATAATGCTTTCAAATTCTCTTCTCAGGTTGCGGTTTCTTATTTCCAGTTTAATGCAGATGTTTTCATCTGTCATTGTCTCCTCCGAAATTCAAGGGTCCAAAGTAGTTCTCAATATAGCCGGGTTTGCCTTTTAAGGGCGGTAAGTTCAGGATGCCGGTGTATTTTGCGTTCGGTAATATAAGGTCGGGAATGTAAATTATATCGGTTCACCTCTTTTTTACTTCTAATTTGATCAAATGAATACTATCCGTCATGAAAGCTCTCTCCAAGAACTATGCTATTCAACTAAATTCGGGATGGCGCCTTTGGTGTTCCCATGCATCCCCCCGCCTCCGCGTTCATCCAAGAAGGTTATCTTGCAGTCGAGAATTACGTCAACCGTATTTGCAGCTGCATCGACACCAACGACTTGAACCGTGGCAAAGCCTACAATTTCAATTGAACTCTGGTAAGGCGGCGCATAATTCGGACGCACGCACTGTCCATTAGTTTCATCATAGTAGGCCTTATAAACCGGCACAGTGGTTGTCCAGACGTTGTCATTTTCATCGCCATCACGGAATCTGAAATAATCGAAAAGCGCTGGAAAAGCCGCTGGGTTGCCTTTGTCTTCTTGAGCGGGTGTAATTGGACCATTATCATCCCACTGAATTATTTCCCCAGAGAATAAAGCCGCGATAACGCCTTCCTGAAAATCATACATATCGCTACTTGCTGTCTCAGGTGTCGCAGAGGCGTCAGGGATGGTTGCATCTACACTCTTATAAAAATACTCCCTCAGCCAAGCTTCGCCTTCGCCACCCGGATCGTTTTTTATAAAGCTTATCAGCTTATCTTTCATTGCGTTAGCATTAATTGCGTCAAAAAAGTTATGCCAACCTGCACATTTATCTTGAAAGTCGATTTGACCAGGACAATTATCCGGGAAGTAGCTCATGGATACCGCAATCGGCAATTTCAGTTCCCCCTCACCGACTATGGCTGGTCCGGTCAAGGCGGCAGTGGCGTCAGCGGAAACACTCATGGTATTATGGTTAAATATCCTTGCGAAAAAGGTGGCGATTGTCCCATTGATACCACTGTCCCTGCGAGCTTTCACTCTTACCGCATCGGGTTGGTCGTTTCTCACATCCAAAGGAGGACTGCCCGTCCATCTTCCAATTTCAACATCTTCAGGTTTGATCTTGATATCAAGATTTGCAGCCTGGTTTTTTTCAGCTACTTCGTTAGCAACCATCTCAATACTCGGGCGATCTCCGCTGACATCATAATTTTGCTGTTCCTCGTAAGACATAGTTTGGTAAATGGATCCCAATTTCCTTGTTGCAGCCAGCGCGGCGGCATCGGCTACATTTTGAAGTTCATTGCGGGTGGCATAAAGATAACCGACGTCAACGGCCAGCGCCACAAAACCGATGAGCATGGCCATCGTTATAGCAGCGACTATGGCTGTTACTCCCCGTTGGTTTTTCATCATTGATATTAGATGGAGGCCTTTATTCATAATTACACTCCTTTTGCTATCCATGAACCCTATTTATTCCATCCTCATCGTACATTTTGCTGTTATGTCGACTCCCAGACTGGAAAGAAACAAAGAATCATATGGATAAGTTACCTCGACAGTAAGAGAATCACCGAAACCACCTAATATGGGGTTCCCATCCGCGTCCTTCAACAGAAGGTTCTCTTCTGAATCTCTCCTCTCAAAAAATGGTTTATCCATAGTATCAGGATCTGTAGGCACAACAATTGTTCCAGAGCCAAAGGTCACAAGGTGTTGTTCACTGAATTCTATGACTTTAGCCTTAATCTCATCGTTTGATATTCTCGGACTCCGAACCACGATGCCAAAACGTGCGCCTTCTCTGGCGGCATTGGTAATCACCTGTTTGTTGAATAAATACAGGCCGAATTCAACGATGCCGAATATCAGGGTGATAAACAATGGCAAGATAATCGCAAATTCTACTGCTGTCGCACCCTTCTGATTTTTCAATAAAGTTTTTTTTTTCAATTTTTTTGGTCTCGCTGGTCATTTTCTTTCAGTATTCAAAACAAAGCCCAATCAGAAATGCTTGACTATTTGATGTAATTTATTCCATTCGCATTACTGTCTCGCCTGTTAGGGTTATGTTGCCAAATCCGAGAATTCCGGTAAATAGGAAGTTATAAACATATGGCACTGTCACTGTGATATCTTTTTGTAAATCAACAGATGAAATAGCTATCTCGTCTACGTTTAGATCATTAGAACCACCAAGGTTAATAAGATTATTTTCACAGTAATCATCTATTATCTGATTAACTTGCGCTTTGTCGTCTGTTTTTAAGCTTGTGCCATCCAAAGTTTTGGTAATCGCGGCGCGCGCTCCCTCCCTGCTGGCATTGGTAATCACCTGTTTATTGTAAAAAAGCAGGCCGAATTCAATCATTCCGCAGAAGAACAAAACCAGCAGAGGCAGAACGATGGCAAACTCCACCGCTGCCGCCCCTTTCTCGCTTTTTATTATTTTTGGTGTCTTCATAAATTATGCCTGCGTCCTGGTATTCATGGGAAAAAGTCGTGACAATAATTTTCATGAATGATCAGTCATTTTGTTGCTGGATTCCCCCCTTGAGGGGGGCAGGGGGGTGTTTTTTATCAATCGGAGTGACCATACACCCCCCCCCTAACCCCCCCTCAAGGGGGGAATAAATCTGATTTGAGCTTATTATTTTTGTCGATAATTAAAATTCGAAAACCCAAGTATATAAAAATGATAAAGCGAAGCGACTCCTTAACTTTAGTCACTTTAGTCACTTTAGTCACTTTCCCCAGAGTCTATTTGCCAATCCCGGTAAGAACAGGAGTTTTAGGCGGTTCCGCCTTTTTGAACGCATCCCTGTATTTTTTCATGTTGTACCCGGCCGCCTCTCCGTCAAGCCCGACCACCGGTTCCGGCTCCATCCCTGCCTCGGGGTTCAAAATCTGGTTGTTTTTGGCTGATTCAAAGGACTTTCCCCAGTTCATATCGATCATTTTTGTTCTCTGACTTTTGGGCAGGTTCCCGGCACAGCCCCATAACATGACAGAGAGCACCGCCGTCAATGCGATCAGTATTATATTGTTTTTAAACATTTTCCCCTCCTATGCTCAACTTTTTGATTTATTGGGTAAATATATGCCCGAATTCACCATCCAGCCCCCCGTTTTCATAAGAGACCTTCTGCCGGGACTGCCCGAAAACGCCCCAGAGGAAGAATTCGGCGTCATCCGGTTCGATGTAGTTATCTGTCGGCAAGGACTGTTCCATCATGTCAAGAGGCTTGACAAGGTGAGGGGTGACGAAAATAACCAGCTCCGTTTCCTGTTTCTGAAAAGCCTTGCTTTTGAAGAGGGCGCCGAGTATGGGGATATCCCCCAGGAACGGATACTTGGAGAGGTTCTCTCTTGCGGTTTCCTTGAGAATACCCGCAATGGCAAAGCTCTGGCCGTCTCCAAGCTCCACCCGGGTGGAGGCCCGTCGGGCCAGTAATCCCGGCACTACAGATCCCGCTATGGTCACTGCGGTTGTAAAATCTATCTCGGATACCTCCGGCAGGACCTCGATGCTGATCCTTTTTTCACTCAGGACGGTCGGGGTGAAAGCCAGGGTTACGCCGTAGGTCTTGAACTCGACGCCGACGTTCCCATCGTCGTCTATCTTGGGTATCGGGAATTCTCCTCCGGCCAGAAAGTCCGCCGACTGACCGCTCATGGCAATCAGCGTCGGTTCGGCCAGAATTTTGACCAGCCCGTTTCCTTGAAGCACATCAAGTACGCCGGTCCACTGGTTTGAACCGGAATTAAAACGAAATGCCCCGGCTGCCTGCGCGCCTAAAGTAAGATCTCCGCCCGGGAAAAGGTCCATACCGTCCTCAAGATCGATAAGCCCCCCGAGTAAGGTGAGGGCAAACTCTCCGGAAGCGTTTACCCAGTTGAAATTGATCCCCAGGTTGTTGGCCACGCTCCGGGACATTTCCGCGATTTTGACTTCCAGCATGACCTGGTGTGTCCCGGCCACCTTGAGTAAATTGACGATCTTGTCTTCGGGGGCGAATGCCCTCGTCAGTGCCAGAACTTCGGAGAGATTTTCGGTACTGGATACCATACCGGAAAGGGTGATGGAGTTGTTGGTGGCAATGACGCGGATATCCTTTTCGTTGGGAAGGATATCATGTATTCTTTGCTTGAGCCGTGACACATCAAAAGAGACCTCTATGTCATAAAGCTCGGACTCTTTGTTGCTGTGCCACAGGATCATGTTGGTGACCCCCGCGGCTTTTCCGATGATATAAACCTGGCGGGAAGAGAGAAGCGTAAAGTCGGCAATATCCGGAGCGGCTATGGAAACGCGTTTGACCGGCCTGGCGCTTTTCAGGATAACTGTTTTGCCCACCAGCACTTCAAGTTTTCCGGATTTCCGGAATCCCGGCTGAACATTCTCCGCCGCCGAGGCGTCGGCGGTAAAGATCAACAAAACAATTGCAAAACCAACAGCTGCTATTCCCGTTGTAGAGAATTTTTTGGGTATGAACATGGATCCATTTCCTCCCGGGTCGCTATAATTTATATTTTTTTGCTTTTATCAAGCTTCTTTGGCTGCTTTTACGCTTTTGGTCTCTTAATTCTGAAATTTGTGCTTTTTATCCAAGTATATAAAAAGACGGAGCGAAGCGACTCATCAACTTTAGTCACTTTAGCTCACTTTAGTCACTTTAGTCACTTTAGCTCACTTTTTTAGGCATCTTTCATTACCTTTTTACTTTTTTGAATTCCTTTGATTATTTCTATATTGTGAGTACTCCTTCTCACTCTCTTTTTAGAAGCTACCCGTCTCCCCTTTGATACGGCCTTTTTCGGGGGTTCGACCGGGCGGTAGGCGGCAAGCGTTTGCGGAAAGGTTGCCCCTGTTGTCAGCACCGTTTCGGTATCCAAGGCATTTCTGAGGGCAAACCGGAGCTTCCCCTGCGAGGAGGCAAGGGAGAGTCTCTCCCCCTCTTCGGGCGTGACTTCCAGGGTGTAGATATCCACCGGAGCCGGTTTCCCGTCCTTATTTTTCCCAAGCTGAGTACCGGTTGCGAGCACACGCATGTTTTCAAAAATGGTCTTGTTTATCTTCTCTTTGGTTTTGGGATCGGTGGTCATTATCATGATATCCACGTGATCACCCGGGCAGATAAGCCCGGATATCCCGAGGATTTTATTGCCTGCCACGGCCATGGCCCGTTTTCCGGGTTTTATAATTGCCGACACGCCGCCCCTGGTTACGCTTTTTGAAGCCAGCCTGGATTCCAGGATGAGCTCCTTTCTTTTCAAGGGCGTGATGACAACCCTTCCGGTCAGCTTTTCAGGGTCTGAAAAAGATCCGGGGGGAAGGCTCTCTTCAAAAAAAGGGACAAACTTTACCATCTCCGGTTTCAGTTTAGTCCCCCACGGCAGGTCCACTTCCGCCACGGCAACCCGCATGGCCTTGGTCTTTACTTTTAGCACTTTTTGGGGAGTCGTCTGAGTCTTCATCCACTTATATAAAAAGGTACTGGCAGTAACAGCAATCAACAAAGCCAATACAATAGGACCCATTGCCTTCCACTTTCCCATGGCGGTCTCCTTTTTCTTTTTTTATTTAAATTCAAATGGGGAACCTGTATCCATAAGATTCCAAAAATATATAGAATAATGTACCGAACGCGATGGCCAGGCCATAGCACAATCGGGGTTTTTTCTCGTTTTCATCCGCAGGAATCGGAATGAGCTGTCCCGTAAACGCGAATGTCTTGAGCGTGGCTGCATGTCTCGTGATAAAATCTTTGAAATATTTACAACTGATCAGAAGGAGTAAAAGCGCGTAAATCCCGCCGGCAACGGCGGTAAACAGAGAGGCGAGAAAGATGCTCTTGGGGCCGATCAGCGCCCCTACGGCTCCCATCAGCTTGGCGTCTCCCGCTCCCATCCCTCCCATCAGGTAAGGGATGATAAAAAGAGCGATACCGAGGGCCAGGCCTCCTGCGCTGAAGAGCAAACCGTCCCAGCCGTTTGTTATGCAATGATAGGCAAGAGCTACAACCATGGCAGGAAAGGTGAGCAGGTTGGGGATTTTCTGTATCCGAACGTCGATTATCGCGGCAATGAGAAGAATACAGCTTAAAAATATGATTAAGAAAGGATCTGTTGGCACGGTTATGGCTGTCTCTTTAATTGCGGCCGTCACTACGTGAGCGGCGCATTAACATTTTTATGATAAACACAATTATTATTGATGAAGGTTAAGCATCTCCCATCATAATGAGAGGGGAGATGCTTGCTACGCTATGTCAAGAACCTATACACCTACACCCCCTAGAGTTGAGCCAACCGTATTGAATACAGTACTTGCTTTTTCTCCTATTATTTTTACTCCCGCAATGATTACTACTGCTATCAATGCAACCATTATTGCGTACTCAACGGCCGTTGCACCCTCTTCGTCCTTAAAGAAACCAATCATTTTTTTTGTCAATTTTTTCATTTCTTAATCTCCCTTTCTTGTTTTAGGTTATCGGCTAATCGATTTATTTATTATAAACCGAAAAAATATGTAGAGCAAAGAATATGCCATGGATCTTAATGGTTTTTTAAAATATGTAACTTGCTGTATTTGTATTAATTATGGCCCGGTAAAAAAGTTATTGAGTTACAGATATTGAAAAAAATACTTAATTTTATGAAACGTTTTACATACCTTTTATGTTGATTGTGAAAAATTTTACATATCTTTTAATCACGGTTATTTTAGTTTTCTTTAAATCATAGTTATTTTACTTTGTCCATAGGGGGGAGGACTCATTTTCATGGGTAAAACTCCCAAAACAGAAGGGGGTAATACCGGGATGGGGTTAAACGTAGCCCTTTGAGCCTGTCGAATCAATCTATTTGGCCGGAAGCTCCGGTATCCTGGAGCCGATAACCCCATCATACTCCTGGCTGGAAATTATTGGCAACAGCCGGGGGAATCCCTCTATGGCATAGCACTAGCCGTCTTACTGAACAGATTGCTTGTATTCTTTCCTAGAAAAGTTACTGCAGCAAAGATTACTATTGCAATCAAAGCAAGCATTATTGCGTACTCGACAGCCGTTGCTCCCTCTTCGTTCTTAAAAAACCCGATTAGTTTTTCCATTGCTAAAACTCCTTTTCTTATTTTAGTTTGCCAAAAAAACCTTGCCCTCAGGGCAGGGTCAGAGTTCAGTGCTTTTGACATCTATCAAATGGACTGCAATTGCAACGGCAATAATCTTTTTGCTTAACCGTTCAAACGGGTGTTTGTCTTTGAAATAATAATTATCATTCATATTTATTTTTTTCTTGTTTCCGTACTTTCGTGTTTTCGTGGTTCAGGCGCTTGTGTATTTTGACAAGATCGAAAAACATCTGCAGTGAGTCCAAAACCGGGTGGACCTTTGAGCCGGGCGAATCAATCCATTTGACCGGCACTTCCAGTATTCTGTAGCCTCTTTTTTGGGCCATGACAAGGATTTCAACGTCGTAGGCGAACCTGTCAATCCGTGCGTCCTTAAACAGGCTCCTGGCCGTATCTCCTGAAAATATTTTAAAGCCGCATTGGGTATCCAGAAAATCATCCAATACCATAAACCTGACTATTTTATTGAAAACCTTGCCCATGCCCTGCCTCCACCACGGCTGTTTCCTGATGAGTGTGCTGGACTTAAGTGCCCTGGAGCCGATAACCCCATCATACTCCTGGCTGGAAATTAACGGCAACAGCCGGGGAAGTCCCTCTATGGGGGTCGAAAGATCCGCATCCGTTAACAGAATTGCATCTCCTGTAGAGGCGAGAACCCCTTTCCTCAGGGCATACCCCTTGCCCCTGTTTTTCGGGTAGCGTATCATTTTAAGATTTGTAATTTCCGGCTTATAATCCACTACCACTTGGGCGGTATTGTCCGTGCTGCCGTCGTCAACAACAATTATCTCGTAATCCTCATTCCGGCCTGTTAAATAATCCTTGATCTTAAGCAGGGATTCTCCTATCCGACGCTCTTCGTTGTACGCGGCAATAACTATTGAAATCATGGATACTCCAGGTTGTTATTTTTTTTGACAGGATAACAGGATAAACAAGATTAATTGAAAATGCTGTTTGTCATCATTTTAAGTCTTTTATTTTACGCTTAATTTCAACTTTTTTTTCTCCGAAATTCAGAATCAGGCCTATAGGCTTGCCTGTAGCAACAAGGTAATTAACCAGTTGTACTTCATGGGCTTGTACAATTTGTCTAACTGACTTTAATTCCAAAATAATTGTATCTTCTACAATAATATCGGCTACAAATTTCCCGACTACCTCATTTTCATAATATACGATAATGGGCTGTTGTGCTTTTGTGTTAAGTTCCTCTTTACGCAGTTCGATAAGCATACATTTCTCATATACGCTTTCAAGAAACCCAAATCCCATTTTATTATAAACACGGAAAGCACATCCGATAATTTTTTCTGTCAACTCACGGCATTCCATTTTATTATTAACTCCCGAAACTACAATTAAGGCCATAACTACCCAAGCATATATTTTAAAATATTGAAGTCCCCGGGAAGTAAGTTTCTTAAGGAGCTTACCTTCTTGAAATTCTGAAAAATTTTTGTTCTGACACTTATCATGTTCATCCTGTTATCCTGTCAAATATTTTTATTATTACCCTCTTCATCCACGACCAGCTTTACATCAGGGTATTTTTGTATCAGGGGCTGGTTTTCCGGGGTGTTTTTCACAAATATATTAGCCACCTTATCGGCATATATCAACTTCCAGTCCTTTCTCTCCATAAGAAAGACTGATAATGTCGAATTTGCATTGTATATAATCCAGTTGATTTTATATTTTTCAATAACCTCGTCCCAACCCGGCTTGATACTTCTTACCTTTAAATACTCTTTCATTCTGTCAACTCCGTACATATCGGATCTGCCGTCAAAAAAGACCTTGAATTCCGGCCATGCAGAATAGATGATATAGTCGCCGAACTCATCGTTATCAAACATATTTCCTTTTAGATTCTCTTTTTTCATAAATTCTACGGCAGCCACAGGCTTGCTCTTTTCATCAAACTTAAAGTCTATTTTACCGCCTGCTGCAGAAACAACGACCAATACCATTGCTGCAACCGGCCACAAAAAACCTCTTGCGAATGCATCCGTTTCGGAAATGCTGTCTGATCTTTTTTTGAGAAAGCCGGCAAATCTTCCATTTGCCTGCTCCAATATCAATATTAACTGTCTTAATAAAATCGGCGCGGCAATGATGCCCAAAAGGGGAATATACCTTACCGAATAGAGAGACATATTGGTAAACAGCAGGATTAAAAGGAGTTCTATAAAATTTATTTTTACTTTTGAACCGGCAAATACGGCCAGCATCAAAAGCAGGAGATACTTGAACGGCATCACCTCATGAAAGTTGGGTGACATGAACTCCGAAACATGATCCATGATAAACTTGTTTGAGACCAGGTTGAAAGGAAACATCAGAATATGGAAGCCGTAAGGGTTTATCAGGGAAACAAGAAGACAGGCAACAGTTGTAAGACCAAGCAGCCCGGCCTTTTTCTTATGAAAATCTTTTTCTTTACCCTGCGAAGTAATGAACTTTGCCAGATTACCAAACAGGTAAATGCCGGTCAGAATAAAACCGGCCAGGAAACCCCCATGCAGGTTAACCCAGAGGAGCATCATCAGCGGCAGGAGATACAGATAGTTTTTATTGTTATATTGATATTCATCAAGCAGGTAATACCAGGCTATCATCAGGACCAGTGAAAATATATGGGGCCTGGCCAGCCAGTGTATTTGTGATGACACGATAACGAGTAAAACGATAAAGGCGGCCAGGATGATATTGTCTTTGTCGGTACGGATTATTTTAAGCAGCAGGTAATAAACCAGGGAGATAATAAAAGAGAAAAAAACAACGATTCCGGTAAGGCCGAAGGCCTGGTGAACCATCGCCATAATTACCTCGGAAAGCCACTCGTGGGCGGTCCAAGGAAGGGCAGGGGAGAGGAAGGAGAACATATCCTGCTTCGGGATTGAAAGGGTTTTTATTATGTACTCTCCCGCACGTATATGATAGCCGGTATCCCCGTCGTTCAAAAGCTCCTTGCCCGCGGAAAACGACAGAAAAAGAAAAAGGGCTATAAACATAATATCGGCAATTGAAGGTATTAAAAAAGAGATGCTTTTTTTCGTCTGAGTCATTTCATGGCGCCTTTCTGAATTTAAAGTTATGCTACAGTGAAATCACTGACAATGGGAAACTAAGAGAATGAGCTTAAAAAAGGGGATGAAAAGAACTCCATTTTGGATTAAGGATCGTAATTTAAATAATTGTAAAAAAATGAGGGTTGTATGTCAAGCAACTCTGCGTTTTATTTTCTAACCGGAAATTACTGAGTTTGGATGTTTTTTTCAGTTGTTTTCTGATTTGGGTGTTGATATCTTTGTGAGGCATGAAAAAGTCTTCTTAAAGCTAATAACTTCCGTACCTTATTATCCAACCAAAGAATTGGAGTCAGCCTATGGACAAGACAAGTTTGCAAAAAACTGATTTAGCCCGGAAAGGTATTACCCGAACGGAATTGGGGTTGCTTGTTTTCATCACAATTGCTCTGGTTTTAAAATTTTACCTGATTTTTTTGCTTAAAATCGGCTGGGATGAATTTTTCTATCTTTCCAAGGTGTATACCTATATACGCGGTACTCTTACCGGCCAATTCCAAACATTTTATGTTCACTTTTTTACCTGGCTCTCTTACATTTCCGACAATGAGGTAACCCAAGTTATCGCTGCGCGGTTAGTACTGTATTCGCTTTTTTTGGGGGCATGTATCTATACCTACCTGATAGGAAGACAGTTTTTAAATCGGTCTGGAGCTTTGTTCGGAGTCTTTTGCTATGTTTCCCTTTCCAATATAGTGGTGCATGGCACAAGTTTTCGAGCTGATTCTATTTGTTCGTTCCTTTTTTTACTCTCAGTTTATCATATCCTCACAAGCCCTCGCTCAAAGGTGTTGATCAGTTTCGCCGGTTTTGCCATGGCACTATCATTAATGGTTTCAATCAAGGTTGCATTTCACTTGCTGACGATCGGGGTCATTTTTTTGTGTTTATTCGTTCTTGCTGAGAACAAGAGAGATGTTATCAAACAAATGCTATTTTTTGCTCTCGCCTTTTTGGGTGGATTTTTCCTCTTATATTCCTTTCATTCATCTACACTTCTCATTCCACAAGTAACTGGGGCAAAGCAATTTGTTAGTCGTGCCGGTTCAAAGGTTATTATATTGAACGATTTGTTTCCACAATTGCCATATCTGGCACTAAGCCTCAAAAAAAATATTTTCATCTGGAGTTTTTTGATATTAGGGATAATTATTGTTACGAGTGACTTAATACGTTCAAAAGGAAAACGGATAAATAGAAATCTAATATTGTATACTTTTCTAATTCCGTTGATCACTTTGATATTCTACAGGAACGCTTTTCCTTATTTTTATGTGTTCATAATAGCGCCTGCAATTATTTTTTGTGGTGTCATCGTCCACAAAATGACAGAGGATTACAGGAGAACCGGCTCTGCTTTTTTGATCGTTTTGGTGGCTATTTATTCTTTTTCCGTTTGTATTAATTTTCTTTTTCATTATTTAAACAATTCTTCTGATCGCACAATTGCGCAAAGGGAGTTGCTGCAGGTTGTCCATAAAATTTTTCCTGAACCTGTCCCCTATATCGATGGATGTTCTGCGATATCTTCATTCCCAAAGGTTGGGCTTTTTATGAGTACATGGGGAATGGAAGGGTATCTCCAGGCAAACAGACCGATCATGCACAAGATACTGACTCAACGGCAGCCGGTGTTTCTTTTTGCAAATATTCCCAGTCTTGATCCCCTTTTGCCAAGGGAAAATGCATTTACAGCGATAAACTACGCGTTATTAGAAAAGGATTGGAAAGTTCTTAACTCAAATTTTATCCATCACTGGGGCATTCTTTATGTTGCGGGTAAACAGTTTAAATTTGATTCAGATGCAGGGTCCCAAAATTTTGAGATATTAATACCCGGCACCTATACACTTGAGGGGGAGGAAGCCGTTTTTATTAATGGTGTTGTTTATGAACCGGGAAGTACGGTTAATCTTAAAAAAGGAAGCCATACCATCACTGTTCAATGCACTCCCACCAGGGCAAAACTTCGCTGGGGTGAACATCTTTATAGGCCATCAAAGGAACCTTGCGCCATTCCCATTTTTTATGGCTTTTAGGGATAGCTCTTCTTTTCTGTGAGGGAATTCCAATCAATAAATGCAATACCGCAAAACTCACCCCAAAAAGTGTTAATGGCTATGAACAAGAAGTATAGACTTCAGTAAAAACGCAGGTTTTATCGTGCGTCAATTATCGTACAAAAAAACCAAAAGGTGACTTTTGCGGTATTGCGTATTTTTCTATTGAATTTGAAAAAGGTTTTGATAAATTTGTCGACTGTGATATGAGTAATTAATTTACTCATAAAGGAGTTGTTGGTTGAATAATCTATTTACCGGCCTTATTGCATCAAAAACCAGAATCAGGTTGCTGATCCGTTTTTTCTTTAATCCGCAGACCCGTTCCTATTTAAGGGAGCTGGCCAAGGAATTTAATGTGTCCACCAATTCGGTGCGCGAAGAACTCAACCAGCTTACCAAAACGGATCTGCTGAAATCGGAAAAAAACGGGCGGCAAGTCTATTATATGGCAAACCAGGACCATCCCCTGTTTCCGGAGCTCAGATCCATGGTCGGCAAAGTCATGGGAATCGACCGGGTCATAGACGGCATTGTCGGCAGGTTGGGGGATCTGGAACGCGCTTACCTGATCGATGATTACGCAGAGGGCAAGGACACCGGCATTATCGACCTCGTGTTGGTGGGAAATATCGATCATTACCACCTCAATGATTTGAGCAGAAAAACTGAACGCTATATCAATCGCAAGATTCGTTCGCTGGTTTTGGATAAAGGTGAGTACAACGACCTTTTGCTGAAGCTGAAACAACGACCACGCGTGTTGATTTGGGAAGCCAAAGGAAAATAGACGGCCCGCACCTTTCTGATTCATAAAGGATTCAGAATATTTGATTATTTTTGGACCCCGTTGATATCAAAAATGGAAGGATACGACAAAATGGAAACAAGAAAAGCACCACTTTCCTATAGCGACTATGTAAAGGGAATTAAGTTTTTAAACATAGATGAACAATTGAGCCTTTTAGAAATCATATCAGCCAGGCTCAAGAAGAGCATTGGTAAAAGAAGAATAAAACATAGTATTATGGAGCTTGAGGGACTATGTGCTGATATATGGAAAGGCATTGATGCTCAGGAATATGTTCGCAAGGAGAGAGAATCTTGGGATTAGTCGATGAAATACGAGGATCAAGGATTTGTATCGATACCGCGCCCTTTATCTATTTCATTGAAAAGGATCCCAGGTATCTGGATGTATTAAGACCAGTCTTTGCTGAAATAGATGCTGGAAAAATTGATGCGTTAACATCAACCATCACATTATTAGAGGTGTTAGTCCTCCCGTTTAAGATGAAAAATGAACCGTTGGCTGAAAAATATCGTGAGATATTACTTTACGCTGAAGGATTAACAACCTTTGAGATTTCTCACGAAGTTTCAGAATTGTCCTCAAAGCTAAGGGCAAAATATTTGATCCGGACGCCTGATGCGATTCAGATAGCTGTTGGTATTATATATGGTGCTGATACGTTTTTGACCAATGATTCAGGCCTGAAGAAAGTCAAGGATATCAAGGTAATGATACTCGAAGATTTTTTAGAAAAATAAATTTGATGAGCTGGTCAGGATGATGGTTCGAGAAGATCTCAAACAAGCGGAAAAAGACCGGTTATGTAACCGTGCCGGCTTTCGGACTTACAATCAGTTTGATTAGATAAACCTGATTTAAGGGACTCAGCACGAATAAAGTGTCCCAGATAGCGCTCATGTTCAGGTCAGATTTATTCGATCCGAAATCTAATCGCCACAGGAATAGTCGTTCTATTTCGAGGACGATTTGATTGAGGATCGGATAAAGATGGCCTGGAGAGGAGATGTTAAATGGGATAATTTATTTGTGCCGAGTCCCTAAGAGACCATGCGAATTTCATGAATAAGCATTCCTCCATATACATCGCCGGTCATCGAGGCCTGGTCGGCTCCGCCATTCTCCGCCGCCTTCAGGCCGAGGGATACACCAATTTAATTAACAGGACTCATCGAGAGCTGGATCTGACCAGGCAAGATAAGGTGGAAGAATTCTTTAACAAAGAGCGGCCTGAATATGTATTCCTTGCGGCAGCGAAAGTAGGAGGCATCTGGGCCAACGCCACCCGCCCAGCGGAATTTATCTACCAAAACCTGGCCATTCAGACCAATGTACTCCACACTGCGTATAAGGCAGGAGTAAAACGGCTCCTGTTTTTGGGTTCCTCATGCATTTATCCCCGACAATGCCCTCAACCCATGAAGGAGGAACATCTGCT
This sequence comes from Desulfobacterales bacterium, assembly GCA_030589165.1. Classification (GTDB taxonomy): domain Bacteria; phylum Desulfobacterota; class Desulfobacteria; order Desulfobacterales; family JAFDHS01; genus JAFDHS01. The sequence goes on from JAUUWG010000001.1 coordinate 59,036, forward strand.
TACCGGTCCGCTGGAGTCCACCAACCAGCCCTATGCGGTGGCCAAGATTGCGGGCATCATCCAGTGCGAGGGATACAACCGCCAGTATGGCACCCGGTTTCTTGGGGTCATGCCCACAAACCTCTATGGACCCAATGATAATTACGATCTGGAAAACTCGCACGTTCTGCCTGCTTTGATCCGCAAGTTCCACCTGGCAAAACTTGCAGGTAAAGGCGATTGGGAGGGGATTCAAAGGGATGAAGCAAAATACGGCCCCATCCCGGCTGACATCCGCGGCTGTTTACTATCGATTTCTAAACACAATGATCACACTCCCCCATTGCCTACTGCCGACTCCATACTTCCTGCTCCTGCGGTGATCCTCTGGGGCACCGGCTCACCGCGCCGGGAATTTTTGCATGTTGAGGACCTGGCCGATGCTTGTCTGTTCTTGATGAATTTATCTGGCGATTCATTTGATTCTATGCTTTTGTCTGATTTGCTTGCCTCCAATCCCCAGCGGAGTGATCCTCAAGCTTCTTCTCTCCCGCTTATCAACATTGGTTGCGGCAAAGACCAAACCATCCGGGAACTTGCAAGCCTGGTTACGGAAGTTGTCGGCTGTCAGCTACCCAAAGCTAAAGCTTTTGGGCTTGTAAAAGCCCGGCTGATTAGACTCAGCCAATCCATTTACTCAATTGGGTTGGCTACGTTAAGAATATATACAGGATAGCCTCAATGCTCCACAAGTTGAGGAAACT
>JAUUWG010000094.1 GCA_030589165.1 Desulfobacterales bacterium
GATAGTTTCCTCAACTTGTGGAGCATTGAGGCTATCCTGTATATATTCTTAACGTAGCCAACCCAATTGAGTAAATGGATTGGCTGAGTCTAATCAGCCGGGCTTTTACAAGCCCAAAAGCTTTAGCTTTGGGTAGCTGACTCGATTACTTTTTTGCCGCAGTATCTACAGATTTTAGCTCGCTTTTTGATTATTTCCGCACAGAACGGGCATTCCCGGGTAAAATGCCGTTTATGTATCTTTTTTATAGCATCCTCGACCTTTTTAATGAGGAGCTTATAGCCGAATTTTTGATTTCTGAGGGGTTCGATTACGTCCAATTCACCAATATCACCGATTATTTCAGCTGCCTGTATTCTTACCCGTAGCGGCTCGTTTGCATCCAGAAGCATTTTTAAAACCGTTCGCCAATCTTTTGAAACATGGCAATTCTCGAGAATTGAAAGTCCTTTTTTTATAGCTTCTTTCAAAGCTTTCTGCTTGGCCAGAACCTGATTATCAATAATCTGTCCTTTGCCTCCTGTGGCGCTGAAGACAGGCATAATCTCAAACTGTCGTGTGCCGGGATAATTGAGACACCGAAAAGAGCAGGTATGGCCATAGTCTTCTTCCATAGTAGCCCATCCCTTTACATACAGGGAGCATTCATCATTGAAGCAGATAAACAGATAAGGAGTACCCCAGCCAAGGCCTTCTCCCACAGGAATAGGGGGGACTTCCCATAAACTCATCTCCTTTCCGCAGTAAGGGCATTTAGGCTTATCATGCAAAAGTATATCCTCTAAAATTTCCTTTTTTGTTTTAAAGGCCATTGTTTAATCTCCTTTGCATTAAGATACTAAAACGGTTACGTCCAATTTTCTTCGGATTCTGAACGACGTTGCCGGTCGCCCCAGAGAGCGCCTATAGGCAGATCCATAAGGGAGAGTACGCCGCGTTTGCGAGTGGGTAAAGCCCGTGCTGCGGCTACCATCACCTGAGCCGCGAGGTTTGTCTTATTAAAACGTCCTTCCAGTAAAAGGAGCTGGTGATCGCCCAGCCCCGACAGCCCTTTGCGTTCCATGACCACTCCGTATTCTTCCTGCTCCATGGCGGCGATGTCATCCACTTGGAAAACAAGTGTCTCTTCATTCAAAAACAATGGGTCGGAGACAATGGTTTGCTTTATTGATTCAAAATCCGCACCTTGCTTGAGTTCAATATAGACATACCGTTGTTTTTTTCCATTCATTGTTTTCAGTTCGGTTGTCAGGGCATCTTTCACTCCGGGAAGATCCCGCGCAAAGATGGTATGATGAAGACTGACACCGGGATGATGGGTAATTTGGGTCTGTCCTTTGGGACTCAGTACGGCGAAAAGGCTGCGCAACAGGGATAGAACACCGGGGTCCCATCCAGCGCCTACGATGGCCGACACCTTGTGGTGGCTGGCCATCCGGTAGATTTCCGCCTTGTGCTCCATAAAGGCTTTGCCATGAAGGTCGGCACACTCCACGATGGGGATTTTATGTTGCAGCAGGTCGTGGGCCGCTTCAATAATGAATGGGGTTGGAAGACAGATGAGTGCCCCGTCAATCTCTCCTAATTCGCTGATATGGGATACTGTCCGGATGTTGCTTAAAGGTGCCGGCAATGGCTCTTCAATTTTTAAAGGACGCCGTACAATGCCTGTCAGGGCAAGGTCGTTGCTTTTGAATATTAACTGTGAGCAAGCCTTTCCTAATTTTCCGAAGCCGATGACAGCCAGACGCAATTGCTTCATCCTTTTCTCCTTTGGTGTGGTTTCCTGTTTCTGTTTATGTTCTGACCGGATCAGGCTATGTGGAGCTGACAGGATGCAGGGAACCTTTCAGTCCGTCGGAATGGCGGGCTGCTGATTAAAAGATACTAAACTATCTTATGGTTTGGTGAATCTCTAATTTAATATGCTTCTGATATAATTTAAAATCATTATCTTTCGTAAAAATCGGCAGACCATGACGGACCGCAACAGCACAAATTAAAAAATCCGTATTTGATCCTTGAAGACCCTTTCCCCGGCACAGATTAAATAACCTGGCCGCGCACTCATAATCGTCGCTTGTTAAGCGAAAATCAGGAAAAGCTCTAAGGATTTCACGGAGCTTTTCAAATTGAGCATCTGATTTAATACCGGATAAAATTTCCTGGCGTATCGGGCCGATCATTTGAACCCTGTACTCGTTCACAAGCTCCTGCAATTCATCTACGGCCGGATCGGGGCGATTATGATTCCGACGAAGTGCTAAAGACCAAATACAAGTATCAACCAAAATTTTCACGGGACCTTACGCTGCTCCTTGTAATTAAAATCGGAATCATAGTCAATTTTACCGAATAACTTTATGATTTCAAGTTGTTTTCGTCGCTGGATGTATTCTTTAAGCGCTTCGGTAACAACCGACTTTTTGGTTTTATGCCCGCCGATCTTTTTAGCTTCTTCAATCAAAGAATCGTCAATTGCCAAATTTGTAGCCATGATTATATGCCTCCTTTTCTTATTGCACATACAATTACACATATATATGTGTGAGTCAAAAGAAAAAAAGGATGGGAAAACAATTGCTGGTCTGATTTGCCAGACAGACAATAAGCCAGGATGTGTCAAGGTTGCCAACATGCAAAAATCTAAAAACCTGATGGGCTCGGGAATCTGTTTGGGAAATTTGAAGGATGTGCCCGCACAATGCATGGTTCTTTAGAGTCTGTATTAGTTGTTTTAAGTAAGAAAAATATTACATTATCAAAATAATAAAATTATATTGACACAAAAACCCTTATGGGGCATTAGTACCACCAAGATTTCGGTTTGGAGGGCGAGGCGGCACAGGCGAAGGTCCTCTTTTTGGGGAGTCTTTTGTGTCACGAAAGACATAACAAAAGGAGAAAAGGGATGAAAAGATTTACGCGCAGCTTTGTTGTTTTCATGGTTTCAGGCATATGGATGGCTTTTGGTGTCCCTGTTTATTCCCAGACGCCGCACAGTCAGACAGATATTTATACACTGGGGGAGGTGGTTGTCACAGGAGAAAGGGATGGAGTGGAATCCATCGGTACTGTTCGGGAAATCACGGCAGAGGATATTCGAAACAAGAATGCAAGGACATTGGATGAAGCCCTTGAGCTGTTGCCCGGGCTGGACATCAGAACAGGAACCGATGGCGTTCCCCGGGTGAACCTGAGGGGCTTTCGGTCAAGGCACGTTCTTCTGCTCATAGACGGCATCCCCTTCAACTCTACGTTTGATGGACAGTTCGATCCTTCTATCATTCCCGTTGAGAACATCGCCAAGATAAAAGTATCATATGGTAACCATTCCGTTTTATACGGCCAGGGTGGACTTGGAGGTGTCAAAAATCTCATCACCAAAAAGGGAAAGGAGGGACTGCATAGCACAGTCTCAGGTGAGGTGGGCGAGGAGGATCGTTATCTTGGCCGATTCAGTCTTTCCGGCGCCAGGGAAAACCTGGATTTTTTTGTTAGTGGGAGCGCATCTGAAAGAGATGGTTATCCTTTGTCAGACGATTTTAAAGCGACGTCACAGGAAGATGGTGACTTACGGGAAAACAGCGATAGAGAAAGTAAGAACCTTTTCGCAAACATAGGATTTGACCTGAATGACAAGTGGAAAGCGGGGGTAATCGTAAACTCTCTCAAAGGAGAGTTCGGCAAGCCACCAAGTACACTGAAAAAATCTGATGATCCACTTTTTGCCAAGAACCCCAAGTTTATAAGGGTAGAGGATTATGAGGGGCTTTCCGCCCAGGCTTCCGTCAGTTCCGATCTCCCTGGTCCGATGGATATACGGGGTTGGTTTTTTATTGATCAATTTGATGAGGATGAAAACCGATATGATGACAACAATTACAACTCCATGAATAATTCAGGCAGCTATGAAAAGGACACGAGGACGCGTATCCAGGGAGGAACTTTACAAACGATCGTAGATCTTGAAAACCCCGGCCTGTTTACTCTGGGACTTAGCGCCGAACGACAGGAGTTTGAGTCGGAAGGGATCATTGTCGAGGCCGCCGGTGGCGGTGGCGGCAAAGGGGGCGGCACCACGACCCGTGCTTTTGATAACGAATGGGATGTTCAAGTCTACACCGCCTCCATTGAGTATGAGTTCTACAAGATGAACCCCTTTGGCCTTGTGCTGGGATACAGCCACAGTTGGTTCAATAAAGAAAATAGCGGAGACGATAACGAGGGTGGCTTTCTCATCGGCGCCCATTACGATATCCTGGAAAACACAAGAATCAGGGGTTCCTTTGCCAGAAAGATCAGGTTCCCCTCTATCAGGCAGCTCTATGAGGAAGATAGTGGGAATCCCGACTTAACCGCAGAAAAATCGTACAACTACGAAATCGGCATTGAACAGAAACTTCCGGGAAACAGCAGCATTGCTCTTACGGGCTTTCTTGTAGATGCCAAAGACTATATTGAAAAAATAGTGTCCGCCGATAGGTTTCAGAACAATGATGAATACCGGTTTAGGGGATTCGAGCTAACAGCTGAAACCCATTTTTGGAACAAGCTTATGTTGAGAGCGGGGTACACGTTTCTGGATACGGAAGACAGGTCTCCGGGAACGGAAAAAGAAGAACTCCAGTACCGACCGGAGCACAAATTTACGGTTGAAGCCAAATATGATTTTGCTTTCGCCCTTTCAGCCTATATGAACATCATGTATGTGGCCGACCAGTACTACTATTCAGGTAGCACACCCCTTCTAAAAAGAGAGCTGAACGATTATGCTCTAATGAATATCAAATTGGATCAGGCGTTGTTAAAGGATCGATTGCATCTCTATCTGGGAGTTGATAACCTTTTTGATAAAGATTATGAGGAGGCATATGCCTTTCCACAGGCAGGCAGAACAGTTTATGGAGGCGTTGAATTTCGTCTCTGGTAGGAGAACACTGCTCTGTCTGGAGAATTATTCCTACGCCTATCCCGGTGGTAGGGATTTTGTGTTGAAAAACGTGAATATGGCGATCGCTCCAGGGCAGTGCCATTGCCTGACCGGGCCGACCGGTTCCGGAAAGACCACTCTGCTGCTGGCGATCAAAGGGCTGCTACCGCCGGGAAGGCAGAAGGGGGCTGTTTCCTTTTCTTCGGCTTCCCTAAAAACGGGGATTGTCCTGCAAAACCCCGAAATCCAGATTCTCGGAAGCACCATCGGCGCAGAGGTCGCCTTTGCCTTGGAAAACCATTGTGTCGATCCTGTTCTCATGCCGGAAAAAGTCGCCAAAGCCCTTTCTGATATCGGGCTTAAGCTTCCTCTTGAAGGCGATACGGAAAAGCTTTCGATAGGCCAGAAATACCGTCTGATTCTGGCTGCTCTTTTGGTTATGGAGCCGGGGCTGCTTCTGCTGGATGAGCCGGTTGCCCAACTGGATCCGCCCGGTTTGGAAAAGCTGCTTACAGTTATTCGTCAGCTCAAGGCCTCGGGTGTGTCCTTTCTGGTGTGTGAACATCATCCCCACCCTCTGAAGGAGGTTATCGATACCTTCTGGCGGCTGCAAAGAGATGGAAGTGTGCGCCGTCTGAATGCTTCACCCCCGCAAATCCAATGGGATAGGCCTTATCCTGGAAAATCGCCGTCATCGAATTCGTCGGAAAAGGTCATCAAGGTTCGGGACCTTGCTGTGGTAGATGAAAACGCTTCTTCTGTGTGGTCGGATGTTTCTTTTTCCGTGGCTAAAGGCCGGAGGGTGGTGATCTATGGTCCAAATGGTGCAGGTAAGACAACACTTTTACGGTGTTTGAACGGCTTTGTCCGCCCTTCAAAGGGCAGTATCCACATTTGGGGAGAATCTCCCTCTCCGGTTCGGCTGAGGGGCAGAGTCGGCAGCCTGTTTCAGAATCCCCACAGGCAGCTTTTTGAGAACACGGTTTTCGATGAGGTGGCTTTTACCCTGAAGCGCCTGGGCGGGGACCGGAAATCGATGGTCTCCAAGGTGGAAGATGCGCTTTCCCGATGCGGCATTTCAGAACTGTCCGGTCAGTCGCCCCACAAGCTCAGCTACGGCCAGAAACATCTCGTGGCCCTATCGTCCCTAGTGGTTTACAAGCCGCAACTGCTCCTTCTGGACGACCCCTTTGCAGGCCTGGACCAAGAGAAGTCCCAGCAGGTGATGGAGATTTTATTTGATCTGAGCGAAAAAGAGGGCACAACGATCGTTTGGACTTCTCACAATCCGGATTCCCTCTCGGATTGGGCGCATTTTGCATTACATGTAGAAGGAGGGCAGATTGTCGCACAGCCGGTTTAAAGGAAGATTTTTGCGGGTCCCGGCCGGGCCGAAGCTGCTGACCGGCCTGACGCTTTCCATGTGTGCGTTTGGGGCACGCACGCCATACCTGCTGGCCGGCCTGACCGCCGCCAATATGCTCATGGGCTTTGTTGTATGCGTCCGACCTGTGACCCTGTTCCGGCGGGGAATAAAGCTCTTTTTCTTCCAGAGCGCCATGATTCTGATGCTTTATATACTCCGTTTCGGAATAGAGAAGGGGGTGTGGCCGGGTCTTCAGACTTCGTGGCAGCTTTTTCTGGCCTTTTTTCCGGGCATGATCTTTATGGAATCCACGTCCCAGCCTCAGATAGTTCAGGCGCTGTCAAGAATTATGTCCCCCAGGACGGCCTTTGTGCTTTCGGTCTGCATGAAATTTATTCCCCTGATGGTCCGGGAAGTCCGTAGCATTTATGAGACCCAGGTATTCAGGGGTGCGAACATGCTGCCCAGGAATCTGCTGCGGCCCTGGAACTGGCCGGATTTTATCAACTGCCTGCTGGTTCCGGCTATTGTACGAACCATGTCCATGGCCGGAGAGATCGCCCTGGCCGCCAAGGCCCGGGATTTTGGAGTGAAAAAACAGCGGACCTGCTGGCCGGGAGAATAGAAAAGCGAGTTTCCCGGTTGGTTTCTAAAAAACCAATTTTTGTGCATTTTGTGGCAAAAAAATTCAGAAATTAAAAAAATAACAAATATTAAACGGGGAAAAATGAAATTACAGCTTAAAGATTCTCTGTTTCTGGGCTTTTGTGCGGTATTCATCCTTTTTACCAAGGCAATACTGCGCCTGCATCTGAACATTCCGGGCCATGCCATGTTTTTTACGATTTTCTTTTTGATGCTGGCACGGGCATGTGTGCCGTATAAGCTTTCAGCCACATTTGTCGGGTTTTTGTCCGGGATCATGGCGGTGGTACTGGGGATGGGCAAAGGCGGGCCTCTGATTTTGATCAAGTTTCTTCTGCCTGCTCTGGTGATCGATGCCGGTGCCTTTTTTATCCCTGCTGTGTTTCAGTCGTTTGTCTTGTGCGTCCTGATTGCGGTCATAGCCGGTTCAACCAAATTTGTCAGCACGTACATCGTCGATTCACTGATCGGG
>JAUUWG010000138.1 GCA_030589165.1 Desulfobacterales bacterium
ACCGATCACCAATACTCTATACTTAAAAAGTCAGGTTTGGAATAATGCATGGGCCATCAATATATATGACGAGTCGCACCAGGGCGGGCTTTAGCTCACTTTAAACTTTAGTTCACTTCAAACTCTTGCAGCAATTCTTCAAGCAAAGCCGGAGAACTCTGACCTGGCCCAAAGGACCAGGTTTTTCAGGGCAAAATAAAATATTTTCGAACCAGGTGCCAGGTAGGATCAAAACACATGAAAAAGCCGAAAAAAAAGAAAAAAACCTCAAAAAAAAGACGCAGCGCTACCGGATTTTTGCCACTCAAAAAGCAAAAAAGTAAATATGTCATGTTAAATGTGCTTCCCGATGATCTGTGGTTGAAACTGCGTAAAGGAACAACCATATGGGAGGCCCTGCAAAAGACCGACGTGGAGCTTGAAAGTGATTGCGGGGGGCTGGGCAAATGCGGGAAATGTAAAATACGAGTTATTTCTTCGGTAAGACCTCCCGTCGCAGAAGAAAAAGAGCTTCTCGACCCGGAGGAGCTGAGAAATGGTGTTCGTCTTGCCTGTCGTGTCAAAATCAGAAAGGACCTTGTCATCCATACCGGAGAATCGGATGATGATTCGACGTTCTACCAGATACTTAAAACCGGCCACAGACCCACGGTTGATATCGATCCCCTTATAAACAAACGACCGGTTGAGTTGTCACCTGAATCCGGCCATGACGGATTGTCCGATCTGGACCGCGTCAAAGCCGCCATGGGCCCGGAATATAGCGACCTGAAAGCATCCCTTCACTGTCTCCGTTTTTTGCCCGAAATGATGAAAAAAACGGAAAACCACGGAACGGCCGTACTTCACGAAAACTATTTGATGGCATGGCAAAATCGGGAACAAGCAAGGCGGGTTTTCGGACTTGTTTTTGACCTGGGAACCAGCACGTTGGTCGGCAAACTCGTAAATCTGCTGAACGGAAGTGAGGTGGCAACAATCTCCAGGCTCAATAGCCAAAGCAAATACGGATCAAACGTAATTAGTCGTCTGCAGTACATCAAGGAAAATCGAAACGGCCTTTTCACGCTTACCGATCTTCTTGTTAAGGATTTGAACTCGATTATCCAACGCCTTTTAGAAGTGGAAGGGCTTTCCCCGGAGGATATTTTTATTGCCGTTGCAGCCGGAAACACTACCATGCAGCACATTTTTCTTAACCTGGATCCCCTCGGGATCGCGGGTGCGCCCTTTTCTCCTGTTTTAACCGATGGATTGATTCTCAGTGCAAAAGATGCCGGCCTAAGACTGCATCCGGAAGCCAGGTTGTATGTAATGCCGACCAAATCCGGCTATATCGGCGGCGACATGATCAGCACCATCCTCGCATCCTCGGCTGCAGAACAGGATGATAAAATTATTCTAGGCCTGGACCTTGGCACCAATGGAGAAATTTTCTTAGGTAACCGGCAAAAGCTGTTGACCTGCTCTGCAGCGGCCGGCCCGGCCCTGGAAGGTGCACAAATATCCCAGGGAATGATCGCCAGCAGCGGTGCTATTGAAAGCGTTCGTTTTAATGAAGGGGAACTTCACTATCAGACGATCGGTAATATTTTACCAAAGGGGATTTGCGGAAGCGGACTGGTAGACCTGGTGGCCGTGCTTCTGCATTGCGGCATTATCGATTCCCAAGGATTGATTTTGCCGCCAGGGAAAAATGCTGATGATTATCTGAGTTCGAGGGTTATCAAAAAATCAGAGGTGCAAGCCTTTCTTGTGGCTTCCAAAGAAGAAAGCTCCGGCAACAAACCGATATATCTCACCCAGAAAGACGTACGCGAACTTCAGCTTGCAAAGGGCGCCGTGGCGGCCGGTATCCAGACGCTTATGGATAAAATGGGTATCGAAATCCAGGATCTTGACCAGATATGCCTGGCAGGCGCGCTGGGTAATTTTGTTAACCCATTCAGTGCCATGCGAATTGGCCTGCTTCCCAAAGTTGATCCGGATAAAATCAAATCCCTTGGCAACGCTGCCAGCAAAGGCGCCGTGATGGTCCTCTTATCCAGGCCTCACTGGCAAAAGGCCAATGAACTGTCTAAATCCATAGAACATGTTGAACTGTCCTCCCATCTTGACTTCAACCAGTATTTTATTGAAAACCTGAATTTTCCCCAGGAGAATCTCTGGTAGCGGAAGAGACAGCTTTTGTTCAGGCACTAACTATAACAGTCCCTTCTCTTTCAACCATGCTCGCGCCACCTCGGTTTCGGGTTTGCGCTGCACATCAACATTCTTGTTCAGCTTTTGCATTTCAGTTGTGCTGAGCTTTTCGGACAGTGGTTTGAGTATTGACTCTATCTCTGGATAGTTATCCAGAACCTCTTTACGGACTACCGGTGAAGGATTGTATACAGGGAAGAAGTTTTTATCATCTTCGAGAGTCATAAAATTAAAGGCGGCAATGCGACCGTCTGTTGCAAATCCCATCCCAACATCCAACTGACCATCTTTAAGGGCTTTATAGGCCAATCCGAGAGACATCTTCTTTATATTGCTCGGGGGCACTTTAAAATCATAGACTTGCATGAGTTTTATAAACCCGTCGGGTCGTTCCCAGAATTCCGTTCCGACGCCTACTATGAGGTCCCGGGGTTTTTTATGGAAATGCTTTGCCAGATCAGAAATGGAATTTATACCTGTTTTTTGGGCATCTGCTTTTCGCATCATCAAGGTATAGGTGTTATTGAACTTGACCGGATATAACCATATCAGGCCTTTTTCCATATCTTTTTTCTTTACCCAGTTGTATACTTTCTGCGGTTTACTCATTACCCCAGAATCCTTCTCTTTGTAAAAGACCGTATAAGCAGTTCCCGTATACTCGTAATAAAGATCAATCTCCCCCTGTTCAAGGGATTTTCTTGCTATATTAGTGGGCAGTCCTGTCCTCAGTTCAACCTGAAATCCATTCTTTTCAAGCAATGCCTTTGCCAATTCGGATAAAAGGTATTGTTCGGTAAAGTTTTTTCCTCCGATAGTCACCTTTTTGTCCTTGGCCATACTTGCCCCTAAAAAGGCAAATATTGTGAATAGTACAGTCAGACAAAGAATGCTTTTAATCATACCTTTCATCTTTTCCACCTTAGGGCTCACTATTTCAGATTCCGCTTATTCTTAATGTACTCGTAAAAAGTCATCTATCGGTGATTCTCAATCCCTTGGAAACGAGAACCATTCCCAGGAGATCTACGAGAAAATCCGCAAAAAGGGCCAACAGGGTTACCGGAATAGAACCTGCAAGAAGCTTGTCTGTTTTCATGAGATAGATACCGGAAAAAATCCAATCCCCCATTCCTCCTGCCCCTATAAGATAGGCCAGAGCAGCGGTTCCGATATTTATAACAAGGGCTATCCGGAAACCTGTGAGGATAACCTGCATGGCCATGGGTATTTCGACTTCAAGCAAGATCCGCCAGGTGCCCATCCCCATTCCCCTGGCTGCATCAATTGTAGGCGGAGGGACGGCATTGATCCCGGCAAGTGTATTTCTGGCTATAGGAAGGATGGAATAAATGGTCAGGGCAAAGATAGCCGGCTTGGAGCCAATGCCCAAAACACTCATTACCAGGGCCAGGACTGCCAGAGATGGGATAGTCTGCCCCAGGCTCACAATATACATTACAAACCCTGAATATGCCTTTAACCGCGGTCGTGTCAAAATAATGCCCACACTTACTCCCACTACAGTGGCTATAAACATACTGTAAACAACCATATGGATGTGCTGCCACATCAGCCTGACCAGATCGGCATACACATAAGGGTCTCTAAAATAGGCTATTGTTCCGGTTCGTTTCAGACCGACAGCCACTGTGAGGAGAAGGATTAGCAGGACGGCTTTATACAATTTCCGGGGTAACTGTGTCATTGAACCAGCCTTTTCTGGACTTTAAGCCCTGTGGGTGTGACAATTCGTTCTACAAGAGCCATTGCACCGTCGACAATAATAGCAAAGAGTGATACAAGAACAGCGCCGCTGATGATCATTTCCGGATATACCCTGTCAATACCCTGCTGGATATAGACACCAAGCCCCCCTGCCCCCACATAGGCAGCAATGGCGGCGATCCCGATATTCATAACCGCGGCAGTACGCAAACCGGCAAT
>JAUUWG010000002.1 GCA_030589165.1 Desulfobacterales bacterium
GCCGATACCGGCTTCCCTTGCTATTTCATGTTGGGGCTTTTCACCCAACAACCCCTTTTTTATCACAGCTTCTTTCATTTCGATAGGATATCCCATCAATATCACCTCAATGCCCCAGTGTTTAGTTCTCATTGGAGGCGACATCTATCCTGCCACAGGGGGTCCGGGACATCACATGACAAACTGCCGGCTCAGAGGTTCCACTCTATCCCGATAGGCGATCCATCTACGCAACCTTTAGCTTCGCTTTAGCCCATTGCCTTGCCATACGCTGCATTTCTTCTTCGTATTTCGGCCACTCATGCAATGTTTCCGGATCAAAATCTGCCCCATTTGGCCACACCAAAGTGTGCAATTCTGGATTTATTTCAACTTGATTGAATTCGGTTTCGTCTTGCAATGGCCCAAATAGTGACCCTTCTAAAACAGGTCTAAAGTTTATAATTCGTTCCATATCGTCATCAAACTTTATCCGTAAAGTATAGGGTTTAATGATATCAAAAGTAACAATCCGATAAATTTGATGTGACATTGTAAATTCCTTTCATCGAAGAGGTGCAATCTTAAATGGTAGTTGCCCTGACTGTAGGCGTTCCCAATTCTCCTTGATGTAGTTCCGCCCATGCTTCCACAAGCCGCTGTTGTCTTCGAGATAATGTGCCACTTATCGTCTCAATAGTGTCAATCCCATAAACAGCAGAGTGATTCTGATAGTATACATGAAAATGAGGTCGATGATGTGGTGCCCCAGGCTCCACATACATACAGATAATGACACCAAAAAAACAGGCAAGTTCAGGCATGGATTTACCTCATAAGAGCAATTCGTAACATTTACTTGAGTTTTAGAATTTTATTCTATTGGCAAAATTTGTTGATTAAATCAATGTGTTTTACGAGACATTTTCGTCCGTCATTCCCGTGTAGGCGGAAATCCAGTAAAATTGTTTAATCAGAAAATTTGTCTCATCTTACTGTGAACAAACCGGCTTTTATATGTTCCGCGCCTCTACGGTAAAATTAAAACATCATTCCGTCAACCGCTTCAACGAATAAATACCCCCCAACCCGTTAACCCGCCTGGGGATTTTATCCCTTCCGGATTGAAACAGATGCTTGAATTGCTGGTAATGGGTTGCCACAAAATCCTTGGTCCCAATGATTCCCGAATCGGTAAAATATCGCGTCCGGTATCTGAACCGCTGCACCCGGTTCAGCTTAAACTCGTTTTCCCGCTCTTTTTCCAGAACCTGCGCATCAATCCGAGCGCCTTTCCCGGCATCGATTGCCCCGGCTTCATACACAAACCGGCGGTATCGTCTCAAGCGTTCGCCGGCATTCATGACGCCGAATTCCTTCAGCCCGAAATCCAGAGAGAGAAAGTTGGCTTTGTTCCCCGTTTGCACGTGATACCCGATGGAGTTCCAGCGATAGTCTTCCGGACGGTCAACAATCCCGGCTCTGACGGGATTCAGATCAATATAGGCCAGACAGTTAATCAGGGTCTCTCCATTTTCAACAATGACGCTTTTAAAGCGGTCTCCCCAGAAAAACCCCCGCCGGTTATGGCGTTTGTTGTAAAAGCGTGAAAACCCCAGTTTGATATCTTTGACAAATTCCGAAAGGCTGGACAACCGCTGCCTGAGCCAGGGGATCTGACCTTCGGCGAAATCCTCCTCTTTACCCGAAAACCGTTCATACCGCTGCATCATCTGCCGGTCTGAAAAATCCGTTTCCGGCAGCATCCGCACCAGCAGGTGAAAGTGGTTGCCCATGCAGCAAAACCCAAGCACTTCCGTAAAATACAAGCCGCTGAATCGTTTAAGCAAATCGACAAAAAAATCCTTTTCCACATCGCCGAACGGAAACCCGTCCAGGGCCGTCCGGGACATCACATGATAAACCGCCGGCTCACCGGATATCATCATACGAGCTATTCGTGCCATCTTCTTTCTCCCCTTTTTTTAACAATCTGAAACCAACTTTTATACAATAACTATAAAAAAAATATGCTGTCAAACATTATTTACCTGTCACCGTTTTTCTTTTTTTGTTCTTAATATACCTGTCACCAGTTTTTGTTCTTTTCTTGCTTTTTCTATGCATACATGAGTTTTCCGGCTGGTTCCGGTATGGGACGTCCAAGTTGGTGGGCGGTTTCAATCCATTCCTGAATGATAATCTCGGCATTTTTGACGGCTTCCTGATAGGTTGAGCCATCGGCCATGCAGCCCTGTAATTCAGGCACTTCAACGATGAAGCATTGGTCATCGTCGCTCCAGTAGATAACAAGTTCGTATCGGCTTTGCATGATTGTTACCTCGCCAGCTTGTATTTAAGAATCAGGTTTCGCACCTGCTTCACCTGATAAGCTTTTGCCTTGCCACCCAGCGGTTGCAGATTGACAATTTCGGCCACACCAATCTTGCTGTAGATAAAGTGGTCACCCTTGATGCGCTCACTAAAACCAAGCGCATTGAGTATGTGGCGCAAGTCGGAAAACGGGATATTGTTGTCTGACGACCCACTAAGTATGCTAGCAAATATCTTGTCCAATTTCCCCACAGTTCCCCCATTCAGACAATCAAAATGCCACATTGAGTAGCATAATCTAAAACCAACTTTTATATAAGAACCATGAAACAAGCATGCTGTCAAACATAATATACCTGTCACGAGTTTTGTTCTCTCCCGTTTTTCCCGTTTAACATTCCGAATATAATCGTTGGTGGTCAATGATTTAAATGCCCCCAACCACATCCCCAACTGTAGGGGCAATCCCTTGTGGTTGCCCCACATTTTGGGTACCCTACGAATTCCTACGAATTCAACGATTCCATGAAAGAACATAATTTACCTGTCACCAGTTTTTTTTTGTCACCAGTTTTTTTTTTCTACGAATTCAACGATTCCATGGATGAAATGATCCAATAATGCGCTTCTTATTCAATCAGGTTGAGTGTCAAAAGCGTCTCCCGCCAACCATCCTTCAGATGGTAACGGGGTCGAAATCCAAGTTCCGTCTGTGCTTTTTCCCCGTTGACAGCCATGTCTTCAATCAGCTTATCGAGAAGATCCGGCTTCAAAGGAAAACGGATAGCGGTGATTTGCGTCAGCTTTTGCAACCCATAGAACAAAAAGCGTAAAAGTGCAACAGGGAGATAATATCGGGGACGAGATTTATCCAGCAGTTGATAAATGGTGCGTTGAATTTCTTTGAGCGGATAGAAAGATCCATCGGTAATATTATAAATTTGGCCCGCAGCGCTTGGATGTTCGGCAGCAAGCAGTGCCGCCAAGGCGACATCCTTGTCATACACCAACGTTCGGCGGTTGCCGCCCGGACCGACCGGCACAAACCACCCTTGCCGAATCGCCTTGAGCATGTGCAAATAATTCCCTTTCATGCAGCCGCCATAGACCGCTGCCAATCGTAAGACCACAGCCAAGGGCGTATCGTTTTTTTTTCGTTTGGCATTCAGCGCTATCTGCTCTGCCTGATATTTGGTCCGTTCATACAATGTCCGGGGATGCGGCGGGGACGATTCATCATAGATGACACCTGGACGGGAAGGACCGTATACGGAAATGGTACTGAAATAAACAACGCGCCGGACATCTTGCGCGCGGGCGGCATCCATCAGGCATCGGGTGCCTTCAACATTGACGCGGTAATATTCATCTTCAAGGGCCGGATCCGGATCGTTGATATGCAGTTTGGCCGCCAGATGAAAAACCACGTCAACGCCCTGAAGGGCTGCATTCAAAGCAGAGCGGTCTGCAATATCTCCTTGAAAGACTTCAATATCTTCGTTCTGACAATCCAAAGAGAGGGCGCGTCTGACATAAGCCCTGACACGATAGCGGTGCTCCAGCAGAGTTTGGATCAGTACCGGCCCAATGCTGCCGGTGGGACCGGTTACAAGCGCAATCTTTTTCAAAACAGTCGGTAACCCCATTTGTTAAAATAGCGAAATGCACTGGTCATAAATACGACGGCCCATTTCAATTCTTTATGCGCAGCCCTCTCCCATCGATGAATAATGCGCGCGTCCGGATGATAAACCGTACGATGGGTTCTCTGTACCCGCCGGCACAAATCGACGTCTTCAAAGTACATGAAAAACCGCTCATCGAAACCCTTAAGTTTTTGAATCAGAGCCGTTCGCGCCAGCATAAACGCACCGGAAACAAACGGAACATCGACGATCCGGTCATATCCGATATCACGCATCTCATAATAGTCCAATCTTTTTTTGAACATCTGTTGCAGCGCATGAGGGAAAAAGCGCCGTATAAACAAGTCAAGACAGGTCGGATAGCGTTTGTTCAAAAACTGCAATGATCCGTCTTCGTTCAAAATTTTGGCGGTCATAATGCCGATCGCCGGATGTTGCTTCATATATTCCAAAAGGATCTGAAAACATGCCGGATCAACAATCATATCGGCATTCATCAGGACGATATAACGGCCCTTGGCAACCGCCAAATTTTGGTTGTGATTGGCACCGTATCCTTGACGCAGCCGATTTTTTCGAAGGCGGATCTGAGGATAGTTTTTTTTGATAAATGCTACCGTATCATCATCAGAATTGTTATCCACAAGTAATATCTCACTTGAAATCGAACGTAAGGCAAGGAGCAAAGAAGGCAGCAGCCGCTCCAAATCCTTCCGGCTGTTATGGGAAATCAGTGACACGGATAAGTCAACAAATTTGTTCATCCTACCTGCTTTTCCATTCCATCAAGTGAACTTTTGCTTGGGCAACACCGATTTTGGCATTTCAGGTCTGATTCAAGATTAAGTCTCGAATCAGACCTGAAACGGATGATGTTTATATCATAGCCTGTTCTTCAGAGCGGCTATGCTGGTCAAACTTTATCATAGTGATTAGATGTTTTATTCAGTTGAAACGGACTCGGTTTGTTCATCTTCATCAGACACTGTACCATTCGGTGGCTCCGAAGTGAAAGAAATGAGTTCAAAATTACTGGATGCCCCTCTTTGTTTCATTTCTACATCATAATACGTTGGACCATCGACAACCTGGACTACACCGATCGTCAAGACCGATTTTTTCAAATCGAAGCTGGCACTTTCTGTTTTTTGGGAGCTATCGTCGGATTGCGACGTGTCGCTTGAATCGGCTGGATCTTGAAAGCCATCGCTGGTTTGTGACGTGCTGCTGGGGTCGATGGCAAAGACCACCAGTTTGTCTTCATTGCTAGTAACATACGCATACGAACCTGAAACCACAACATTCTTGGCTCCGACTACGGCTCCGTCTACGGCGCTACCTGTAACAGGAATGACTGTTTGGACGGTGGGACTATTGATATCGAAAATTACAAGACCATCATCATTGGCAACGTACGCCGTTGTTCCGACCACATCAATCCCGTTCACCTGAACATCACCGATATCAATCGGCTGCTGATCCTCACATTGCGCGATATGGGGAGAAAAAACCCAAATGAGACCCAGAAAAAAAACTGCAAAAGCTAATAGTTTCCTGTTCATGAAAAGCCCTCCTTAAATTTTTGATTTTAGGGTACATTATTGTAATTGCAGTATATTCACGACCGAATATGCTGTAAAGATAACAGATAGACTAGGCCACTTGATGGCTGGGCAATCTGATCAAATTGCAATATGATTTTATGAGGGAATGGTGTTAGAGAAAAGCAGTTCGGCATATGCCGGTGGAAGGTTCTCTCAGAGGTTAATTAATTGCAACCCTGCTACCATATCCTCTTAATCAAAGCTTTAGGCCAGTGGCTTTGCGTCCTACTCTTTCGAGTAGTTTGCCTTCATAATTATTTTTTATCTTTGGATAAGGCTATTGTCAAGAACTAATTTCCAGGAAACGCATTTTAAAAAAAAGCGGCTCGGTAGGAAAGCCGACTGGAAATGCCGATTCATCCCCCACCGAATCAAAGATTCGGAAAGGGGACTTCTCGGCATAGGAGTTAAAATATACTCTTCGAGTATATTTCGGCCCATTTGCTAAAAAACTTGAATCATATCTGCAGGACTTGTGGTATTCGCTTTTTTTCAACCGATTTTAATGCAGTTCATCATACAAAATATTGGACCATGTAAAAAAATAAGGCGAAGGAATGGAGAGAGAATTGTCAAAAATTCCGACCCAGTCCCCGTCAGCCGGTGTGGTGGCCGTTCCGTCGGCATTCGTATCGCCTTTGCGAGAATCATCCTTATACGATGTAAAATAGACCCCTTGGCCGTCACGATTCACGATAGCGGAAGCGCCATCGCCCAGAACCATCGCACTGCCCGCTCTAAACTTCAAAACAACATTATTCCCCATTGTAAGCGTGGCACCGGAATTAACCCAAAAATCATTGTCGTCAATCACAAAGGGCACTTCCGTCTCCTGCCAGCTGATCGCGCTGTGGATTTCATTGATCGTATCCACAAAAATACCGTTGTAAACGTTGGTTTGAGATGGATCGGCGGGATTGTGAAATATATTTGAATCATCGATATCAAAATTTGTACTGGCGGAGAATGGACGAATATTGTCGTAGAAGATATTATTTCTTATCACCGTCCCGGCAACCGCGCTCTTGGCATCCAAAGCGCCATACCATCCCGTGGCGTCGCTGCCGTCATTATGCGCAAACGTACAATTGGTGACGGTTGCTCTGGAACCCGCCGATAAAGAGAGGGTCGAAGTATACGAGGTATTTCCGCCGTAATAGAACTCACAGTGATTAAAAATGGAACCGTTTAAGCCATTGGTATCTATGGTGCCCCAGTCTTTACGGGCCGGTTGGGTAGTCGCTCCATCGCCGTTAGTATCCCCTCCGTGGGCGTCATCTTTATAAGACGTGAAAATGATCGGCTGACATTCCGTACCGTCGGCGATGATGGTACCGGCCCCGCCCAGCGTCAGGAAAGGCCCTTCCGAAGGATGAAATTTGATGATAGCACCCGGTTCGATGACCAGGGTATCGTTAACGTAAAAGTCCCATGCCTTGATGACATACGTATTGTATCCCTTCCAGGTCGTATACGTATTGATATTCTCTGTGACCTCGATGACTTCGGATAGATAACAGGTAACCTGAACATCGTTTACATCCTGTCCTTCGATCGTTCCGGAGCAATTGGTTACAAGGCAGCGTTGGCCGGCCGGCTGCGATTTTACACTCACCTGGTAAGCGGTTTCATCAGTAAGCTGCCTGCCGAAAGTAAATGGACCGTCGGCCTGGATCGACAATTCATCCGAGCCGCTATTCTGCAGGACCAAACCGCTGCCCGAAAGTCCGGTTACGTTGCCGCCGATCGTATATCCCAAAATTCCGGTGCTTCCAAAATTATCAAGGACAAAGCTGAGAGTTGATGGATCCGTCAGCTTCAAATCGATCCAGTACGGAGCGCCCAGATCCAGACTGGGAATATGAAGTATACTGGTTAAAGAATTGTACGTGCTGCACTGCCCCCGGCTTTCAGTGCTGCCGAAGTTCTTGAGCTGAAAGGTGAAATTTGAAGCATCGATGAGCTCCAGATCCACCCAGTATGGAGTTCCCAGATCGAGACAGTAAACATGCAGCACGCCATTTGCTCCGTCATATCTAGCGCCCGGCTCAATCGTTTGAGCGGACACCGCACTGCAAAGCAGAAAAAAGATACTTCCCAAAATACCCAAAACCAGACGATTTTTCATACCTATTCCCTCCTTCTTTCAGTGGTTTTAAAAAAAATGAGAATAACAAGACCTGATGAATTACCTTTTGTGGATTATCCATTATTCTTGCGGGTATATATGTAATTTAATACACTGGGTGCTCCTTGGGCACCCTTGATAAAAAGATTGATGGAATAGTCATGAGCATCAGGATAAAGAAAAAACATAAGCCCGCCATTAAATATATCGAGATTATCAATGTAATAACGAAACGTTCTTTTAACTTCATCAAGCATCCGTTTTTCAACGAGTAATTGTGGCTGCCCCGGTTCTATGTTCCCCCGACTGTCAAATTCCAGCAAGCCGTTTGCACTGGATTCCCCGATAAGCATTATTTTTAAATCATTCCGTCCGGATTCATGATTTTCTTTCATCAAGAGCTCTAAAGAAGACCGCATTCGACAATTAAATGCCATGTCAAGAATATCACAATCCAACTTTTGACTTTCCATATCATCCGTCATCGGTCCATCTTTGAAAAAAGAAAGCGCACGACGAATGTTTTTAATATCTTTCTCTTCAAAACATTTACATGCTTTATTCTTACCATTCCGGCTAAACCAGTCGAGCATTTCAGCGTACATGTGATCAAAAAGCAAAGTAGATAAATAAAAATCAAACGCTATTAAATTAAGACCGTTGGGAATTTTGCCATCCGTTATAATATTGTTGCTTGTGTCATAGCTGATGGTTTCGTAAAAAGTCCAAAAAGAAATTTTTGACCACCACATGAAGTAGTCGGCTTGATTAACAGATACAACCGATTGTGGTTAAAATTTTTACCTGCGACTTTTTACGAGTTCATCATAGCTTGTAATTCTGTTTTTCTGGAACTCGGCAACCCACCTTTGAAATGCCATAGCTTCTTTGGATTTTTTACCCAATAAATGCGCATGTTGGAAATAATAATCATCTATTTGCTTGACATATTTTGTAAGTGAAGCCTCGACTTGTCTGGCGAATTCCGCATTGAACATTGCTCCGGCAAATATCAAGCCGAATTGCATGTCAAAAATTTTTTCCCGTTCAAACAATGCTCGCAGTTTGGTGATTGCCCTTTCGAGTTCCTGCCGCTTGATACCATTCAGATAAGGCTCATCCGCGATGAATATGGCCCCGATATTCTCCTTATATTTTTTTACGAGGCTGACAAATCCTTTGAGTCTCCTTTCAATTTCATTATTACCAACAATGTCGAGAAGCTTATTGTCAACGAGAGGAGGGAATACTTTTGTACGAACGTTTCCTTTCTCGGTTGTATAGTTGACGTTGATGCGGTCAACCTCGCGAACTTTGGTTATCACCGGCCCGATGTCGATATTGAGTTTATGATTCAATCCTTTTATGCGCTTTAAACTGTGCTCCAAATGGTCTAAATTGATCACCGGCAGTCCGGTCTCAGGATCATTTTCAGGAATTGCATTCATCATTGAAAAATCCACATGGTAAATGAATTCATCAACCCCTGCCGGCGAAAAGAAACCGATCTGAAGATTTTTTCCGGAATCCGCTTTTTGATTTGCGCTCCAGGCCGATGCTTCGAAATTAAAAATCAGAGTTAAAAAGAAGCCGAATACAAATCCACCAATCACCCACTTTTTAATTTTGGAACGTCTGATTTGTAAAATTTGATCATTTTTCGGGATGTATTTATCAGACATCTTTTTCATCTTTCCCGCGGTTTTGGAAAATCAATAAGTTAAATTTTAACCTGCATCGATTCCATCATTGCCCGGATAAAGGCTTCGGCAGATTCATCGCTTCATGGATTTTCATCAGTTTCTTTTTGAGTTCATCCCGCGTCAATTTACCCAGCTCATTCTCTTTCCATACATATTCATCATGAATAATAAGACCATTCTCAGCATAAAATGAAGCAATGGCCCGCAACATGCCAAAGCGGTCATACCGGTCCTTCAAGTATTTGTTTTTCATACTGATCTGTTTTCGGTAGACAAAATGATTGTGCAAAACCTGAGCGGCGGGGGCGTTGATCAGGCGATAGCCTTTCTTGCGTAAACCGAAAGAGACGCCGGCATCTTCAAAGGCATTCTGATAACCGGCATGCAGATAGGAAGATGGATCGACCTTAAATAAGGTCGCGCCGATCGGAAGCCAGTCACAATCCCGAAAGAGCGCCGTCCGCGCATCAAAACGCGATTTCCCCTCATCGAAACGCACCAGTTCGATCAATTCATCGTCAATAGGGTTAATTCCCCCGCCTGAAAACTGGAGGGTATTATCAGGGAAAAAAACGCGTGTTCCCACGGCGGCGATAGCCGGATCGGATTCAGCCCGCACCAGCAGTTCTTCAATCCAGCCGGCCTG
Source organism: Desulfobacterales bacterium (assembly GCA_030589165.1). Classification (GTDB taxonomy): domain Bacteria; phylum Desulfobacterota; class Desulfobacteria; order Desulfobacterales; family JAFDHS01; genus JAFDHS01. The sequence goes on from JAUUWG010000002.1 coordinate 10,041, forward strand.
AGCAATTTCATCATTATCAAAAACAAGATAATAAGGTCCTTTGGCGTATTTCAGGGCTTGCCGGCGCCCCTCGGCCGGTCCGAGATTCGTTGAGTTAAACACCATTTTAACAAATGGAAATCTTACCGCTGCTTTCGATTTCAGATAATTGACGGTTGCCGCCTCCGAACCGTTGTCAAACAGGATGATATCAAAGGGAACGCTGACAGTGTCCACGATACTCTGGATGGCCTCAACGGTCTGTTCATGTTTTCCATAGGACAACATGATAAAACTGATATTTTTATCAAACTTTCCTTCGCTGATATTTTTTCGCAAACAGGCTTCATTCTGGATGGTCAAGGTCGATCGGAGTTGCCGCTCCTCACTGTTCGAGGTTTCCTGATGCCCATGAATTCGATGAAAATAGGCAAATGGCGGCGCAAAGACAAAACTGTCAGAAGGATAATAAAAGGCAATACGCATCAGCATATCATAATCCTGCGCCGAATCAAATCGGGGATCGAACATTCCAACTCTGGCAAAAACGTCTTTACGAATCAATTTGAAATGGGTGGCATACATTCTTTCCAGATTCTCGGTAAAATAATCCTTGCGAGGCAAATGCTCGAACGAAATCCGCTGTATCTTATCGCCTTTTTCATCGACATTGGTGCGGGCGGTGTGCAAATATACGGTTGACGCTTTCCAATACTTCAAAACGCTGGATATTGCATCGGCGGCCAAATAGTCATCACAATCCAGAAAGGCAATGATATCCCCCGAGGAATATTGAATCGCAAGATTTTGGGTCTCCGATATCCCCCTGTTTTTCTCATTGAAATACAATCGTAGCCGTTTGTCTGCCGCATATTTTTTCAAAAGCGGTCTGACATTCGAGTCTGTCGAGGCATCGTCAACAACAATAATTTCAAGCTCGGGATAGTCCTGAGCCGTCGCACTGCGAAGACATTGATCCAGATATGCGACATGATTAAATACGGGAATAATCAGAGAAACCCTGGGACGGGCAAGATCCATCTGCGGAGAAGGAACGATTGCAGCAGGCATCTTTATCCAGGATTTTATTGTTTGCTTCAAGGGTGCCGGAAAAAACCGCAGCCACCCGCCGACCAAAGGCGAATGATACAGTTCGACCAACGTCCTTTTGATAACCGTTTCCGCCCTGTTGGTTTTCACATAATCGATAACTTTTGTCAGATGACAGACGCAACTTTTAAGCCGGCGCAGAGGAGACGTAATCTTCCATGATCTGGAATTTCGAAGCAGCGCAAGTTCCTCATTGCTTGCCTTGAGTGCTTCATTGAGCCGATCGATCTCCGTATTCTGACGCTCGATCTCCGTGTTCTGACGCTCGATCTTATCACGTAAAAACTGCAATTCATCTTCATGTTTAGGGATCAGATAACCGGAATAAAAGTCTTCCCAATCCTTACCGCTGATTCGCCCCTTGTGTTTGTCAAAGACCGCCCTGAACCATTTGGAGTGAATCGTTTTGCGATCCAATTCAATCTGATCGACCGCCTCGCGTGATTCATCTTTGGGAAAAATCCGGTACTCAGCCGTAACATCCGCCAAATGAAAAAAACGATACGATTGGGAAAGCCGGATGATCAGATCCCAGTCTTCATTGATTTCCAGATTTTCATCAAACCGGTTTTCCAAAAGAACGCGTTTTGAAAATAACAGCGCATTTAAGGGAATGTAATTTTCAAATAATAACCGCGCCCGGTTAAAATCGAAATTGTATAAATGGAAATCTTTTATTTTAATAAAATCGGCATACGCACTCCCCGTCCATTGATAATACACGGATTGAACCGCGGAATAAGAAATTTCGACCCCGTTCTTTAAACAGGCATCGACTAACTTTTCGACATGATCGGGATAATAGATATCATCATCATCCAGAAATGATGCAAATTCACCCTTCGCCGCTTCGATTCCAGCGTTAGCAGCCCCTGAGCGGCCATGTGTTTTTTCGAGGGCGACATACGTGAAAAAAACATCACGCATATTTTTTTGAAGATCTTCGATCAACAAAGGGGCGCCGCCGTCATTGACGACGACAACTTCCAAAGGTCGGTAAGTTTGGGCGTTGATACTTTTCAATGCCTTTTTCAGCAGAAAAGGCCTGTTCTGTGTTCTGATGATGATGGATACCAGTGAATTTTGTGACTTCATTTAACAGCCTAACCGTTCTTTAATTTTGTAATAGATCTTATAAACCCTGTGAGATCGAACCTGTTCCAAGGAGCGCAAGCATTTCCGCTTCAATCTCTCCACTTGCGCCGGTTTTGCTTTTCGTTGCGGTTTTACCCCTTGCTTATTCCCTGCCGAGCAATGCCGGATAGCGGACAAGATGAGAGGCACGATTTCTTTGTTGCGGATTTCAGCCGCCGACCATACCGAGAATCCTTCCGCATGGGACGCTGCTGCCGGCAACGTCAAACTCCTGAAACGGTTCAACGCGAGACCAATCTCTTTATACGATCGCTCAAGCAGCTGAGTTTCATAGGCCTCCATTGCCCGCACTTTACGATCCAAAACCGGAGTGATATCGATCAGGCAGTTGACAATCACCGGCTGGCCGATTTCCATAAAGGCCACTTGAAAGCAGTAATCCGTGCTTTGAATAAACGTCTGCATTATCTGCGTCGCCGCGCAATGGTCCGGGTGCATTTCAAATGGGGACGGAACATACACCAATTCGGGACGGTACGCCTGAAAAAGATCCCCCAGCCGTTGGAGCACATCTTGCGAAACGCCGAGATGACGATCGGCATACGGCCAGAACTCGATGTCATTCACATCCAGACAGGCACAAGCCTTGCGAGCCTCCGTCCGTCTCAGTTTGATGTAGGTCTCTTTGTCAAACCGGCCCGAAAAATCGCCCTGGGCTCCATCGGTCAAAAAAACGACTTTCACCGGGTCATCGGCCGCCCGATGAAGCGCAACACTGCCCCCACATCCGATGGTCTCATCATCCGGATGAGGAGCCAGCACGAGGATCCGCTTCCCGGTCATGTCGGTTGCATGGTATGGAATCCGTTGTTGCTCAAACTGCATTCGTCAATCACCTGTTACGTAGAGTCTATCCGCTAATTTTTTAATAAAGATCCGCATCGGCCATGGTGTAATAAATCCTCTCGGAAAGCTTTTGCCACGGCCAATTCGGATCCATGGATCGTATGGTGGGGATGATGCCCAGCGGTTCCGGCGCCGGTTTCAACCCGGAAGTGATCAGCGCCCGGGTAATAAAATGACCTTCGGGCAGCCAGGTACTGATAGTTTCGATATCCCGCTTTTGGTACTCTTTCGCCAGGCGGAAGAGAAAATCGCTGATGATGGCGGGGGAATCCGGCGCCAGGATATCAATCAGGCAGGCGGCTTGCTCCCTGATGGTAAACACCGCATAGGCTTTTAATTCGTTGTGAAAATAGGGCCGATAGCCCCAGATTTCATACGTATATTGCGGATGTTCGCAAAAGCGCCACTTCAGAAAAGCGGCATCCCGAATCACGAAAAGGGGATACGATGATTGGCAGCGCTCAGCCAGACGGTCGAATTGATAGGTGACCCTCTGAATTCGTTCAATCCGGCCGCCAAACCGTTTTCTGCCGCCGATATCCTCTGGAAGGGCACTCAAAAAAGACACGTTTTTAGCCAAATGGTACTGGAGAATCCGCTGCCCGAGTTTGAAATGAAATCTTCCCGGAAAACCGTAAAAAAAGACCGAACCCTCGGGAGGAGCGAAATATTCATAGAATTCCCGCCCGGTCCTGGCAAACACCCGGTCGGCGCGATAGGCCGGATGCGACATGCTATCGGTCAGTTGCGTCATCCGAATGGTTTTTCCTTCCAGATGGGCGCGATACGGTATACCCGAATACATGGTCACAATTTGCCCGGCTTCGCTGACACACAGCAAAATCTGGCAGCCGTAGGGATTGTTCAGATATTTCCAGCGCCAAACTTCCGGGGCCATTTTTTTACCGAAGGCCACCTCCCAGAGCGCCAAAACCCCCTCTTCATCCCCGGAACGGTAGGGGCGGATGACAAATTTTCCTTTTCGAGTTTCAAAATGCCTTTCCACTTTTTCAAACTCCGCAGCAATTATTTTATGACAGTCCAAGTGAATTGCAGGGCATCCCGGCCGGAACCATGCGGAGGTCCCAGCCGCCCGAAATAATTTCCCGCTGCCATCAGATTCCAATAGGTTTCGGAAAATTTCATCCGGGGTCCGCGGCCGAAACACCCCATGGCCGGAATAAAATCGGGATTCGGGCTCCACTCGAACAGCCAGCTTTGCCGCAGAGAGGACGGCACTTCGAGTTCAAAAGGCGCTTTAAAACCGGTGCTGCCGGAACGATCAGCCGCTGAATCCTGCGGTCGCATTAACTTGCGCAGCAATATTGCTCCTCGGTAAAGCCGGTTTGCGGAGTATTTTTCCATAAAGACGCCATGGGACTGGGTCATCAGCGATCGTTTTTGTTCAATGTGGCGTTGATCGCACTGATCATAATGATGCACGGCTTCCGCCGCCGGATCGATCACCAGCGAATAGCCTGCTTTTTTCAAACGCAGGAACAGATCCAGATCCTCAAAATACAAAAAAAAACGCGGATCGAACAAGCCGCCTGCTGCTTGAACGGCCGAGCGCTTTAAAAGGGCCAGGCCGCCGGAAAGGTTGGAGGCCTTGAGCGGCCGCTTGGATCGCCACACGCGGATGGCATGACGCCGCCACAAACCGCTGATCAGCCTTCGGATAGTGCCGTGCGCCAATGCCGCGGCCAAAAACGGTTGCGCAAAGACAAGTTCCGGCGGAAGGGACGGCGGCAATAAAAACCGCCGTTCATCGTCCCAAAAAACCCGGGCGGAAACCGCGCCGGTGGATTGGGCCTGAAAAAGGGTCTCCTGCAAGCGCTCCAGGCAGCCGGGCAAAAGCCGCGCATCGGGATTGAGAAGCAGGATGCAATCATCGGAAAAGTCCTCAAAAACCCGGTTGCAGGCTCTGCCGAATCCCATATTCTCCGGATTGATGATTAATTGCACGCCATCCGGCAGAGAGCGCGCCAAAACAGCCGCCTCATCAGCATCTTCACTGTTATCCACCACCACCACCTGCACCGGTCCATGGGATGCGGAAGCGCAAACGGATGCTGCCGCTTTCAGCGTCAGGCCGGCGGCTTTGTAATTCACAATAATCGCCAGAGTTGAACGGCATTCATCAGGGAGAGTCATCAGATAATATTACGCAGTAATTTCATGCCGTAACGGCAATAATTGACAGCCGCCCGGCGGTCTTTTGCCATTTCCCTGAGCCGGTCAAACAGATAAGCAGGTCGTAAATAGACGGTTCGCAGCGCCAGTTTGCGCAGCTGCATCAACTCTTCGGCCGTGAGGTGCGGCGTTCCCGCCCCTGCTCTGGCATGGTGATGGTTCTGCATATCGGGCACGGCAATTCCGTTGCGACGCATCTCTTTATAAATTTCCGTCCCGGGATACGGCACAAAAATGCTGAACTCATAAAAATCACACCGAAGCTGTTTGGCAAATTCGATGGTTTGCATAACCTCCGTTTTGCGCTCCCACGGAAATCCCAGCATGAAAAATCCGTAACTTTTGATTCCCGCCTGCCGCAGAAGCGACATGGCCGTTTCTGCCTGGCTGCAGGTCGTTCCCTTCCTGATGCGTTTGAGTCCCTCGTCATAACCAAGCTCAACGCCCAGGGCCACCAGCCAGCAGCCTGCCGCTTTCATCCATTGCAGCCGTTCGGCGTCCAGGGTATCCACCCGACTGTTGGCCACCCAGGAGATTTGCCCGGAAATAGGACTTTTTAAAATTTGAGTACACAGCGCTTTGACCCACGCTGCGTTGGCCGTGAAGGTATCCGCCCGGAAAAAAAAGTTGCGGATGTTATGCTGCGTCACACAGCACTCCATTTCGGCCACGATACTTTCAGGACTTCGGCGTTTGATGCGGTGGCCGTCGAGTTGATAGGCCAGGCAGTAGGTGCAATGATAAGGACAGCCCTCTGCCGCCTGAATCGTGGTTTGGGGCTCTCCGGTATCAGGCCGGACGTAGCGCTCATTGGCCACCAGTGCCCGGCACGGAAACGGAAAATCGTCCAGAGCGTAGGTCAGGGGCATGGGAGGATTGATCACGATTTGATCCGCCCGGCGGTAAACGATGCCGCGGCAGTCTTCGATGCCGGTTCGAACGAACTCCTGAAAGATCGGCTTGTATTCTCCCCGAATAATAACGTCCAGCTCGGGATGGCGGGTCATGACCTCCTCGACACCCTCCAGAAACGGCGCCCCCTTGGCAAGGGTCAGGATGGCCGGATTGATTTCCCTGGCCACAGCAAAGGCCTGCATGTCGTCCGCAAAGGAACTCGAAATTGCGGACATCACCAGAACATCGGGTTTGCAGTCCTGCAAATCCCGGATATAGTCCTGCCAGCTTTTTCCCTCGGCCGGATAATCCCTGATCCAAACGCGGTGCCCTGCTTGCCGGGCCATCGCCGCCATATAGGCAAGATCCAGCGGCGGACGCATGGATGTCGCAGCCAGATCGCTGACCGCCACCTGGCAGCGGTCTTCGCCGCGGATATATTGGCCGCCGGGAGGATAGAAGAAAAAATAATTCATAGCTTCTGCTCGTAGTAGTTTGGTTCGTCATCGGTCTATCGCCATCACGGCTTGGGCCGAACGACGGCAATCATCGACATGCCGCTCCATCCCAGTAGCCGTCCCAAAGCGGTCAGCGGCCAGAGGCCGGATTTAATCATCCCGGCCATCCACAGGAAACCATCGGGACTGATGTCCAAAAGCCGGCCTGAAATATCCTGAATCCAGGCCAGACGGCCCCTGATCGACGCATTCGGCGCCGCCGCCAGCGACAGGACCATGGCATCAAACGGTATTTTCCAGAATTCAAGAACCTCGAAATCCAGCTCAACAAAAAGATTTCCGAACGCCTCCTCATTCCACCAGGTCAAATGGTGCGGCGGATACTCGGTGAGCTCACGATGACCGAGCAGGCGTTGCAATCCTTTGGCCAGCACGTTATCCCGGTCCGGCACGCTGAGCACCAGACATCCGCCGGGATTCAACCTTTCCGCCAATTTTTGCAGGGTTGCAGCCGGTGCCGTGAGGTGTTCCAGCACTTCAAACATCGTAATCACCGAAAATTTTTGGGGAATGTTCAGGAATTCCTCAAGCAGCTCGTGATAAAACGCGATCCCCGGCAAGGCATCGCGGTTGCGGGCGATGACATCCCCCGCCGCGTCCAGTCCGTGCAGGTTGCGGAAGCCGCCCATCTGCAGATCCCTCAGAAAATCGGCTGTTCCGCAGCCGATATCCAGGATCGGCTGATCGGGCGCGACATGGTTTCGAATCCAGTGCCGGCAGCTGCGCGTCCGATCCGGAATCAGATAGCGCTGCAGGCGCTTGACATGCGGACGTTGATGCCCGTCAACAAACGCCTTCAAATAGTACAAATGATCACGGTTGGCATAAAAGTTTCGCGGCACCCTGCGCGGCAGGGCGAACTCGACGCCGCAATTTGCGCAATGGTAAATGCGGTAATCGATCTCACACGCAGGAACTTTTTGCCGCAAAATAAGGCGGCGGTTATTACAGATGATACAGTTCATGACGGTTATTTCTGCTGGCACGCTCAAAAATCCATTCAGACCGACGAAGGCCCTGAGCCTAAAAACAAAACGAGGAACAACAAAACCCAAAGCAAAACGGAAATCTGCAGCGGACGATCCCTCCACAGGGTTTCCGTAGGATCTCCGTCCTGATCGGATTCGTAAAGTAAGTAGATATATCGGAAGACACCGTAAAAGACAAGGGGCACGGTTAAAAAAAGTTCCTGGCCGAAGCGAGCGATCGTGTCCATATCCTTGCAGTATAAAAGGTAGGAGATCAGGGTGGAACCGGCCGCAACGCCCAGCATCACATCCAGAAAAATATTACTGTAGGAAGCCAGCACCGGCCGATGCTTCACGGCCTCGGCTCCCAAAGCCCGTATTTCGTAACGCCGTTTGCCAAGAGCCAGAAAGAGGGAAAGGTTCACCGCTCCGATCAGAAGCCAGGTCGATATGACGGCATCAATGGCCGTCGCCCCGGCGATGATTCGCAAGGCGAAGCCGGCCGAAATCGAAAAAAAATCAAGAATCACCACATGCTTGAGATAAAAGGTGTAAAGGCAGCCGTTCAGCATGTACGTTAGAATCAGCAGACTCAAAAAAAAATCGATGCGCATCCCCAGCGTCAAGGCCCCCAGCGCTGAAACGGCGGCCAGAGCCAGCGCCGTTTTGACACTTACCTGCCTGCAGGCCAGCGGCCGGAGTTTTTTGCGGGGATGAAGCCGATCCTGCTTGCGGTCCACCACATCATTGACCATGTAAACCGCGCTGCTGGCCATACAAAAACAGACAAAGGCCACTATTGCGGCAGCCTGGCTGGAGGGCTGCAGGAGACTGCCGGAAAAAAAAAGGGGGATAAAAACAAAAACGTTTTTGACCCATTGCTTCACCCGGAGCAGCCGCAGCAGACAGGTTAATTGTTGATATCGATGATTCGATCCCATTGGCTCGGATTCTCCGGAGGTTTTTGTCCCCATGCAACTTCTTTTTTCCAGTTTTGAACGTCAAACTCCCCGCCGGCTCTCCAGGCCTTGAAATCAATCGCAAATTCCGGATCGAGGGTCAGATTGACGGCAGGATTGATTCCGTTTCGAAACTGGTAGGCCCCCTTGTGAGTATCGAGATCGCCGACTACAAAAATTTTGCGTTCTTCAGGGGAGGTTTGAAAAACGATTTGACGGCAGAGCTCGTAGGAGTTTGCGGCGGCCGTATGCCAAGAGGTATTGTTAATCTGCAGCAAAACGGTCCATACGACCAGAAACACCACCCAGACTGCCTGCTTGAGCCATTTTGGTTTCGGATTCGCACCTGACGGTGACAACAGAGCAGCGAGCAACATCGCAAATCCGGCCCCCGGCAGGTAGAGATAGCGGGTATTCTGCAGATCAGGGCTCACGGTCTGCAGCAAATTGAAAACCGGGGTTGACGTCAGAACAATCCAGGCCACCCCCAGGATCAGAAGGGACCCGGTTTTGTTGCGGCGGTGCCAGCCCGCATGATACAGCGCCCATAAAATGGCCGCGCCGTAGAGCGCCGCCAACAAGACAAGCGTGGCACGATAATAAACGGGACCCAGAATGGCACTATTCAGTGGAAAGGCAATGGTTTTGAGCGGAACCCACGTCAGATTGGAAATCAAAAGTGCCGGCGACCAAATCGCATGAATCGAATGCCCCTGACTGTCGAGGTAGCCCTTGATGCCGCCCAGCGTCAGCAACCGGAAAACCATATAACCGGCAGCGATCAGCCAGTAGAAAACCACCGCCCGCCGATATCGGGAAGCTTTGGCATAAAAAACCGCCAAAAGTGTGGCGACCAGCGGAAAGGAAAGCGCCATCTCCTTGTTCAGGAGTGCCGCCGCAAACGCCAGCAGAGAGAGAATCAGGTGCGAGGTCTGCCCTCCCTTAAGATAGCTGACCAGCAGACAGGCCGACAGAAGATAAAAAAAGACACAGGAGGGATCGTTCAATGCCGCCAACCAGGTCACTGCATCGGGATTCAAGGGCGAGAGAGCAAAGATCAGCCCCGCCGCAAAGGCTCCGCCGGCTGTCATTGCAAGCTGCCGGCATAATACGGCCAAAAGACCGGCATTCAATCCGTGCAAAACGACATTGGTCAAATGATAGCCAAGCGGGTCCAAACCCCACAAGCGGCTGTTGACCCACCAGGGTACAAACGAAAGCGGGCGGATAAAGTGGAACACATCGGTTTCACGGGGCAGAAAAAGACCGAGCAGATCCCGCAACGAGGCACTTTTAAGAAGTAAAAGCAGGTTCCAGTCGTCACTCAGGAAATAATCGCCCAGAATATAAAAAAAGCCGCCAAGGGCAATCAGAACATACAGCCCCAGCAGCCGGCAGCGGGCGGCGAAGGTCGGTTCAAAAAAAAACAAGCTCAGTTTGTCGCTGGAGGAGCACATAGCATCTTCTCTACCGGTCCGAATATATCAATCAGGTTAACCGCAAGCCCTTCAAGGACTTGAGACTTGATAATATCTTCTTCTGCGTATATAATAGCTTTTGTATACTGCTCATCTGATCCTAAATGATAGATTAAAACCATCTTATCTGTTGGATGCACCAGCCAATATTCTTTAACACCGTGTCTTTCATATAAATCACGCTTGATCTTGAGATCTTTTGCGGCAGTGGATGGTGACAGTATTTCTATAATCAAATCCGGAGCGCCTTTGCACCCTCTGTCATCCAGTTTTGACAGGTCACAGACAACTAAAATATCCGGTTGAACAACAGTAAAAATCTTATCATCTTCGGCATTGTCAGTGTCAGGCAGGCGAACATCAAATGGCGCAATATTAATCTCGCATTCCTTATCATCCAAAAAATCAGCAAAGATTCTCGCTAATTTGAGAAGCAGGTTTTGATGAGAACGCGAAGGCGCCGGGCTCATATTATAAGCGATTCCATCAATCAGCTCCCATCTTTCATCATCCTTCCAGCCATAGTAATCTTTATATGTAAATTTTTTTTCTATCTTCTGTGCCAAAGGTGACATAGACTATTCCCTGATATCTTAATGTCGAAGTTAACCATTTATCGTTCTAGCTTTTCAGGGCCCCGAATCTTCCCAGCAGGGCATCGCGCAGGCCTTGGACGACAAACCGGAAGCACTGCCGGGGAGCGCTGCCGTGGCGCTGCAGGGCTTTCAGATGGCGGTAAAGCTCGCCCCGGAAATACCAAAGCCCTTTCCAGCCTCCGAGCCGCAGGTAGCCCTCCGTCATGTTGCGCGCCATGTAGTAGTACCGAAAGGGAGCATGCTCGATCCAGAGTCCGTCCGCAGTGATGCGCTGAATGGTTCCGAGATGGTGATACAAGGTGGCTTTTTTCAGCCACCAGAACGCCCAGCCGGCATTCAGCAGACGAATGTGACATTCATGGTCGACAAAATCAATAAAATAATCTTCCCTGAAGCCGCCCACGGCTTGCAACGCTTTGACCCGGTACAGCGTGCCGGAGGTTATGGCCGAAGCGACGGCCACCGGCGGCCCGTCGGATTCGCCGTCCGAGACAGGCTCCAGCCGGAATCCGTTCCAGCGGTAGGGATGATGAATGACATCCGGAAATTGAATGCTGCGGGCCGTGGGACAAACCGCGCCCACCTGCCGGCCCTCCTGGACGAGTTGCTCGGCCGTAGTCAGTAAATCGTCCAGATCAGACGGGCTGCAAAGGCTGTCCTGGTCCAGCATGAAGATCCACTCCACTCCCATTCCGGCGGCGTGTTCGATTCCGAGGTTATACGCCTTGGCAACACCGTAATTCTCGGGCAACGGCATCACGGCGACATCCGGCAGTGAAAGATCTACGATAACGTCAAGCGTCGAATCGGTCGAGGCATTATCGATAATTAGAATCGGCCGCCGGCAAGACGCTTCATCGGAGTACAACGATTGGAGCAAAGATCCGATGGTTGCGGCACCATTGCAGGTCACGATCAAAATCAGGAGACGGTTTGGAGACGAGAGGTTTAGCGGCACGCCCTACCCCCGCAATCTTTCGGTTCGGTTGCGGCAGGTGCCGACTTTGCATCCAGAACCCATTCATGTGCCATCCACAGCATGCCGAATTCGGGATGGTCGCTCTCTACCAGAAACGGTTCGCATTTAAGCTCATGGATCGCCCTTACGACGTGTTCATCCGCAATCACGACTTTAGCCAGATAATTGCCGCTGAAAAAGGGAATCGAAGGCACCACCAGCCGCATGGTCTGTCGGCCCGCAAATTCAAGGGGGGCAAACCCCGCGCTTTGGGTGGTCGTCGTGAAGATCGGCTGACCGTCCGGCCGTTCAATGATCAGGCCGAGATGCCCTTTGATGGGGGGGCCGATACAGCACGTTTTAATCTGAAAAATGAGGGTTTGGAACTGACGAGCCGTATCGATCGGATTTTCGCTCTCATCCAGCAGCAATAGTTCTTCAGCCATGATCTGCGGCATGGGCGCACCCGGCCCAGAAGCCGCCGCTTTGTCCTCTTTTGTTTTTGAGACTCCCTCTTCGAGATATGCAAGGTATTCGGAAATGACGGTTGAGGTTTTTCCATGGCTGCGCATGCCGCCGTCCGCCAGCCAGATGGATTCGGCGCAGAGCGTATTGATCATAAACATACTGTGACTGCAGACAATGATCGTTTTGCCGGCCTCCTTGAATCCCATCATGCGGTCGACGCATTTCTGCTGGAACTTCTGATCGCCGACGCCCAGAGCTTCGTCAATAATCAGGATATCGGGATCGACACTGGTAGCAATCGAAAAGGCCAGCCGCATATACATGCCGGAGGAATAGGTTTTCACCGGGCGGTCGATCACCTCTGCCAGTTCGGCAAACTCGATAATAGCGCCTTCCTGCTCCCGGATCTCGCTCTCGGTCAGTCCCAGCAGGGCCGCATTGAGATGAATATTGCCCCTGCCGCTGAATTCGGGATGAAATCCGGAGCCCAGCTCCAGCAGCGCCGCCACCCGCCCCTTTTTTTTCAGGTGCCCGGAACTGGGGGTCACCGTTCCGGCCAGAATTTTCAACAGGGTCGATTTGCCGGCCCCGTTTTCGCCGATAATTCCGAGGGTCTGCCCGTGAGGGATCTGAAACGACACATTCTCCAAGGCTCTCACCAGCTGATGACAGGGCCGGCGGGTAAGGGCTTCCTTGAGGCGATCCAGCGGTCGCAGATAGACCCGGTAGTGTTTTGTCAGATTTTGTGCTTTTATTGCATACATAGGTAATAGGTTAGGGGTTAGGGGTTAGGGGTTAGGGGTTAGGGGTTTACGCCTTGCTTTGATAAGTGCACCGATCATTTTGCCAAGCTGACTGCATTCTTTATCGAGATTTTCAAAAAGATCCTTTTCAATATAACCAATTTCAAATGCTATCTGGAGCTGGGTACGTAATTCGGCCAACGAATCTTTAGAAATATAAAAAACCTGACTGCATCTTTATTGGTATCACGTTCATCCCCTTCAGCCAAATTACTAGAGATACTTACAGCACACCTTCGTATTTGATCTCTAAGCCCAAAATCTTTACCCAAAAGCCCTTTATTAGACATCTTATAAATTCTCACCGCCAAATCTTTGGCCCTTTGCCAAACCAACAATCCCTTAAATCCCTTCTTTTCCATTACCCCTAACCTCTCACCCCTAACCTCTCACCCCTAACCTGAGGGGCGAAGCCCCTATAACACATCCGCAAATGCATGGCGGGCACGTCCGAAAAAGGCGACCCCGCTTAGAAAGAAAAAGACTGCCAGCGCCGTTGCATACGCCACCAATCCCCAGGAAATCGTGTGCTGCAGCAATATCTGATGATAGAGTTCAATAAAGGGATACATGGGATTCAGCTTAAATATCCCCATAAATTTTTCCGGCACCATGCTGACCGGATACAGAATGGGCGTCAAATACATCCACAATTGCAGCACCACACCGATAAACTGCCGGATATCCCTCACAAAAACACTCAACCCCGCAATCAGAATCACCAGCCCCAGCGTAAACAACACCTGCGTCATGACCACCAGCGGCAGATAAAGCCACATCCAGTGAAAATAGCCCTTGATCACGAGATAGCCGATCAGCAGCATAAAACCCAGCCCGTTCAGAATAAAGGTCACCACGACCTCGGCCACGGGCAGAATTTCAAAGGGAAACGCCACCTTGGTAATCAAATTGGCCTTGTTCAGAATAATGCCGGGGGAACTGCCCAGCGCCTCCGAAAAGGCGATCCACGGCAAGAGTCCTACCAGCAGGTAAACCACGAAACTGTCCGTTCCGGTTTCAATCGGCTTCAAACGAATCTGGAAGATCACGGAAAAGACAAAAATATAAATCGGTAAATTGGCCAGCGGCGTCAGCACACTCCAGGCCAATCCCCCGATGGAGCCGGCGTAGCGCCCCCGGATTTCCTGACTGACAAATCCTTTAAAAAGGGTCTTGAAACGAAAAGGCGCCACCAGCCAGTGCCAGGCCATGAGCGGTAAACCTCGCATGCTGCGCACAAGCGCATAGATCCATTTTTTGAAAACCATTATTTGCTCCGCCATACCGTCGTCAATGGCCAAAACCTTTAGTAGCCCCGCGCCCTGCGCAGCGCTTGCGAAAACGGATTGTTTTCATCAGGCGCTTGATTTCCGCCGGCCTGCCGCTTCTCGCGGGCTCTTTTCAATGCTTCCGCAAAGGGATTGGATGTTTTTGCGGAAGACGATTTTACCGTTGGGGAAACCACTGAACTCCCTTGCGCTTTATTTTTCGCGCTTTTGGAAAGCTGAGCAGCTTTTTGAGACGAATCAGCGGCGGATTTTTGAAGTCTGTGCGTTGAACCGCCGGCTGCCGGCGCCGACTTCGACTGCCTCGCAGCCGCGCCCGCCGTCGTCGATGGCAATGCCGGCGGCGCCGCCGGGCGGCGTTTCTCTCCCTGGAACAAGTTCAATCGCACCTCGGAGCCCTCACCCGTCAGAACAAGGTAATTACTACCGATCTCCTTGATCAGCAAGCCTCTGATTTCATCGCCCTCCTCGTAGCGTTTGATGGCTTCCTGCTGTCCTTTTCTCCCCCGGGCCTTTCGGTCGCGGATCATCGCCCAGTTACCCTGAGAAGATTTAATGATGCCGGAGAAGATCAGCTCTTTTTTCAGTTTCTCCACCAGCGGTGACTTCTGCAAGCCTTTCAGGAATTTATTTGTTTCAGACTCGGGGGTAAAAAGATGGCGCTTGACCATCGGGGAAGCATCAGCCCGCCCAATCGGCAAAGCCCACATGCAAAAAACCACTACCCAAAACCATACGCTGTGCTTCAATGATTAACTGTTCCTTTCTTCTTACTCATTCTTACTTACTCATTTTCAAAAATGAAGGGAAATTCCTGCTTCACGGAGGCTGCCCGAACGAACTGCTTAGGTCTTACTTCCTCTCCACAGGCTGTCACCGTAGAACCTACGGCCAGTTTTTCTAAATTAATCGCTGCATTTAAGTCTCGGTCTATTTTAAAACCGCAATTATCACAGCGAAATACCCTATCCGATAAAGTTAAATTGTCTTTCTTAAATCCACATCTGCAACAGGTCTTGGAAGAAGGATAAAAGCGATCTGCCTGCACGATCTCAACAGCAAACATCTTGGCTTTATAACTCAACTGCCTTACAAATTCTCCGAAGCCCATGTCTAAAATAGACCGGGAAAGCCGTCGGTTTTTCACCATGCCATTGACGTTCAAATCCTCAATTCCGACTATGCTGAAATTCTGCACCAGCATGGTCGTTAACTTGTGGAGCGCGTCCTTTCTAATGTTGGCAATTCGCGCATGTAATCGAGATAGTTTAAGCTTTCCCTTCTTCCAATTATTAGAACCTTTTTCTTTTCGGGATAAAGACTTATTGAGTCTGCGAAGCCTTTGAAATAAGACTTTATGAGGTTTCGGGCCTTCAACAATAGTTCCGTCACTTAAAGTGGCCAAATGCTTAACCCCAAGATCTACCCCGATAACCACGTGGTTCTTGCTAATTGCCGGGGTTAAATCTGTTTTGAGATTGATTGCAACAAACCACTTATCTGCAATTCTTGAGACCGTTGTTGATAAAATTTTACCTGTAAATCTCAACTGTTTCCGCATTCTGATCCATCCCAACTTAGGAATTTTGATTTTACACCTATCAAGTCGGAATTTGTCATTAGCTATGTAAAAACTGTCATGTATTCCCCTTTTCTTAAAAACCGGGTACTTGCCGGTTCCTTCAAAGAATCTAACAAATGCTTTTCCAAGATTGGTAAAAGGTTGGCTGTTTGCATCCCGGAGGACACTTGAAATCCAAGGGAATTCTTCATGCTTAAGAGCGTTGAATTGTTTTTTTAACGCAAAAGTTGATGGTTTTAAACCTTCCTGATACTGACGATTCCATTCTCCCAAGGCCCAATTATAGGTAAATCTGGCAGTCCCACAGGCTTGTCTAAAATAACCCTTTTGGATATTGTTAGGGCTGAGTTCTATCTTGTGGGCTATCTGGAACAGCATTTTATTCAGGTTCCTTTTTATATCTTGCTCATAGTGAGTAAGTATAGATAATTTTGATTAAGAAATTAACAACTATTCATAGCTCCCTATTATTTACAAAACCTTAAATGTTGCACTTTACACCTTCGACCTTGAACTTTGAACATTAAACCTTAAACCTTTTTTTTTCAACCCCATTTCATCCTGATAACAAAAAAGAAAACCTATGCTTTAAATTCGTTCACCCCTGCATTTGTTTTTTTATAGTGTTGACAACTAACTATCTATTTAATATGTTGCACTGCTTAATAAAGTAAGCATAGTTAATAAAATAAAATGATTATCGATTTAATACAACCTATTAAATTAAAGCTGCAAAAATCATTTTTCGGGAAAAGAAGTCGATGGTTGTGGAGATATGGCAGAAAAAATTAAACTGATCGTCAATGCCATTCCCCTTACCTATGTCAACACCGGGATCGGCCGTTATCTGCAATCTCTCTACAGCCAGATGGAAAGGCTCTATGGCAACAGAATTGAGATCGCATACTTTGACGGCCGGAAAGTTTGTACACAGATACCCAGGCAACCTGTAAATCTATCGCAATGGTCCAAGGCCGCGGACCTGTTCTGGAAACTTCCGACCTGCTGCGCCCTTGCCCTGCGTCTGGCTTTGCACGCCAGGCGGGAGATTCTTTTCCGCCGTCATGCCAGAGGCTTTGACATCTATCACGAGGTCGCTTTTTTCCCATTTTCGACGCCATCGCATGTAAAAACCATCTTTACGGTTCACGATCTGTCATTAATCCGTTTCCCTGAACATCATCCCAGGGAAAGAGCTCTCTATTCCAGACTCTTTTTCGAGCGCAGATGCAAAAATGTCGATCATTTCATCGCGGTATCCGAGTTTACCCGAAAAGAGATGCAGACTCACCTCGGCATTCAACCCGGCAAGATCACCACGACTCGCCTGGCTCATTCCCCCGATATTTTTTTCCCGAAATCATCCGAACAGATCCAAAGATTCCTCAGAAAGCACTCACTGCCGCGGGAATACTTTCTCTTCGTGGGAAGCGGTGATCCCAGAAAAAACATGGATATCATTCCCGAAGCCCTTGAAAAATCCGGCCTGGATATCCCTCTGGTGGTTATCGGCTGGTCGGGATGGTCAACCGGAGGGCTGGGGAAAAAGGTGATATCCCTTGGATATGTGGATGATGAAGATTTAGCCTTAGCCTATTCAGGTGCTCTGGCTCTGGTACTGCCCAGCACCTATGAAGGCTTCGGCCTGCCGGTTCTGGAAGCCATGGCTTGCGGGTGTCCTGTGGTGACTACCAAAAAGGCCAGTTTGCCGGAAGTGGGCGGAGATGCGGCCCTCTATATCAAAGATCCGCGGGACAACACCGAGCTTGCAGGATTACTTAAGGAACTTTATCTAGATCGAACCTTGCGAGCAGAACCGGTTCAAAAAGGCATCAAGCACACCGGCCAATTTTCGTGGGAACAAACCGCCGGGCAAACCTTTGAGGTGTTTGAGCGAGCGCTTGATACCCCTGCGTCAGGATAGATATCGACCCGAATCGAACCTCAGACAGGAGAAACGTTTTATTTCCGGAACCCTAAATAAAACAGTTGTCATGGGCTGTACCCAACCTTACTGGTCGGCATTGCAGGTGGGCAGTCAGCATCTGGCCAGGCAGTTTGCAAAACACGGCTGGAAGGTACACTATTTTTCCGCGCCCATCTCATTGCTGCATCTGCCTAAACTGTTTGACACCGAAATCATAAAGCGTATCCAATGCGCCAGGCAGTCCCCGACACCGCATGCCAATGGAAGAATTCGATCGTATGTGCCCTCTTCTTTTATAGCTCCGGCAGGACTTTGCCTGTTAAGGAATAAGATGGTCACCCATAACTGGTTTAAAACGATGGTTCCATCCCTGAAAAGCATGCAGCATAAATCGGGATTTGAACGGATTGATCTTTTGTATATTGATAACCTCTCTTATCATTTTTTACTGGATCGTCTTTCATATCAAAAAAGCATATTCAGGGTTATGGATATACATGAAGGCTTTCCAGGATGGCAGGGTAAAGCCCGGCATTTGGCGCAAAAAATTGCCGGACAAGTGGACGCAACCATATATTCCGCCCAGGGATTGGAGAAATATGTGCATACCCTTGGCTCCGGTAAATCGGCTTTAGTGCCCAATGGGGTGGATTTCGACTCTTTTAACCTGCAAAAACGATCGGGACAACGGCATCCGCTTCTCCAGGAGATACCTGATCCTGTCCTATTGTACACAGGAATGATTGATTCGCGCCTGGATTTTGATCTTATCCGTTCAGCCGCACGCACCTTGCCCCACGCTTCGTTTATTTTTGCAGGTCCTGTGTCCTGCTCTGCCACACGGTTGACTGACCTGCCGGCTAACGTATATTTAATTGGTCCCGTGCCCCATGATGATCTGCCTGAACTTTTAGGCTCGGCCACAGCCGGTCTGATACCGTTTGACGTGAACAATCGAATGGACGTGATCCAGGGCATCAGGCCACTGAAACTTTTTGAGTATCTGGCCGCCGGCATCCCCGTCATCTCCGCCAAATGGCCTGAACTTGAGAAAATGAACAGCCCTGCCTGGCTTTATGACAATGAACAGGAGTTTGTAGAGCTTGTGCACAAAGCAACGACTGATAACCATGACCCAATTGCCGCATGGAATTTTGCAAAGGAGCACGACTGGAAACATTCGTTTGAATTGATGTTGAACGCTTTGTAAGAAAAGCCAGTGACGAGTGAATAGTGAACAGTGAATAATTGAGGAATTCTATCAATTTATAATGATAGCGCGGCAGCGCTACCTTCACTATTCACTATTCACTATTCACTACTTCATAGTTCGATGAAGGCTGGTAACCATGGCGGTTTATTAAAATTCAAATATTTCTGGGTTAGAATCACTCTGAAAAGAAAACAGCAGGTATGAATGTAATGGAGAAGAAAATCGACTGTCTCATCATCCTTGGAATGCATAGAAGCGGAACCTCTACGCTGGCTGGATGCTTAAACCTGCTCGGCCTGGATCTTGGTGAAAATCTCATGCCTCCCGGTCAGGGCAATGGAGACGGACATTTTGTAAACAATGACCTGATCCTGGTCCATGACATCCTGTTGCGGGACCTCGGCTGCAAATGGGACATGGTCGGCAACCTGCCCCGGGATTGGCAGGAATCCGAGGCTGCGGACAGGGCCGGAAAAAGCATCAAATCGATCCTGGAACGTAATTTTCCCTCTAATAAAATCTGGGCAGTCAAGGATCCCCGCATGTGCAGGTTCATGCCTCTGTGGCTTCCTCTCCTGAAGGAGATGGGAATCAATCCGGGCCTTATTTTGAACCTGCGCCATCCCCTGGAAACGGCCCGATCCCTCGCCCAAAAGGATGAATTCGACCTGCGAAAAGGTTTTCTCCTCTGGCTCTCTCATTACAGAGAAGCCTTCAGTGCCTGCCGGGACAATTCAAACGTGGTCATCACCTATGACCAGCTCTTGGCCGATCCTGTATCCACGCTCAAATTCATCAGCGAATCCCTTGATGTCGATTATCCCAGGTCTCTGCGAAAAACCTACCCGGAAATTCTGGATTTTATCCGCCCCGAAATGAAACACCAACACAGTGGCCCCTCCCAAAACAAGGAAGAATCCGGGTTTGCCCATTTTATTCATTTTTATGAGCAGATTCGCCGGTTCTGTGTGGAAAGAACAACGCAGCTCACTGCCGAAGCCGGTAAAAAGCCCGGGAGTTTTCAATACGATACGAAATTGTTGCCATCAGTACTGCAACATTTCTCTTACAAGGATTCTGTTTCAGGTGTCCGAAATTCAAAGCAGGAAATGACCGTACTCGCCTCAGGCCGTTTATTCAACGATATTCTGTCCCTTATCGGCGATCATGAACGGGTTCAGCACAGCCTGCATTTGGAAAAAGAGCGCAGGCTTATGAACAGTACAAAGCCTGGAACCACTCTTTTCGCTCAGGTGTATTTCCCACAAGAGCAGGGTGCCGTCTTTATTGAGGAAAAGTCCAAAAAAATTCTGCTGGCCCCGGTCGAATGGCAGGAGATCACAGTATCGGTACCTGATCCGATTCTTGTCAAAGACAAAGGTTTGCGCCTGAACCCGTTGAATACCAGAGGGATTGTACATATTTCCAGCATCAGGCTGGTGAATTCAGCCACCGGGGAAACGGTCTTCAAGATTGAAAAACCCGAAGAATTTGAGAAGTGCCGGATCAAGGAGGATGGCTTCTCCCTGCCCGGACAGGATGGTTTGGCCCTTTTTGTATTCAGTCATGACCCGCGGATCATTCTTCCTTCAATCCCTGACTTACCGGACTGCCCTCTGGAACTGCGGGTCTGGATCAAGGCCCAGACAAATCAGGAGGAGATCAAAAATCTCTGGATGCAGGAACAAACGGCCAAAGAAGCGCTGGAATCAGTAAAGCAGCAGATGGAAACCGACCTCGCCGAGGTCAAAACTCAATTGACTGCAGCGCGTGCAGAAACACAGCAAGGGCAGGAGCGGATTAACCAGTTGAATCTGGAAAATTCCAGGCTTTCCAGCAGTAATCATCTTTACGCCGAAAAAAACAAGCAGCTCAAACGCTGGATGGACCAACTCCAAAACGATTTCAACGCGCTCATGGACTCTAAACGATGGCGGACAGGCAATGCGCTTATCCGATTCATTGAGATAGTTCTTTTAAAAGGCCGAAAGCCAGGCGCTGCTCACCACATGCAACAGACATTTGCATCTTTTAACTCCATGCCGGATAAGAAACAGACTGAATCCCAGTTTCACCAATCATGGAATTTTGATCAAAAAGTTACTCTTGACCGCCTGATGCGGCAACTGAAAAACGATGTATCAGCCTTGTCCAAATCAGCCCGATGGAAGACGGGAAACGCCGCGATACGAATTGTTGAAATCATGCTTCTGCGAGGCAGACCCCGCCTGGCCCTGAACCATATGCAGGAGATATTCAGCGAGTTTCACACAAAGAAAGATCATGGCCAAAATATTTCGCCCTGGTTAATGCAGGAATGGATGCGTCAGCTTGAATCCGACTGCCAAGATATTCTGGCATCAAGGCGTTGGCAGGTGGGCAACAGCCTGGTCCGAGGATTGGAAATGCTTTTGCTGCGAAAAAAGAGGCCCCTGGCCACTGATCACATGCAGAAATTGTTCATTCAATTCAGTCAAGGGGAATACTCATATCATAGCAATGATACGTATGAACAGACTGCTAATATATATCCTTCTCAATTCAACACGTATGTCTCTGTTGAGCAAGCGGCAGGCGAGCCTTATACGCTTCGGTCACCGCTTTAGGGTGGATATTGATGACGAGAAACCGACCACGGAAACCTTATTGAACCGCCATGAAAACTTGAACAGGCCCTCAAGCGTTTCAGATCGATGAATAAAAACCATGACATTCAGCTTTTAAAGACATCGGACCTGTCCGGATTCCATTATTCCAATCCGGAAGGCATTGCCGTTGTCATGCCTTGCATTGATACCGAAAAGGGCATGACAACGGCCCGGAATCTTTCTCGGCGGGCTGGCATGCCTTGTAAGGTCCTGATCGTTCATGACAGCCGACACCAAGGGTTCATCAAAACATTGAATGACGCTGCCCTGAAAATATCCGCTCGCCATATCGTCTATTTGGCTGAAGATGCCTATCCGGGACGCAATTGGCTTGTCTGCGCCTATCACACTTTGGAGAAAAGCGGTAAGGGGTTGCTGGCTTTTAACGACGGCAAATGGAAGGGACGCATTGCCTCTTTCGGTATGGTCAGAACCAAGTGGGTCAAGTCATTGTATGATGGCAAGCTTTTTTATCCGGGATACGAATCCCATGGGGCAGACAACGAACTGACTGTCATTGCCCGGGTCCGGAATATGCATGCGTATAACCCGGACTGTACGCTTGTGGAGTATGACCCGGTCAAAGACTTTGGCGGTTCCAACCCAAGAGATAGAGAGCTCTTTCAAACTCGCTTTGTAAACGGCTTTGATGGAATGGTGCCCTTGAAAAAGCTTAAAAAACTGGCAAAAGAGTATAATGTAAAAATGCACCTGAAAAATCATGAAAATTTGACAAAGGGGTACAATGTGATTTGTGAGCCACAAAAAAACAGAATCGGCATCTCCATTATCATTCATGCACGTAGTGGCGCAACCCCGCTGGATCGCCTGCTCTCTGCTTTTTACCAAGTCAACACCTATCAACCAGTTGAATTCATTGTCATTGATAATACCCTCAACGATCAGACACGAAAGGTTGTTGCCAAATATGCAGCAAATGATTCTATTCGTCATCTAAAACGTAACGAAAATGAATCCTTTGCAATTTCCAATAATTTGGCTGTCAAAAAGGCAAACTATCCTTATCTGCTTTTTTTGAGCACGGATATCATCTACACCAGCGATGTGCTGCCCCTGGCAGTTGCCCAGTTGCAGGATGCGAACATCGGCGTAGTGGGCATTCGGCTGGACGATTCCCCCCCGAGCCTGCCGCCCGGCAATCTCCCCGGCGTACGGCACACGGGCATCAAGTTCGTCCATGATCCGGCCCATGAATTCTACAGGCCTCTTCAGTTGAGTCTGAAAACCATTGAGGAAGCAAAAAAAGTTCCCAGCAGCATTTATCCGGCCGTGGCCGGAGCCTTCCTGCTCTGCCGCAAGGGGGAGTTTGAAAAGCTGGACGGATTTTGCGAGGAGTACGACTACGGGTTCGAGGATATTGATTTCTGCCTGCGGATAGGCTCGAAGCTGAAGAAGAAGTGTTTGTGCATCAATGAGGTCAGCCTGGGGTATGTTGGCGGAAACACACGGCATATGGAGCCTGGTGTTGCGGGGACAATTCAGGTCAAAAACTTACAACTGCTGAACAAGAGAGCAGGAGGCCAAATCAGCAAGTTTCCGACCCAAAAAACCGGATCACAAAAATCATTCCACATATCCCAAGAACATGCGCCATTCATAAAACAAACATCAACCGTTTTCAGCAAATCATCGCCAAATATTGGCCAACGAATTTTATACATTATTCATGATGGTGGTGGTGGTATGGTTTATACATCGTTTGATTTGATGAAATCGATGAATCAACGTAATACATCTTTTTTATTAAAAACAGGCAAAAAAGAATGGAAGCTTTATGAGTACATTAACAATGAAATAGCTTGTAAACATAAGTATGATTTCAAAATAGACTGGAAGGAAATTGTTGATATTAATAATGAACGAAAAGCTGCTTTAGATGATATCTATAATAAACTCAACCCTACTCTGATACATTTGAGAGTCCTTATCGGCAACGGACCTTATCTCATTGATTTTTTTAAAAATAAAAAACTGCCTGTTGTGCTCTCATTTCATGACTTTTCCGCGATATGCCCGAATATACAACTAATCAATAATGGCAAGTTCTGCTATGGAGATTGTGAACTGCATCACCATCAAAATGATTGCCATTATTCAAAAAGCTGGTTTGGAAATAGAAGACGACTGCGTGGAGTTTTTCGCTACAATTGGGCTGAGAGGGTTGCTGAGTCTCTTTCTAAATGTGACGCTTATATCGTAACATCAAATTATACTAAGGAAATTATTTTAAAAAATTATCCGATGTTGGATCCTGAGAAATTTCACAATATTGAACATGGTAGAGATTTTGAAAAAAAATATTCATTTTTTAAGGAATATAAGAATGGAAATTGCTGCGATATAATTTTCTTTGGCGCGCTAAATGAGGCGAAAGGATGTTCACTTGTGTCTGACATCATCAGGATAAATGAGGACAACGACGGGCCACTGAAATTTCATATCATCGGTGGGATCACGAATAAGTATAAAAAACGATTTTCCGCGTACAAAAATGTTATTTTATACGGTAAGTATGAACGAGATGATTTAAGAAATTACTTTGAAGAGATTAAACCAACCCTTACTATTTTACCATCAATATGTCATGAAACATATTCTCACGCGCTCACGGAGTCATGGGCTTATGGTGTTCCTGTTTTAGGGTCTTCGCTTGGAGCAATTGGCGAAAGAATACGCGTTCATGATGGAGGATGGACGTTGGATCCAGTTCATAAACAACAATGGTATAATAAAATATTAAAAATAATCAAGGACAAAAAGGATTATTTACAAAAACTTAGTAATATTAAACAAATTGATATAAAAAGTCTGGATCATATGGCAGATGAGTATTGTATGGTTTATCGTAACTTGTTGAAGCCTCAGCAAAAGATTTCATCTGCAGCGAAAATTCAATCGTTCTTAAAAAAAGTAAAATTTAAATCACCAGAAAAGAAAGAGAAAAATAATCAGAAACGGAAAAATGAACGTCATGTCAAACTCCTGAGGCTTAAGCTGCTGAACCTTGGTATAACCGAGCGTGCTTTCGCGGACTTGAAAAAGCTGGCAGCGGACGATTCGGAACCTTACACGCAAAGGCTGGCCGCCTGGGAGTTGGCTTTATGGCACGCCAACAAGTGTAATAGAGAAGACGCCCGTCAATGTTTAGATCTGTTGCCCATAGC
Source organism: Desulfobacterales bacterium (assembly GCA_030589165.1). Classification (GTDB taxonomy): domain Bacteria; phylum Desulfobacterota; class Desulfobacteria; order Desulfobacterales; family JAFDHS01; genus JAFDHS01. Next base: position 34,807 of record JAUUWG010000002.1, read on the forward strand.
CACTCAAGATGAAAACGATCCGGAGCGTTTGCGCCGGGTTGCCATCCTTAAAGCTGAATGTCATGATATTCTGGGTGACTTAGAGGCTGGAAAAAAAGTAATCCAACATGCCCTATTTTCAGGCGACGATGCAGATCTTTACTTTGCCGCCGCGAACTTGGAGCCATCGATTTCGGGACGAATAGATTATATCAATAAAGCACTTGAGCTATACGGCATTTCAAAAATCACATTTGACCCTATCGCCGGCCGACCACCCTATGACTGCCTGCGCCCAGGGCCTGGAACAAGAAAGCGGCCACAAATAACCAAGGATTCTTCCAAAGTTACCGTGATAGTACCAGCATATAACGCTGAAAAGACTATACAGACTGCCCTTGATTCCATTCTTGCTCAAACTTGGACCAACTTGGAAGTATTGGTGGTTGACGATTGCAGCACGGATGGCACCGTGGAAGTGGTCAAAGAGTATGAAATGAAAGATTCCAGGGTTAGACTGATCAAGGCTGAAACCAACCAGGGGCCTTATGTGGCGCGCAACTTGGCGCTCAAAGCGGCAACAGGAGATTTCGTAACCTGTAATGATGCTGACGACTGGTCCCATCCCGAAAAAATTGAAATACAAGCAAAACATCTAATCCAAAATTCAAATTTTTTGGCCAACGTTTCACGATGGGCACGGGTTACCAATGATCTGAAATTCTATCGGCGGGGCAATCCTGGTTTTTATATACAATTAAATATATCTTCATTAATGTTTCGTCGTGGGCCTCTGATGAAGGCTTTAGGCTACTGGGACAGCGTAAGATTCGGTGCTGACACTGAACTGTTCAATCGAATAAAAAAGGTGTTCGGGAAAGATGCGATTGAAGAGAATACGCTTGGACTCCTCTCTTTCGCAAGATATACTGAGTATTCTCTTACAGAGAATAAGAAATTTGGTTATCCGGGCTTCCCCATGGGTGCGAGAAGTGAATATCGTGAGAGTTATTTGCACTATCATGGTTTGGCAAACAAACTGCACTACGAATTTCCTATGAAATCTCGACCTTTTCCCGCACCCGGAGTCATGCGTCCGGTCAGAGAGACTAATTCTTTCTCAAATCGGCATTTTGAAGTAGTCTTCGTATCTGATTTTCGACATCCTGGCAATGCCATCTCTATTGCTGAGGGAATCAAGGCACAAAAAAGAAAGGGCGTTCGAACCGGCCTTGTCCAGATAGCGCGCTATGACTTGGCCTTAAGAAATTATAATATTGATAAGGAGATACGTGAGTTAATTGATGGTGATCATGTTCAACTGCTTGTTTACGGAGAAGAGATCACTTGTGACATGTTGATAATCAGAGATCCTTCCATCCTTCAGGAAAAACAGCGCTATATTCCAGAAGTGAAAACAGGAAATGTTAGCGTTGTCGTAGAACAAGCGCCTGAGAAAGATTCTGGTTCTGGAGGCCTTGTCTATGACATCAGGCGATGCGCAAAGCATCTTTATGAATACTTTGGCAAAAGCGGTGTTTGGCATCCCACTGACGCTCAGGTCCGACATGCGCTTTATAAACTCCACGGCGATGACTTGAAGGCAATAACCCTGGCAAATGAAGATTGGTCTAATAATACAGATGTAAAAGAATTCCAAAAGACCTCGCGCCCTCAAAGTGGATATAAGATCACTAACCAAAATTTTGATATGGTGAATGATAATGAAGTTATAAAACTTATGGACGTAAAAGATCTCTGGTCATTTGCATATACGGATACTGAAGGTGTAGCGGTAATCATGCCCTGCATTGATACAAAAAAGGGCATGGATACAGCTAGTATCCTTTCCAAAAGGGCTGGAATTGATTGCAAAATATTGATAATTCATGACACCTTATGTCAAGGGTTTATCAAAACCCTGAACGATACGGCAGCGAGGGTCTCTACCAGATATATTGTATATCTTGCAGAAGATGCCTTTCCGTCGATAGACTGGCTGCGTTGCGCCTATGACATCTTGGGAAAAAGCGGTAAAGGACTGCTGGCATTCAATGATGGTAAATGGAGGGGACGTATTGCGGCATTTGGTATGGTCAGGATCGAGTGGGTCAAAACTTTGTATGGGGGCTTGATATTTTATCCGGAGTATAATGCTCACAAGGCGGATAATGAACTGACGGTCATTGCCCGAGCCCAAGGAATGCATGTGTATAATCCGGAATGTACGCTTATAGAGTATGATCCGAATAAGGTGTTTAAAGAAAATATTCCAAAAGATAAAGAGATTTTCAGAAAACGATTTCAACAGGGCTTTGACGGGCTTGTACCTTTGGAGAAACTCGCGCCAATGGCGAAAGAATATTTTGTCCCATGGAATGTTGAAAAGCCAATGTCAGCACAAAAAAAAACAAATTTTAAACAGAAAAATTTTAGCAAAATTGAATCATATTCTCAAGGCGCTAAATCAAATAAATTTACTTTTTTTAAAAAAAAATCTAAGTCAAAAGCTTTACGTAATGTTTCGGATACCTTTGCTCTGTATCGTATTATCGGCAATGATTTGCACCCGAGACACAAAAAAAGACAATCACGTGAGAACCTGCGGTTTATATTAGAAAATGAGCCTGATTTCGAAAATTGTGAAAAGAGATTCATCATCAATCGCATTATTGATCAGAATGAAGAACAGGCTATCATTAAATTGCTCAAAGACCATAAACGTGAATATATACAGATCCGGTTTAATCCCGATGAATATCGCAAAATCGGATTTGACACCGACTGCTTTCCGGAGCCGGGGTACCTTTCCAGTAAAAAATTCGAAGCTTTTGACAATATCAAAAAAGATAGAGCTACCGCTGCAATTTACCGTTTGAAAAATAACTATGTTATGAACAACAACGGCGCTCGGAACGCCGCGCTGCGTGATGGAAGGAGACGGGCAAAGTGGGTCCTCCCCTGGGACGGCAACTGTTTTATTACAACAAAAGCGTGGGAGCGAATCCATACCGATGTCACTGCCTCGCCCCACCTGAAATATTTTGTCGTGCCCATGGCTCGCGTCCTTGATAATACGCAATTGTTATCAAAGGGATTTGCCCCTGCGCCGGTTGAGGAGCCGCAGATTATCTTTCGCAACGATGCCAAGGAAGAGTTCAACAAAGCTTTTTGTTATGGACGTAGACCCAAGGTGGAGCTTTTCTGGAGGCTCGGCGTCCCTGGCAAATGGGATCACTGGCCGGAAGACGATCCGTGGGATCAAAAGCGTTTACCGGAATCCATTGAAGCCCGCCAATTCGGGGTGGCAGGCTGGGTGGCCAGGTTGTTTTCCGGTATGAAGGATTTGGAACTTGAGAACAAGCAAAGTATTACAAAAAGAGTTTTAGCACGAAATGAAGCGATCATTACAACACTGAATCATGTGGATACAATGGTTGCAGGCATGTCCAATGATAAGCCCACCAGTTTTCGGTCCGATATTCTGGAAGCAGAGTGCTTGAAATACCAAGCAGGAGATGACCCGGCGCTTGCCAATGTTGTTGAAAGGCTGATCTTGGATGCCGAAGATGCGCTAACGCACGGGCCCTATTCAGTCACGGACAAAACAACGTTGCCACCAAGCGGCAACGCAAACGACTACTGGCATCCTGCCCCTTACTGGTGGCCCAACCCGGATACGCAAGACGGTTTGCCTTATATTCGAAAAGACGGGGAGCGGGCGCCCGGCACCAGTATGTATGAGGCGGAAAGTGATAAGTATGATCGCACGCGTTTGCAGCGTGTGTTCGATGATTCCTTCATTCTGGCGCTGGCATGGAAGTTTTCAGGTGAAAAGAAGTATGCTGAGCATGGCGCACGAATTCTGGAACGTTTTTTCGTGGATCCAATTACGCGAATGACGCCTCACTTAAAATACGGCCAAGTCAGAATGGGACACAATAAGAATATTGGTTCCAGCACCGGGATCATCGAGATGAAGGATATGTATTATTATCTCGATGCCGTGCGCATGATGACCGCGGCCGGTGTTGTTTCAAGTGACGATCTCGGTAGTTTTAAAGATTGGCTGAAAACATATTTGGACTGGCTGTTGTATTCCCCCCAGGGAAGAGTCGAATGCGGATCGGCCAACAATCATGGCGCCTGCTATGATCTTCAAGTATCTTCCATTGCCTCTTTTTTGAATGATAAATCAGTCCTGTTTGAAACCTTGGCTCGCGCTCAGTCCAGAATCTCTCAGCAATTTGCACCTGACGGCTCACAGCCCGATGAATTAAAACGGAAAACGACAGCGCATTATTGCCTTTTTAATTTTCAAAGCTGGTTAAACCTGGCAGAAATAGCCTCTCGGTATAATACGGATTTCTGGTCCTATGAAGCACCAAATGGTGCAAGCTTGATTAAGGGTGCGCAATGGCTTCTGGGTCATATGGGGAAAAAGTGGCCCTATCAGCAGATAGATGATTTTGACGCAGAACGCTTTTACCCCATATGGTTTGCTGTTTCTGCCGTCTCAATTAATCCACTGGGAGTCACCAATTTACCAGACTCAAAATACAAGGTAAAACCGAGATTTTTCCCACATGACGGGATTCGACCGTTTTGGAATTTGGGAGCCCAGTGCCACTCTTGTCACCACGATTCGGGTAGTAGCAGCCAACAGGTCAGTAACACCACAAAAACCAGCGTCAGATCTCAGAAGGCAGTTGCCAAAATGGATATAAATATGGTTGAATCACAACAAGTTTTCATTAACATAGACGATGCAATGAAATACGCTGAAGAAGCTATGAAGCAAAAAGACTGGTCTGAGGCGGAGAAATGCTGGCAAGAAATTTTGAATGTTTTTAGCACTACAGCAAAACCGCGTGTTACAGAGATTGCAGATGCTATGTCTGCAAAAGCTGAATGGCAAGACTATCGGTATTGCAATATCTGCGGTTGCCCGCTATTTGGCAAAATGGGATCAAGAAAAAATGTAAAATGTTTAAATTGTGGATCTTTAGAGCGAACCAGGTTGCTATATTTACATTTACAAAATTTTGAATTAATTACTCCAGATATAAAAGTTTTTCATCTGGCGCCAGAGAAAGCGCTGTACCAAGCTATATCAAAAATTATTCCTCCGTCAAATTATTTCGTTACGGACTATGATCCAAGTAGATATAGTTTTGCGAAGGGGATACAAAAGTTTGATTTATGTAATGATGTTGAGGGATTGCCTGACAATTTTTTTGATCTTATTATTCACAGCCATGTTATGGAACATGTACCTTGTAATTATAGTTTTGTTCTTAAGCATTTACATCGGGCCCTTAAAGACAATGGAAGACATCTTTGCGTGATACCGTTCATGGCAGGCTACTATGATGAATGTTTTGCCCCTCTCAGTGTTGAGGAGGCAAAAACGCGGTTTGGTCAATTTGATCATGTCAGACGTATTGGCACTAATGATATTCATAATACTCTTGGTCGTGTCATTCCAATTGATCCTGATTACGATGCTACAAAACTATTTTCACCAGAGATTCTTTTAAAAGCCAACATTCCAGAGAATTGCTGGAAAGGTTTGACAATTCATACAGTTCTTCTACTCAAAAAGGAAGATTACAAGCTCTAATAAAGTTCTTGTATACGGTATTAAGGATTGGAGCCACCGCAGGCGTGCTAAAAATTATCAGCTTGAACCATGCACGTATGGAGCGGGGCGATTGAAAAAAGACCAGTCCCCGCAAAATCAGTCACAAGTAATAAGCTTTTCGAAGCATTGGAATACATATGGCCAAACCTACCATTATATTAATAGGTGCGCCCAGAAGTGGCATATCCATACTCGGCGAATGCTTGAGCAAGCTTGGACTGCACGCTCTTGACGAACGGAGCCGGGCAGAAATTTCCACTATCAACCGTCTGCTTTTCCAAGACACAGACCATTCTCCAACCATGGTTGGCCCTTTGCCTCAGGGGTGGTTGAACTCGTATGGCGCGGACAAGGCCAGAGGGCGCATCCGGGGTCTGCTCGCCTCCCGACGGAATGCTGGTGGCCTCCTGTTTCTGGCTGACCCCTTGCTGTGCCGTATTCTGCCCCTATGGATGGAAGCCTTTCAGGATCAAGATCTGGAGCCACGCTTCATTCATATGGTTCGCCATCCTTATGAAGTCGCTCTTTCCTTGCAGGAAGACCAAGATATCGACCTTCTCAAAGGCCACCTAGTCTGGCTGGCATGGGTGCGGGATGCTCTAACCGGCTCTGCAAATCGTAAAAGTGTTCTGATCACTTTTGATCAGCTCATGGCAAACCCGATCACTACCCTGAATTCAGCCGGGAGATCCCTGGATATAAAATTTCCTATAGACCTGAGCACCTCATACCACGCCCTTCTAAATTTTGTTAAGCCAGGCTTGATGCACCACCATGCAGGGATTGCTTCGGAGGCCGACAGGAAACGATTCACCCCGTTCAATCGCTTCTATGATGCCTTGCAGCTGCTCCAGGCCGGCGCCGGGGTTCAGGCAACAACACATTCCAGCCGCGGCATGATGGCCATTGGCGACCACGAGGCGGTTTCCGGCGGCGATGGTCTCCTGGACATGATGTTTCAGGTACTTGGGCATTATGAGCACAAAGAACATGGCCTGCGCACACGGGAAGAGCGGCTTTTGAGCGCCTCCCATGCGGGGCAGGCCTTGTTTGCCACGCTCTCTATCCCCACAAGCGTCGGCGAATACAGGGCAAAGCGGATTCCTATTTTGCCTGACCAGTGGCAAAAGATCACCCTGGATATCCCCAGGCCAGACCTGCTCAACGACACGCCTTTGCGCTTTTGTCCCCTGAATACCACGGGGGCGGCAACCATATCAGCCGTCAAACTCGTCAACCGGGCTACGGATGAGGTGCTCTGGTCCGCCCAGACATCCGAGGACAACAACCTTGTGGCCGTGGAAGGAACAGCCTTGCGGGTTCCGGCAAAGGACAATCTCGCCTTACTCATCACCGGCAAGGAGCCTGTCGTTGTCCTTACAGGTCCTGCCCAAATGCCGGACTTTCCGGCACGAGTAGAGATATGGCTCAAGGTAAGCCAAAATCAGGGATTGCACCATGAGTCATTGCGGGCTTTTCTCAGCTTGGAGAGTTGGAAAACACTCCTGGGGACAACTCCCCAAGACTCGGATTCCGACAACTTGCTGCATTTGGCCACAGCGTTTGAAGACGCAGGATGCTTGGCCGAAGCCGATGCAGTATTGCGCAAGGGTGTGGAAGATGAGCCAGGGGCAGTGACACTGAGAATGGCCTTTGCTGAACTCTCCATGAAGCGCAAAGACTGGCCCGAGGCTGTCAGGCGCTGGCAGGATGTGGCAGCACTTCAGGGAGAAAGCACCCCTGCCCAGGTCTACCAACGCCTGGATGAAGCTTATCAGAAGCAAAAGTCTTTTCCCAAGGGGAGCCCTGAAGAGGAAGTGCGCATTGGTGACGGTGACAAGCATGAAATGCTCTCCTTGATCCATCGCATCCTCGCACCTGAGATGTACCTGGAAATCGGTGTTCAGAGCGGGAAAAGCCTGGCTTTGGCGTCATGTGATGCAATTGGCGTTGATCCCATGCCCCAAGTAAGTGTTGTGTTGTCCGAGGGGGCCAAGGTAGTGGCCATGACCAGCGATGATTTCTTCCGCGGCCCTGCCGTTTCATTGGTGAAGAACCCACCGGATCTGGTGTTCATCGACGGCATGCACCTTTTCGAGCACACCCTGCGTGACTTCATGCATGTGGAACGAATGGCGGCTCCGTGGACCCTGGTGGTCATCGACGACATCTTTCCCGCACATCCGGCCCAGGCGGAGCGGCGGCGAAGAACGCGCGCCTGGACTGGCGACGTGTGGAAGATCTACGAGATCCTGAGCCGATACCGGCCCGACCTGTTTCTCCTGCCTGTAAATACCTCGCCCACCGGTCTGCTCCTGATCGCCGGTTTCCAACCAGCCAACCAGGTTTTGTGGAACAACTACGACGCCATTGTCAGCAAATATTCCGCCGGCAGGAAGCCACCGGAAGCGATATTGAAACGAGACGGTGTCCTATCCTCCAGGCACGACGCCATTCCACGCATTCTGGCGGCATTGAAAACGGGGCGGGAGGAACTGCTTGAATCAGTAACGATCATAAGTCATCTGGAGAAAGAACTCACAGATGCTTGTAATGGCTCTCGGCCGAGATTCCCATTTATGTGATCATAGTGCAAAAGGATGTTCGTTTCTTCTTCCTCAAACGGTTTGATAAGGCCAATAAATATGGATTCTATAAAATTTCATCGTCTACTGTTTACTGTTGCGGTTTTTACCTTTGCAGTTTTGATTTTTTCGACAAGTCAGGCGCATTCACAGGCAAGCAACGTCATCCAGCCTAAAAATACAATCAACCTGGGTAATGGCTGGGCCACAAACACCATCAATACTGTGATCTTCCGTCATCATGGGGTGATCACCTCCAAAAACTTTCAATTTACCGCTTTTTACGACTCTGAGGGTAACATAAAACTGGTCCAGAGAAATCTGGATAGCAACAAAATAATGACGCATCTTATTCCGGGTGAATACAACCTTTTTGATGCGCACAATTCCATTAGCATTGGCATTGACCGCCTTGGCCATTTGCATATTAGCTACGATCATCATGGAAATGATCTTCGTTACCGCAGGTCCTTGGAACCTTTATCAATCAATTTATGGACTGATATGGTTCAAATGACGGGACGGCGTGAGAGCCTGATAACGTACCCAGCTTTTATTTATGACGGAGCAGGGGAAGTGCAAAGGCCCATGCTTTTCCTGTATCGTTATGGAAGTTCTGGAAAGGGAGAAGCATGCATCAAGGAATATGATGAGCAGTCATCAGAGTGGAAAGACAGGGAACCGTGCATTCTGTCCGGATCGCAACAAAACCCCTGGACCAGCAACGCCTATTGGAACCACCCGATTATAGACCATACAGGCAGGATGCATTTATCTTTTGTCTGGAGGACAAACTCCATCGGTTCAGAGAAAAGAATCAATAACATAAATGTGGATTATGCCTATTCGGATGATCACGGTTGTACTTGGCATAGTTCTAAGGGCCGGGAACTGAAAACTCCTATTACGCAGGTGAATTCGGAGACGGTTTGGACCGTTTCCCCAGGATCGAATCTGATCAACCAAACCAGCATGGCTGTGGATAGCAAAGGCCGCCCGCACATTGTGTTTTACTCTGATGATCCAGACAAGATTCCCCAGTATGAACATCTGTGGTTTGATGGAAAGGTGTGGCGGCATCATTACATAAGCACGCGGGACAAGCCGTTTGTTCTTGCCGGCGGGGGAGCCCTTCAAATACCCATCAGCCGGCCGGAGATTGTTATTGATAAACAGGACCGGGTTTACGTGATTTTCAGGGGTGATTTCACAAAAGACCGAATGGTTGTGCAAAGGTTGCTTTCCCCGGAATATAAACCAGATGCAAGTGAAACAAAGATACTCTGGCCGGCGCCTCTGGAGTTCGCGGAACCGGTCATTGACCGCATCCGCTGGGACAGGGACGGCATATTAACCATGCTTATTCAACGAAACGGCCAACCACCTCATGACAAAGGCGGAGTTCCAAGAAGCGAGCCTGTTTATTTGGTTGATTGGGATATAGTAGGTGGGTGGAATAATTGAGTCAGATGAGATAAATGATTGGCGGGTCCCTGATGCCATCTACAGGGAAATGAGAATTTTCCTCGAAATCAAATCTTTGTTGAGAATGAAATATGCACGATTGGCCATTTGTTTCCGTGATTATTCCCGTACATAATGATCCTTACGGAATACAGCAAACGCTTCGATCATTGTTCAGGCAAGACTACCCCAAAAAACAGTATGAGATTATTGTTGTCGATAATAATTCAAATGATGATACAATCTCAATGATTCAGAAAACAGTATCTGAATTTGAAGGTAATGTCATTGTTGAAACTGAAGAAATGCAAGGTTCGTACGCTGCGCGGAACAAAGGATTCAGTGTGTCACGTGGTGAAATTATTGCTTTTATTGATTCGGACATGACTGTTGGTTCAGACTGGATTTATAAGGGTGTTCAATGTTTCACAAATAAAAAAAAGGATTATGTCGGTTGTAATATTGAAATATATTCATCAAAGAAAATACCGTCTTTATGGGAAAAATATGATATTATTTTGGGATTTCCCATAAAAAATTATATGAAAATCGATGGATACGCGCCAACAGCATGTCTCTTTGTAGCAAGGAACGTCATCGAAAAAGCCGGTAATTTTGATTCCAGGCTTTTATCTGGCGGTGATTGTGAATTTGGCAATCGTGCACGTAGCCACGGTTTTAAAATGTACTTTGACCAGGACAATATCATGTATCATCCAGCCAGGAATTCTTTTTCATCACTCTTTCAAAAACAAAAAAGGGTTACCCCGGGTCAGATACGCCTGCGCAGGCTTTTTCCTGAAAGATTTCCGCATAACCGATTCAAGGATGTCGCCATTTGCTGTATTCACCTGTTCCCTGTCGCAAGTCCTGCGGTATTGTTTAAATTGTCCCGTTCAAGGGTTGACTTTTTCCCCTTGTTTGGCATTTTTTATGCTTTGCGATTGTATACGTGCTGGTTCAAATTTGCCAATAAATGTTTTTTTTGAGATAAATAAATTAGCAGCTGATTAGATAAGGTTTTAATCCTCCATGCACTTTTGGGAAACTTTCAAAAAACTAGTGAGTCAGGTTCCTGGATCAGTTACTCTGTATCATTTTCTGAAGGGACTGCACGGACCTGAAAAAGTGGTGCGGACCTCTCTGGACCGAGGATCATATCCAACGGTTACTCTTTCTAATTTAAAAGAAAAATACCTGCAATGCCCAATATCCAATGAACCTGACACATTTGTGCTCTACCGAATACTTGGCAATGATCTGGTGCCCCGCCATCGCAAAGGTCAAACCCGAGAAAATCTCGGGTTCATCCTTGAAAATGAATCGGAGTTTCCGGAATGCGAGAAACGCTTTGTGGTCAACCGTATTGTCGATCCGGGCGAAGAAAAAATCATTCTGCGCATGTTGAAAGAAGCGAACCGCTCCTATCTCCACATCCCTTTTCATCAGGATGAATACCTGAACGTGAGCTGGGACATTGAGGGGGTGCCTGTAGAATTCGTTCCCTACTCCCGCCGTTTCAAGGCTCTCAGCCCGGATGAACAAGGGCGAGTACTGATGCGTCTTTACCGGCATAAAAACAACTATGTGATGAACAATAACGAGGCACGCAACGCGGCCCTTGCTCAAGGCAAGGGACTGGCCAAATGGGTATTGCCCTGGGATGGCAACTGCTTTATCACAAAACAGGGATGGGATGACATTGTTACAACCGTGCAAGCCTCACCTGAAATCCCGTATTTTGTGATACCCATGGCCCGAATCACGGATAACCGTCTGGTATTGGATCCGGATTTCAGCCCAGCGGCAGTGGAAGAACCCCAGATCCTGTTTCGAAGGGACAGCTCGCTTTCCTTTAACGAGTCCTTTTTTTACGGGCGCCGGCCCAAGGTAGAATTGCTCTGGCAGCTGGGCATACCAGGAAACTGGGATGAATGGAAGCTGGAGCCCTGGGACCTGCCCGGACCCCGCTATGCAAAGGAGGCAGGTGCTTTTTCTTATGCCGGTTGGGTGGCCAGATTGAATTCAGGTCAGGAGCGATTGGAAAAGGATCCCGTCCAGGGCAAGGTTGATCGAGGTGTGGCACGGGTCGAGGCCGTCATCGGCTTGCTGGATCATCTGGACACACAGGCAAGGATCGGGAGACAGGATAATGCACTCGTAATCATCGGAAAAGCATTGGCGCCCTGTGATAAGACGAGCGATTCTCACAACACGCTCCTTGATAAACTTCGGGAAGAGGCTGAACAGGCCGTGGTGCAAGGTCCCTACTCTGTTCTGGACAAGACCACCCGGGCTCCAAGCGGAGACCCTCATGATTATTGGCATCCCGCACCGTACTACTGGCCCAACCCCCTGACTCCATCGGGCCGGCCCTACGTGAGCCGCGACGGACAGCGGGTTCCCGGGACCCGGTTATATGAACCACTCAGTGATCAATATGACCGAACCCGCCTGCAACGCCTTTTTGATGACACTATGGTGCTGGCGCTGGCCTGGCATCATCTGGGGGAACAACGCTTTGCCCAACACGGCGCCCGATTGATCCGTCGCTGGTTTCTGGACCCCGATTCGGCCATGAATCCACACCTCACCTATGCCCAGGTACGACTGGGACACAATAATGACAAGGGAAGCAGTTCCGGCATTATCGAGATGAAGGATCTATACTTTTTTCTGGACGCGGTCAAACTGCTTGTGCGCGCCGGAATAATTTCACCTGAAGAACACTCTCGGTTACAGGAATGGTTTGAGCATTACCTTCACTGGTTGAGAACCAGTCCGCAGGGACAGAAAGAGCGAGCAGCACAAAACAATCACGGCGTTTACTATGATCTGCAGGTAGCATCCATTGCTGCCTTCCTGGGGGAGACCCTGCTGCTCCGTGATACCCTGCGCGACAGCCGGTTCAGGCTGCTGCAGCATTTTGATGCCCAGGGACGACAACCGGAAGAGATGAAACGAACCACAACTGCCCATTATTGCTGTTTTAATCTTCAGGGGTGGATTCATTTAGCCCAATTGGCTGCAACTTTTCATGAAGATTTGTGGCGTTTTGAAGGACAGGATGGCCAAGGCATACGAAAAGGTATGTGGTGGCTTCTTGCATACCTGGGCAGGGACTGGCCTTACCAGCAGATCGATGCATTTGATCACGAGCGTTTTTATCCCATTTACCATGCCTGCAAGGCCACCTATGGGTTGCCTTCGGAATTGGAGTCGCTGAACGTTCCTGATGCGGAGGCAATCAAGCCCCTGTTCCACCCCCACGATGGCATTCGACCCTTCTGGCAGTTATCTGGTTGAAACCCTCCCATGGATCATGGCAAGTTATTGAAGCATATCTTGAAACTGAAAAAAACTACTTTGCCAATTGTTGGTGTATTTATTATAGGAGAAATAACGTGAGTTTCTCCCAATTATTGGATACATTGAATTCATTAAACACAAATAATCGAAAATGAAAATGGACGTTGGATGTTAAGACTTAGCAAAGATATCTGGGAAAACCGTCACGCCTTGCGCAGTCAATTTTATGTAAACACCAAAACCACGGTGGCAACCACCAAATTGGGAATGCTCTGGTGGATTTTAGATCCTTTGTTTCTCATGCTGATTTATTATTTTGTGGTAAAAGTCATTTTTAACCGCGGCGGGCCCAATTACCATCTATTTCTTCTCTGCGGCCTTGTAACGTATCAGTTTTTTTCCCGTTCGATTGCTTTATGCACGGGAGCCCTTGTTCGCAGCGAAGGCCTGATCAAGCAGGCATCCCTGCCCATGGTAATTTATGTAATCATTTCCCCCCTGGTGCAGGCCTTCTTTTGCATAATCGGCTTCATCGTCATCATGATCTGGAATTATCATGCGTTGGGATTGCACACCTTGAGTATTGTAGTTCCAGTGTTCTTGACGATTATGATATCGTTTACCGCGGGGTTGTTTTTGTCAATATTTGAAGTCTATATCAGAGACACCGGTAAATTGATCTCCTATGTGTTGCGTTTCGGTATGTATCTAAGCCCTGTTTTATACGCTTCGGACAGAATTTATGACAATCCGTCCATTCCTGAATACGCCAAGGCCCTTTATTCGTTGAACCCCATGGTTCATGTCATAACCGCTGTTAAAGACCTTCTTTTTCATGGGAGGATGTTCGATCCCGTTCCCCTGCTGATTGTCTTTGCAGCTGTTTTTGCTATCATGCAGTTCGGATTGTTCTTTTTCCGCAGGTCATCACCCTATGTTCCCAAAATGCTGTAAAACCATTGCGCAGGTTTGATTTTGACTTATGACTGAATTTTCAAATGACACGTGTCAACCATTATCGAAAAACCTTTCACCCATAGTCGTCTTTGATAATGTAAGTTTATGCTTTCGCAAGCATTCATCCATTTTTGAGCTGTTTTTTAAAAACAAAAACAGAGATAAGAATTTCTGGGCACTGCGGGGTGTTTCTTTCTGCATCCATGAGGGTGAAACCCTGGGTATTATCGGTCGCAACGGATCAGGAAAGAGCACATTATCCCTGGTCTGTACAAAAGTATACCAGCCGGACAAAGGAGAGATAGAGATTAACGGCCGGGTACAGCTTCTGGCCCTGGGAGTAGGGTTTCAAAAACAGCTTTCCGGCCGGGAAAACGTTTACATCAGCGGCAGCCTGCTGGGCCTTAAAACATCTGAAATAAGAGAGCGAATGGATGAAATAGAAGCGTTTGCCGATATCGGAGAGTTCATGGATGAGCAGGTGCGCACGTATTCCAGCGGGATGAGAAGCCGCCTGGCATTTGCCATTGCCACTGCCATCCGCCCGGACATCCTTATCCTGGACGAGGTAATGGCAACGGGTGACAACGCTTTTCGGGATAAGGCAATGGATAGAATGAAAAACCTGCACTCACTGACCAAGTGCGCCATTGTCATTTCACACAGTCCTGCCCAGCTTAAACAACTCTGCAATAAAGTAATCTGGCTGGAAAAAGGAAGAATGGTGATGCAGGGGGAACCGACTCCGGTTTTGGATGCATATCAGGCATTTTGCAAGAATCCCAAAGAATGGATGGAAAAACATCCGGAATATTTACATGATTCGAATATTACAACATCAAATCAATCTTAAAAAGAACCCTTTGGTTGATGAAGTGGCCAAATTACAAAAAGAAAACGCAGGGATTCATGGTTCAGGCCGATTGCGAATCCGTTCTTGACCGCCTGCGGCTTCAGGACGGGACGATCTCCACACCGGCTTAAAGCAAAAGACACACAAACCGTATGATGTAAAATTAGTATTTGTTTCCTCATTTCCAGTACCAACATCGCATCATCCAACGACTGACAGACAAATTGGAACACTGAAAATTCGGTCGCAATACCAGGCATGAGCAAAAAAAAGAAACATAAAAAACGAAACTCGGGTTCCGGACAGGCCCGTCCGCCGGCACAGCGCGAGGTCCGGAAAAAGAAAAATCATCCCGCGCCGGCGAATAGGGAGACCGCTCTTCCGCGTACTACCGGGCTTCTGCAAGCAGCCGGTCTATGGTGGTTTCAGGCCGCTGTTCTTGCCCTGGCCGTCGTCATGGCCTGTGGCCATACCCTGGATGTCCCCTTCTACCTGGACGATTTTTCATCCATCGTTGAAAACCCAACTATTTACAACTGGCTCGATATCGACAGGTTGTGGCGCTTTGCGCCACTCAGGGTGGTTGGATACTTTACCTTTGCCCTGAATTATCACTGGCACCAGTTTCAGGTGGAGGGATACCATGTTGTCAACATCCTGATCCATTTTCTTGCGGGGTGTGCCGTTCTCGCGTTCGGGAAAGGGATCGTACGCACGCCGGCCATGGCCGACCGAATCCCGCCGGGTGCCGCCAAATGGCTGCCCTTGCTGGCGGCCATGCTTTTTGCGCTCCATCCGCTTCAGACCCAGGCCGTCACCTATACGGTTCAGCGGCTGGCCTCAATGGCTGCTTTGTTCTACATCGCCGCCCTCGCCTGCTATGTCCATGCCCGGCTTGCCGGAAAAAATCGGCTGAAGTGGCTCCAGTCGGCGGCTGCGATCATGTTTGCCCTGCTGGCATTCTTTACCAAGCAGAATACCATTACCCTGCCCCTGGCGATCCTCATCATCGAGATGGTCTTTTTCCCGGCAAACCGAAAACGGCTTGCAATTATAACAGGCGCCATGCTGCTGGGACTGGGGGCGGCATGGGCCGTTCTGGGATTGATCCTCCACTATGATCCGTTTTCCCTGGATGCCATGCAGGCCCTGACCCGCGAGACCACCACCATCTCACGGGGAGAGTATCTCTTCACACAGTCCAAGGTTTTATGGATATACCTCCGGCTCTTTTTCTGGCCGCTGGGGTTGCATCTGGACTATGACGTACCCCTGGCCGCGGGGTTTTTCGACTGGAAGGTTATTGCGTCCATGACAGGGCATCTGGGTCTTCTCACCGGAGCGCTGCTGTTCTTGAGACGTTTTCCGATGGCGGCCTTTGCCGTGCTGTTCTATTATCTCGCGCACCTTATAGAATGGAGTTTGATTCCCATCAGGGATGTCTGCTTTGAGCATCGGACCTATCTGCCGAACCTGGGGCTCTGCCTGGGAACCGGATGGCTTCTGGCTATTTTGGTAACAAAATTCAAAAGAAGCTATGGGGCATCATTAATCCCTGTGGTTTTGGTTTTGATCATGGGCACCATGACCTGGCAGCGTAATCAGGTATGGAGGGATCCGATTCTTTTCTGGCAGAATTGCACGAAATATTCACCCCAAAAAGCCAGGCCTTGGAACACCCTGGCAAAGCACCTCCTTAATGCCGGGGAAAATGAGGCGGCGGCAAAAGCACTGTATCATGCAATAAAACCTTGGGACGCCGGGGATCATAACGGGATCAAGATGAACGAGACCGCAGCCGTCAATCTCTTAATCGTACTTCGACGCCTTGGGCGGTACGATGAAGCACTTGAGAAAGCAGATGTTTTTTTGAAACAACGGATGAACTCGCTGAATCGTTCGAAGATACTTAACAATAAGGGGAATATATACTTCATAAAGAAGCAATATCCCGAGGCTGAAACGTGTTACCGCAAGGCCGTCGAAGCTTACCCCGAAAACCTCTCTGCCGTGACCAACCTGGGCAATGTACTTGCACTCCGGGGACGCATATCCGAGGCAAGAAAAATGTTTTTGAAGGTCCTCAAAAGGGACCCGCAGCACAAGGAGGCGAGGCATAATCTTGCTTTGCTTGGGAACCCGCAATCCGCAACCAGCAAACCACAACCTGTAACCAAACAGTCCGGCTTATAAATATGCGTGTACTCCATATCGGCAAATTCTATCCGCCCTTTGCCGGGGGAATGGAAAATTTCCTGGGTGATCTGCTCCCGGCCTTAAAGCGTATCGGAGTCAATGCAAAAGCCCTGGTCCATGATCAGCCATCATTACGAAAGCGCTCATGCTGCAACAATATATCTTCTCCGGTCTATCGCGTACCCTGTTACGGAAGCCTGATGTATGCGCCGGTCAGCCCGGGGTTTCCGCTGGTGTTAAATAAGTTTATCCATACGTTTCACCCGCAAATTTTGCACCTGCACCTGCCGAACACTTCCGCCTTCTGGGCAATGACGCTTGCATGCGCCCGGCGAATCCCCTGGGTGGTTCACTGGCATTCGGACGTGGTGCCTTCGGAGATCGACCGCAGGCTGGCCGTTGCCTACAGGCTGTATCGGCCGGTTGAACAGCGCCTTTTGCAACGCACCCAAACGATTGTTGCCACTTCTCCCTCCTATCTTGCCACGAGTGAAGCCCTGACACCCTGGAGGGATAAATGCCGGGTAGTTCCGCTTGGATTGGATGCGATGCGGTTGAAAATACCTGCCGAAGCTCTCAAAAAGTGGGCAGAGGGAATATGGCAACAAAAACATATCAGGGTACTTGCCATTGGCAGACTGACGTATTATAAGGGGCACGAGGTCCTGATAAGGGCGGCGGCACACGTGCCGGGTATCAGGGTTCTCATTGTTGGAGAAGGAGATCGTAAGGAACGCCTGCAAAGCCTTATCAAGGAACTGGGACTTGCGGAAAGGGTGGAACTTTCAGGTTTTATGGAAGAGACGAAGCTTCAGGCGCTGCTGGCTAGCTGCGACTGCCTCTGCCTTCCCTCCGTGGAGCGGACCGAAGCGTTCGGGCTGGTTCTTTTGGAGGCCATGCGGTATGCCAAGCCTGTTGTGGCGAGTGACGTGGCGGGATCAGGTATCGGCTGGGTAGTAACGCACGGAGAAACCGGTTTTTTGGTTCCCCCCGGAGATGCAAGCGGCCTGGCGCGCGCGTTACAAGCCATGGCCGAAAAACAGCATTTAAGGAAAAGTATGGGCAGGGCCGCGAAAGAGCAGTTTAATAACTTTTTCCAGATAGACCAAGTGGCTCGCAAGGTCATATCCCTGTATCGGGATATTGTGCAATGAGATCGAGTAAATTCTCACGCAGCCGATCATTGGTGGTTCTGATCCCGGCGCTAAACGAAGTGCTTACCATAGGTCGCATTGTTCGGGACGTCAAGGCGGCAGTTAACGGCGATGTGGTCGTGATCGACGATGCCAGCACGGACGGTACCGCGGAGGCGGCTCGGGCGGCAGGAGCTGTGGTCTTGCCGCACACCTTGCGCTCAGGTGCGTGGGGTGCCATGCGGACAGGTTTTCGCTACGCCGCCGCCCATGGTTACGAGATTGCGGTGACAATGGATGCGGACGGCCAACATCCTGCCGATTCCGTTCTATCCGTTGTTGCCCCTGTTGAATCGAATCAGGCGGATGTGGTTATCGGATCGTGTCTGCATCGGGGAAGTCCGGCCAGGAAATTTGCGTGGGCCTTTTTTCGTAAACTTGCAATGCTTGAGATCAAAGATTTGACGTCGGGGTTCCGCGCTTACAATCGTGATGCCATTTGCGCCCTCATATCGGCTGACACCGGCCTTCTCGATTATCAGGACATCGGGGTTCTGCTTTGTCTGCAAAAGAGAGGCCTTAAGATATCAGAAACACCGGTAAAGATGTGCCCCAGAATTTCGGGACATTCAAGAGTCTTTTCATCGTGGTTTGCTGTCTTTCAGTACCTGGTCTTTACAGGGATTTTGTGTTTATCCAAATTGAAATAACGGCCTGAGTTTTCGAAATTCAGCAAAGGAAAGATCCTGTGCCTGGTAAGGATCGGGCAACCGTCTATCCCATTCCATAAATAAATGGTTGCGCTCCATTAGAGCGTTCCGGAGGTGCCATTGTTTACTTATCGTTTGACATCATTAGTATTGGGTTTTGTGATAGCAGGCGTTATAATTCAACTGGTTCGCAGAGATCTTCTGCATACCAGATATTCCGTCCTGTGGTTTCTGATTGCCATCGCAGCTGTCGTGTTTGGGGCCTTTCCGCACCTGAACGACTGGATCGCGGTAAAGCTGGGTGTCCATTATCCACCGATCCTGTTTATTATCACCGGAATGGGGATAATTCTGATCAAGATCCTGACGATGGACATTGACCGTTCAAAGCAGGAACAAAAACTCCGCATACTCAATGAGAAAATTGCCATATTGGAAGGCGAAAAACATTCCGGAGCGAGAAAACAAGAGAACCATCGGTCAACTTTCTGCCCAAACGATCAAATAGATCCACATCACCGTCTTTCATAACCGGAACACTTTGCATTTCACAATTGCAAATTGCAATTTTGAAATAGGGCTATTGGCATGGTCATTGCATCTCTGATTAAAAAATCTTTTGGAGACCATGAGTATGAAAATTTTAAAAATAGCCCTCATATATTTTTTTTTGGCCCTTTGTATGGCCCCGGCAGTTCCTGCGGACGACTATTTGGATGCCTCTTTTTACCTGTGGCGGCTGATCAATGAGACCAGAAATAAACCGTTACAAACCTTGGCAAAGTTTGGGATCGAGGAACAATCGGCCCGCGAAGCCTTGGGAGCGGAGGGCTGGATTCTGGATCAGGGGCTTCCGCCGCTGGCCTGGAACCAGAATCTCTTTGACTCGGCCTGGGGTCATAATCAGGATATGATCGACAATCTTTATTACGCCTACAATTCCCCGGATGGCACCACTGTTACCGAAAGAATCGCGGCTGCCGGATACGATGCCCTGAATACGGGTGAGAGTCTGGGCGCCCTGCTTTTTGACACGTATCTGGAGCCGATGGAAGCGGTGGATATCATCTTCACCAACATGCTGAAGGACGAACTGGCCCCCGGCAACCCTTTGGCAAGGAATATCTTCAATCCCGCTTTTACCGAGATCGGGATCGCGCTTACGGCGGCCCGGCTTGATCTCGGGGATGATCTTTCTACGAACGCCTACGTTGCCGTGGCCGACTTCGGGCAGCCGCTTCAGCCGCGGGCCTTTCTGCTGGGCAACGTCTATCACGATCCTGATGGCGACGGGACCATGAATCCGGCGGATGCGGCTTCCGGGGTGAATGTGGTACTCAGACTACTGGCTCCGAATATTGAGCTGGAAATGCCGGTCGGGCCTCTCGGCGCTTACCAGTTTGAGCTTCCCGCCGGTTTTCTGCTGCTTGAGGCAAGGAATGCCGCCGGGCAGGTTGTGGCCCGGAGGAGCGTTTTCAGGCAGGAGAACAATCAGCTGGTGGACTTGAGGGTCGGGGATTGAGGAACGTTGGCTATATTTAACCAACTGTGTTTTGATCTAACCAGAGGAAAGGGTTAGGGGATAAGAGTATAGTGTATAAGAAAAATTTTCATTATATCATAAGGGAGTGCCATGCTATTTCGTGCATGTTAAACCGGCTTATCCAGGCCAGGATTGTATCCGTTAATGAAAAAAGTAGGCCCGTTATCATACTTTTTGCACCTTAATATTTAAACCCTAAACTTTATACTTGATGCCCTTATCCTTTGCTGGCACAATTTTTGCTCATCTCTATCGTTTCAAAGCTATTTAAAAACAAGAAAGGAGGTGATACGGTTAAGGTAAATGAATGATTAAATTAGTGCTCATTAATAGGGTACGAGAAAATGGATTAATGGAAATTAATATTTTGAACCACTAAAATTTTACAGGAGAAAGTGAATGATAGGAATTAAAAAAAAGCTTGTTGCTCCCATTGTTGCGCTAATGTTTGTATGCGGCACGATGGTGAGTGGGGCGTGGGCCGAAACCTCAACCCAAAGTGGTTATTTTGTTATTGATAAAACTACTGTTACGGCCGGAGAAACCATCAATTTATCCATTCTGGGTCTTGATGAAGAAGGCAAGGTAGACCTTTTCGGAGAACAGTTCGGCGCAACTATTATGGCCGTGGTGAGCAGCCAATTAGGTGAGGTTAAGGATGGTGGCACTAGTGGAAACTGGCCTGTAACGGGATCTTGGGCTGCAACTATTAAGTATATCGAACTTGTTCAAGGAGTTGGTCAAGTACATATTAAGTACCCAGCTACCGTATCAGGCACCGATAAGCTAACCGTAACGCTGCAGGAAAAATTTTTTAATGAACAGGGAGGTGTCACTTACAATACCATCGATACCTTTTCGCAGAATGTCACGGTCAATGCAGCCTCGGCTGTCGTTAAATCGCTTGATATTACGAAATTTGAACCTAGCCCTGCAGATGACGATGGTGATGATACTCCAGCTGATGGTATTAATGGCGCAATGACAGCAGGCATTGCCGGCGGTCAGGTAACGATAAAAGCCGATAACGACGCAGCAAGCGGACCTGTAACATTAACCCTTTACACGGCTCTCGGTACCGCATACACCTTTACCGGTACAATGGGTGCAGGTACTGCCACTATCACCTTTGATTCATCGGTCACAAAAGCTGGAAAATATTACATTAAGGCCGAATTGGAAGGATTTGACGGCGACTCGATTGATTTTAATGACAGCGATACTCTCACCGTCAAGGCTAAGCAAACCGTTAAAGGGCTTTTGCTGGCCTCAGAGAAATCGGTTATCAGTAATGATAATATCCCTAATGCAAGCACTGTGGTAACCGCTTATGTTCTGGATGAATATGGCAATAAGACCACAAATAATACCGGGACTGACATAACGTTAGAGATTAAGGATGATAACGAGGTAGTAAGTGATACGGCTCTCACAATTACCATTATCGATGGCGCTTCAGAAGGTACTGACTATTTGGGCGAAGGGAATAATGATGTATTGAAGCTGGGAACCGCCTCTCTTGTAGCCAGTACTCCTGCTATAGCTACGATTGCTGATTCCGCTCCGCTTGAAATTAAGGTTGTGGATAAGAACCTGATAGCTCAACTTGATGCGACCTTTACTTCTTCTAAAAAAGCTGGAGAGAACTTCGATGCGTTTAATGTACGTGTTGATGCAGATGTGTTTGGAGATTATGCGGTAACTGATTCAGTCCTCTCCGATGCCGTAGCAACAACAATGGTGATCAAACATGTGGTCAATGGATTTGTGATAGAAAGCATCGAAGCTAATATTGCCGCGGATTATGCTGACCTCGAGGCGCTGTTCCAGAAGGCGACCGGAACGATTACCGCTGCCGCTGATGAATATTATATCATTGCCGATAAGAAGAATCGTTATGGGGAATGCATAGTGGCTAACCAAGGCGGTGATACGAACTCGGATATTCTTACAGCCGCACCAAATTCGGCCAAGGTGGTAAACGGTCATAATGAAGAAGTGACAACAATTCCGGTGAACTTGGACTTAGTTACTGGCAACTACGTAGCCAAGATTCCCGAAGCACAACTGAAAATGGCGGATTCCTTTGGAAACTCCATAACTTCTGTTGATGCTGGAACTTTCTCTATTACTTCGGAAAAAGGCGAGGTGGGTCTATTTGTAGCTGGTGATGGTGATTTAACGCCTGGAGGCACGGATGGAACCATTGCAAGCATTACGTATGATCCTAATGTGTTTACAGGAACGGATACCATCGAACTCGCCTACACCAAACCAGGCGTAGAAACAAACACGTTAGAGGCAACCGTTCCGGCCAAGCCTGAGCTGAATTCCATCGTAATCAGCGTCTCACAAGCGAATATTCCTCTCAACGGCGTGATTGCCGTGAGCGTGGAAACACTGGATCAGAATGGCGCTAAATACGATGATCCGACGGGTATTATCATCGGAATCAGCGGTACGGTAACCCCTACAGTCGAAGCGAAGAATCCTTCGTGGACTACCTTGAGCTCAGGACAAAGAGTTGATTTCACTACTGGTCCTGGTCGAAATGTCTTAGCTATTACGGTGCAAGATATCACCGGCGAATTTACGCTGAGCTTCTCTAATGCAGACGGAACAGTGACCGCTGAAAAGAAATTCACAGTGACTGAGATCGCGCAACCAGGGCCGACAGTGATCGGCGAAGCAGCCGGTGCATCGACCACTGAAGTCGCAGCGACTGATTCACTTGAACTGAACCTCAACGTCACCCCTGAAGCCGGTGATACCCCGGCCCAGGAATATCTGGCGATCAACTTCACGCAGGGCGGCGTTGATTTCGGCTGGTTCGTTTTCACACCGGCAGCCGGTTTTGTACCGGTCGGCCAGACGGGTTGGGAAGACGTGCAGCTTGATACCAGCGGCGCGGTTAACGGCGTTCTCTCCCTGGCGGTATTGTCCATGGACGATCTGACGCTGGGCGCAGGCGACACCTTCACCTACGGTTATGCCTACACCACGACTGCGAGTGATTTCGATACGCTCGTATTCAGCAATGTCAATACAATTGTCGTAAAATAACAAACCATACCATCACTCCGGATCGGATTCCTTCGGTCCGGGGTTGATCTGATCAACTTGAGGCAAGGGGTGAGTTTATCCCCTTGCCTTTCTTGTTGATGCAGTAGAGGATTGGGGTTGAATCAGGAGAAACCAAGGAAGCAACAATGACCAAACACAATGTTCTAAGAATCGCGTATACCATTTTGCTGATCGGCCTGTTTTTGGTGCCCAGCGTTTACGGAACGGAGACGGTTGAGGTGCTGGTCGGGATAAAGGCGGATGCCGGGCCCTACTCATGGCCGCAAGAGGTGGTTGAGAAGCGCTGTATCCCGGCTTCCCGTATCTGTCGCGTATGGGTTGCGGCTGACCAGGTTGATGGTTTCCTCTCGAAGCTTAAACAGGCGGACTGGGTGGAATTCGTTGAACCGTCCGGCACTGCTAAAATCGAAACTGCAATCTTTGATTCCCAATTTGCAAACGGCAATTCGCCATCCGACTGGCAGGCTATCATCAACCTCTCCTCTTTTGCAAAATTGGCGGACGGCGAAGGGGTTATGGTGGCGGTGCTTGATACCGGAATTGACCTTGCAAACCCCTTTTTTTCTTCCCGCCTGTGGCAAAACACGAGGGAAATACCGGATGACGGGATCGATAATGACGGCAACGGCTACCCGGATGATGTGAGCGGCTGGGATTTCGGTGACAACGATAACGATCCGCAGGACGAGAACGGTCACGGCACGAATGTCTCAGCCCTGTTCCTTGGCGTTGCAGCGGCCGGCAGGGTTCTGCCGCTAAAGCTGAACCCGGGCGGCAGCAACATGTTCACCATCGGGGAGGCCGTGGAAGGGATTTTTTATGCAATTTCGGCCGGCGCAGGGGTGATCAATATGAGCTTCACCGCAGAAGCCGATTCCGAGGCATTGGCAGCCGCAGTCCGGGCCGCGCATGAGGCAGGGGTCGTGCTGGTGGCTGCCGCCGGAAACAACGGCGCCGGGGTGGAATTTCCGGCCAGCATGCCTGAGGTGATCGCGGTCGGCTCCCTCGATGTTGCCGATGATGTCGCCTGGTTTTCTCCCCAGGGACCAGAGATCGATATCACGGCTCCCGGCGTGGCGATCGAAACCACAGCCCTGGGCGGCGGCACGACATGGGTATCGGGCACGTCAATGAGTGCCCCCATGGTCAGCGGCGCGGCGGCGGTTCTGCGTTCCATGAACCCCCACCTCAAGGCCGCTACGGTGCGGATCCTCCTTTTGGATGGCACCAAAGATCTGGGAGAAGCCGGCCGGGACACCTTCTTTGGGGCCGGTGCCCTGGACAGCGCGGCGCTCCGGGCCGCGGCGACGCCGCGGATTATCCTCCCCTCTTCTTTCTTTGGCATTTTGGGGCGAGAAAACCCGATGACAGTCAGTTTTCACCTTCCGCCGATGGATACGCGGGCCGAAATCTTTGTCGGGCTTTTGGGACCTGACGGCTTGAACTGGCTCGATCCTTGGGGAGCATGGCACGATGCGGCGGCGGAACCCCTCGCGAGCC
>JAUUWG010000162.1 GCA_030589165.1 Desulfobacterales bacterium
AAAGATTATTATGAGAACATTGGGAACGACTCAGTCAAGGTTGACTTTAACCCTGATTTCATGCCCATGGTAAGCATTTCTCGAGCTGTTCTCGAAGCTGATATTATAATCAGCCTTCCTAAGTTCAAAACCCATGGTCTGACGGTAATGACCGGAGCAATAAAAAACAGTTATGGTTTTTTACCCGGAGCCCAGAAATCCCGGCTGCACAGAGCAGCCGGCAGCCCTGAACGCTTTCACGAAGTTATTGTGGACGTGTTTCGACTTCGGGTGCCTGATTTCTTTATCGTAGACGCTGTGGTTGGTATGGAGGGCAATGGACCGGCCTCGACAGACCTGAGGAGCATCGGTTTGATCCTGGCCTCCAACAACGCAGTGGCCCTGGATTCAGTCATCGCCAGGATGATGGGCTTGGATCCAGGCCGGTTGCAGTTCCTTAAAAAGGCCAGGGAAGTTGGCCTGGGCGACTACGATCTTGATAAGATAGAAATTATCGGAGAGTTGAAAACGTTGCCCGATTTTAAACTCCCGCCCTTAGGAGGCGAAGCTATCATGGAAAACGAGGCGATCCAGGAAATTATGCGCAGTCGAACCCTTCTAAAACCACAGGCGAACCCGGATCTGTGCACAGCTTGTGGGTCCTGCGTCGATCAGTGTCCGGTGTCGGCCTTGTCTATGAAAGAAGACATCCCTGAAGTTGACGATGAAACCTGTATTAGATGCTTTTGTTGCCAGGAAATTTGCCCGGAAAAAGCGATTGCATTAAGGTAATTTTTTTGCATGAAAACAAGAGCGCCTTTATTGTGGTGCACTTGCAAAATGACTTTTAAAGCCTGCTGAAAGGCCATCAAAATATTTGCTTTTAAAGTGAAATATGGTATAACGCTTCAAATTATGAAGGCAAAACTGATAACCACATGATAATAAAGGATTAACGATGAGCTCTCTTTATGTCATATCGGCGGTTGGTAAAGACAAACCCGGCCTGGTCCATTCATTAACCAACGTTCTATCCGATTTGAACATCAATATCGTGGACGCCGATGCGCGCGCGGTCAGGGGACATTTTTCCATGTTCCTGGTGGTGGATTTGATCACCTCTAAATGCAGCTATGAAGATATGGTTCAGGCTCTTGAGACCGTGAGTGCCAATTTTAATTTAGGCTTGCGTACCGAAAAATATGTGGCCGGACGCCGCAAGTCCAACAAGAAGTTAATGGTACTGACCTTTATGGGCCGTGACCGCCCAGGTCTTGTCGCCTCCATTTCAGGCATTTTATCCGAAAACTCAATCAACATTGAACAAATCAAGATGATTGCCCGTGGTGAATACATCGCAATAGACATGACCATTGACACTTGCGATTTTCCCCATACCCAGTCCCTTCGAAAGGTGTTGTACAAACATGCGGAAAAGCTGGGACTCGATATTTCCCTGCGGAACGACAACATCTTTTCCAGGCCCAAACGGGTAATTGTTTTTGACTGTGACAGCACCATTATCCAGCAGGAAGTGATTGACGAACTGGCCAAGACCGCCAGAGTTGATCAGATCGTTAAGGAAATCACCAACAAGGCTATGAACGGCGACATTGATTTTCAAGAAGCCTTAAGGGAAAGAGTCAAACTGCTGAGAGGGATGCCCGTAGAAAAGCTTGAGTTGTTGATCAACACAATCAAACTCACGCCAGGGGCGGAAGAATTGATTTCAACCCTTAGATTTATGGGATATAAGATCGCAGTGATTTCAGGAGGGTTTAGTTTCTATACCGACCACCTCAAAAACCTCCTCAACCTGGACTACGTTTTCGCGAATGAGCTTGAAATAGAAAACGGCATTGTTACAGGAAAAATAAAAGGGGAAATCATTGATGCGGAAAAAAAAGGCGAATTACTAAAGCAAATCGCCGATATTGAAGGCATAACCGTTGATCAGATCGTTGCCGTGGGCGATGGCTCAAACGACCGCTTTATGTTTAGTAATGCCGGTTTGGCCATCGGTTTCAATCCCAAAGAAATCTTAAAAGACTACAGTGACGGTGTGATAACCAGCGATAATATTTCCGGGCTGCTCTATTTTTTAGGCATACCGGATACCGAGAAGACTGGTGTCGTGTCTTGAACAGTGAATAAAAAGCACTGATTTTTATAAAAAGCAAAGATAAAGGCTGTTGAGGGGTAAATTTTCAATGGTCTTTTTCTTTTTATGGTTTGGTGGGGCAGGACATAAAAAGGATGCAGCTATCATAAAGAGTAGCCGTTCACGGGTTCAAAGGTTTACCCGCCTATGGCGGCGCCATAGGCGACCAGGGTTCGAAGTTCAATGCAAACCCGCCTGCCATCCGTCTGGCAGGTCTCAACCGTTGATACGTCAAACCTGAACTTTGATTGCGATTTTGGGTTGAAAAAGCAAATTCAAGGCACAGCAGGTTGATTCATATGCAAAATGACGGAATAATTCGATTGAGAGACCCCCTTGTTTCAGCACCTCTCCAAATGCCTCTATGAGACTTTTAACATACTAATTTTACACTTTCTTATTTGAATTTTTGGACACCGTTCCTGACACCACTACCATATCCTCATCCTATCGTTCAATACAATACTGATGGCGTCGTAAAAAGTCTCATCTACTGCGTTGTAGCGGTTTTTCAGGAACTCGACATACTATATGTATAGTCTCGTCCCTGAAAAACCACTACGCCTTTTTATCCCGCTGATTTTTAGCGGGGGTATATGAGCCTTGGAACGATGCCATCCGGCGCTTATTCAAAGACTTTTTACGAATTCATCAATACTGAATTCAAGCGAATAGGTCTGAATTTCCTAAAGTTTATCGATAAAAAGCCGATAAATAATAAGGGTACACATTTCCCATAAGCTTTTTGGAATTTGAGCAGATAGTATGGCAAAAAAAATGGGTTCTACATTGCAAAGCAACTTCGAACTGAAAAATAGAATATATTACAGGGTGATCAAAAAATAGACGAAGGAGAGGGCATGTCACTCAGGTCAAAGGTCGGTCTGATTTTGTTATTTGTTTTTTTATTGTACGGGGTTATTGATTTTGGCATCCAACGTTTCATTATCTTCCCGGGCTTTCAATCACTTGAGAATGAAGAAGCCATAAAAAATTCCAAGCGGGCGGTTCAGGCAATTGAAAGGGAGATTCATCACCTGGACTCGCTTTGCCATGATTGGGCAGCCTGGGATGATACATATGATTTTATCGAATCCCTATCCAGGGAATACATTGAGGCTAACCTGATTATCAGCACATTTACCATTAACAGCGTTAACATAATCTATTTTTGTGATACCAGCGGGAAAGTCATCTGGGGTGAAATACATGACCTGGAGACCGAAAAGGTTATTCAATTGAGTGATTTTCCCAACGACGCCCTTCCAAAGACTCACCCTTTAATCGATTTCAATATAGATAACAAGCCCCTTTCAGACTTATCAATTAGCGGTATTTGCTTAACCAGCAAGGGGCCGATGCTGGTTGCCTCCCGTCC
>JAUUWG010000157.1 GCA_030589165.1 Desulfobacterales bacterium
CTGATTCGCATATTATTCCTTAGTACACATATTCTTAAATACGGTATCGTATTATAATTGGATAATTTATAATCACCGCTGAGACGCAGAGATCGCAGAGGATTTGTTTCTTTTTTGTTTTCCGCTGAGCCCCGCTAATACTAACGGGATAAAAGGGCGGAAAGCAAAAACATGCATCCCTGTGGGACAAAGAAATAACTACCTGAATTTCAATACAATATTACTATTATAAAACTTGAGTTATTTTCTTTTGCTGTTTCTTAATCCCGTCAGATTCTGCGGGGCCCCTCAACGGCAAAAGAAATAATATTTAACTCTGAGGCCTTTGCGTCTCAAGCGAAGCCCCGTTATAACGGGACAAGCTGGGCGGTGAAACAGTATAAAAAAATACGTCATCGAACTTACGAATTAGAGCACTAAAGGAATAGTATATGCGTGTACTGATATGTGACGATATGTTTCCGGCAATGATAGAGGTTGTCAATCGCATGCTGCCCGAAGATGACATTCATGTCTGCCGGCAAGCCGAGGTTGCGGCAGAGGCGTCCTGGGCTGAAGTCCTGATCCCGGCTATGGCCAGAATTAATTCCGAGATTATTAACTCGGCTCCTGATCTGCTGTTGATTCAACAATTTGGGGTTGGCCTGGAAGGCGTGGATATTCCGGCCGCCACGGCGAGGGGGATTCCCGTTGCCAATGTCCCTGGTCATCAGGCCCCGATCCATGCCGAGTGTACAGCCGAAGGAGGCGTTTTTCTGATGATGGCATGCGCACGGCTTTTCAAGACTGCGCAAAAGAGACTTGCCCAGGGAGAATGGGGCCGTCCACGGGGAGAGGCACTAATCAACCTCACGGCCCTGATAATCGGGCTTGGCGCCGTGGGTCGCGCCCTTGCCCGGCGCCTGGTAGCCCTGGGAATGAACGTTATGGCCACCGATGCCATACCCGATACCTCCCTGGCAGAGGAGATGGGCCTGAGCCGGATTGCTGGCCCGGACAGTCTGGGCGAAATGCTGCCTTTTGCCGACTTTGTTATTTCGAGTGTAACTCTCATGCCGCAGACGCGTGGCATGCTCAATCATTCGGTTTTCAAGCGGATGAAGTCCACAGCCTATGTAATCAATATAAGCCGCGGCCCTATTGTTGATGAGGGCGACCTGCTTTCTGCCGTGAACAACGGCACTATTGCCGGGGCGGGCCTGGATGTTCTGATTGAAGAGCCACCAAAAAAAGATCACCCTTTGTTGAATCATGATCGGGTTGTGATCACACCTCATACGGCCGGAGTTACGAAGCAGTCATTCGACGCTCTCGGTCGGGCCGTGGCTGATAACATTGAGCGGTTGCGAGAAGGAAAAACGCTAAAAAATGTAGTCAATTTAGGGGAAAATAATCATGGCATTGGATGAAGTAATGGGCATGAATGTGGCTGAAGTTATTAAATTCTATGGGTATGGGGGAAATAAAAAAGACAGAACTATCTTTATGTATAGGGATGAGGATGAAAATATTCAGGCAGTCTCCTTCAAACAATTCTATGACAAGTCAATAAATTATGCGGCATTGATCCAGGAAATAAAGAGGGAGAAAGGTAAAACGGATGCCGATCGATTCCATATCGGGTTTTTTATGCAAAACACCCCGGAAGTGATTTATTTGCTTGGTGGCTGCGCGTTTACCAATTCAACATTAGTCGGGTTAAACAATGCTCAAATCGGAGAAAAACTTGCAGTTGATATTAATAACATGGAGATCGATGTCCTGTTTGTAGATGAAGTGCAACAGCCGAAAACCGGAAAGACTTTTCTTGAAAATGTAATTGTTGCCCAAAAAAAATATGGTTTTTCTACCCTGGATCAAAAATACATTATTGCAAGGAAGAAACAGAAAAACGATCATCCTGGATCTATTTCAACAATAGGCGAAAGGCTTGAACAACATACTGGTTCAGACTTTACTCCGGTACCATTAGATTCTGACTCCCCAGGCGTTATCATCTTCACCTCCGGAACCACAGGCGCTCCAAAGGGCATCGAGGTTCCCTGGAAAAAGTTATTCGATGTCGGCGTCGTATCTACCGGTATGCTGAAATATACTGAAAATGACGTTGGGTATATTTGCATGCCATTGAATCATTCAAACTCCCTTTATTTGAATCTAATGCCTGCATTGCTTAACGGTGCCAGAGTTCTGATAAGAAGAAGATTCAGCGCCACTAACTTCGTTAAAGACATAGAGGAGGTAGGAGCCACAATATGGAACAGCGTTGGAGACCCTGTCATGTATGTCGTTAATGTGCTGGGTAATGATGTGGATTACTCCCACCTTCCGTTAAGGGTTGTTATCAGCACTGGTACTAACATCCAAAATAGAAATGTATTTTCGAAGATATTCGATATAGATAGTTTTATAGAGGCCTTTGGTTCGACCGAAGTAGGGGCCATAGCAGTTATAAGCCCAGATACGCCTCGGTATTGTGTGGGGGAATACCTTCCTGGAAAGGATATCAAGATACTTGATGAGGATAAAGGTCTTGAATGTGAGCTTGCAAATATAAATGATAAAGACCAAATCATGAACTTTGATCGGGCCGTTGGCGAGATAGTAGTCAGCCAGAAATCGCTGGGAGCGTCTGCGTTCACCGGATACTACAATTTGCCGCAGGAAAGCGCAGCAAAGGTTGACAAAAATGGATACTACCACATGGGGGACCTTGGGGCCGCCGTCGAGATAAGGGGCAAGCGTTATTTAATCTTTTTGGGCCGTACAGGAACCGACAGGCTGCGATCAAAAGGCGAGAATTTTTCAACCACATTTGTTGAAGATATCATCGCCAATTTTAAAAAGGTATTGAACGGCACGGTTATAGGTATCCCTCATGTGGACAGCACAGAAAATGACAACCCCGTTTATATTATAGAAGCTGACAACCCGGATTCTTTTGAAATAGATGAATTTTTCAAATTCTGCAAAACAGAGCTGCCTGATTATGCGCTTCCTGGTTACATAAGAGTCTTAAACAAACTGCCCATGACTGACACTGAAAAAATAAGGAAATCCGCCCTGCTTCACGATTTTATAGAAAGAACACCTGAGCGTGACCGGGACAGAAACGATATACTTTACAAAATCGATCAGGGGCAAATCAGACAATTCAGAACAGGGGATTACGTGGAGGAGATTAAAAAATGTGCCGATCCAGCCATACAGGCTCGATTTAAGGCAGTGACAAGAAGACAGGATCTGTTTTAGACGTAAAGAAGGTATGTCTATTCATTTTTTAGGAAAAGGTAACTGTAGGTTGTCAGGTTCACAGTTCAGCGCCGCCTCTGGCCTTGCGGAGTCACATACGAGGGTTTCCCGCTGAAAGCGGGATTTAGCCTACGGCAGGGTCGCATTTTTCATATTGCTTGACATAGTTGATGGACCTCTGAACGGCAGCAGGTACGCGCAATGGGCCACCCCTCGATATCTCAACACCGTGCAGCTTTCATCAGTTAACCTTGAACCGTGAACCATTGAACTTTGAACCTGAGTAGTTACCTTTTCCTAAAAATAAATAAACATGGCTTCTATACGTCTAAAACAGATCCTGTCTTCTTGTCACTGCCTTAAATCGAGCCTGTATGGCAGGATCGGCACATTTTTTAATCTCCT
>JAUUWG010000048.1 GCA_030589165.1 Desulfobacterales bacterium
ATAGCTAAATTTAAATACAATTTCTCTATATTTCCACTTTATTTTATCTAAATTAGATAAAAATTTATCTTTATTTGGAAAATATTTAAGAGAATTTAGTTCTTTTAACCAATATTGTTTGAAAGGGAGTGAAAAATGCAATTTTAATTCAAATTCAACACTTACATACAACGGCAACAAATACACATTATACAAATCTCAGCTTAAAAACAGGACAAACAAGTATACGAATAGAATCACCCTTAGGGATTCATTTGCACAGTCCGTTAATCCCGTATTCGGGAAAATCGGTTCTCTTTACCTTGGGAAATCTAATCTTTATAAATATGCGACTGCTTTTGGCTTCAACCGTAACATTGATTTTGAAATTCCACTCTCGCCGAGCCATGTATCCTTATCGGACGAGCCTTATCAATGGGCCGAAATCGCCAGCGGCTTCAACAGAGAAACAGTAATCTCCCCTCTTCACGGTGCATTACTGGGGAGCACCATACTCAACCGGGGCAACCTGGTTGAACCGACAATCATTGAGAAAATATCTGATGAAACCGGTCAGATCCTTTATGAGAGCAGGTTAAAAACCATCAATCATGCTATTGATGACAGGACTTCAAAAGTGGTGAAGAATCTTATGAACGCCACAATCAGATCCGGCACCTGCAGAAAATATTTCAGAAAATATCGTCAAGACCCTATTCTTTCAAAACTCAACATCGGCGGAAAAACCGGCTCAATATCCAACAAAGCCCATAACATACGCTATGACTGGTTTGTCGGGTTTGCCGAGGAGAAAAAAGGCCCTCAAAAGATTGCCCTCTCAATTGTTGTCGGCCATGAAAAATATATAGGCAAAAGAGCAAGTCAATATGCACGCATGACAATCAAAGAATATTTCCGGGATTATTTTGCAAAAAAAAATGAAAAAAAAAGCACGGCTCATAGATCTTGACTCCTCACGGTGAGATATTCCAAAGGCGACAGCAAAAACAAACCAGATTCATCAAATGAGGTAAAAAATGGGATCCAAAAAAATTTTAAAAATCAGCAGTCTTTTCAAACGCCTCTATAGCCGATTCCCTTCCTGTCTTCTTGCTGATGTTTACCTGTGCAGCTCCCTGTCAAGCGTAGGGGAAAATTCCATTGTTTTTTTTCCGTGCAGCCATACCACTCTTTGCTGCGGCCTTGCCGGGCTTGTCTCTTTTAAAAAGAAACATAATACGGACAAGCATGTCAGCTTGCAATCGTTAAAACAGGCAATCAAGACAATCGAATCTCACGGTTTTATTTTTTGTAAAGATAATGATCTTCAAGATCATTATCTGGGCGGGAATCAATTTATCGATTCCCTTAAAAAAACGACCCGGACCTTAAAAAGCGACAATTTTTTTGTTGATTTTTTTACCAACCAAGAGATCTGCAATGAACTTGAAAATCTCTCCTCACGCCTTTTACGTATTATAGATACGGAAAATAAATTCCTCTCTGATCACATGGGCAGTCTCAACTCCACTGAAGCGAATGCCATCTCTCAACGATTTGAAAGCCTTAAGGATATTGCGTGGTGCCTTTCTTCGGAAATTTCAGCCAACATACCCAAAGTAAAAAACTTGATAAACCCTGACAGACAAAGTCCCTCCGGTAACAATCCCCTGCCCTCTCCTTCTGCCATAAAACTCTTCAAACAAATCAACGCGGTTCTTAACAGTATTGACCGGCTTGAGGTAAGGGGACGCGATTCGGCAGGGATCTCATTATTGTTTGGTCTTGCTGGGAGTGAATTTAAAAAATTCAAAGAGAATCTTGACCATGCCAACCTTTTGTGCCTGCTCAAACAGCGGTCAGAAAGCGATGTGCTGCGTAACAACAGCATCAGTATTCATGAACCGGGGAACCAAACAGACAACCATGCGACCATTGCGATTACCTACAAGGTCGCCGCTGAAATAGGCAGCCTCGGCGAAAATATAGATTATTTGCGCAAACAGATCCAAAACGACCCGATCCTTCAAATTCTGATTGAATTTCCGGTTAAATT
This sequence comes from Desulfobacterales bacterium, assembly GCA_030589165.1. GTDB lineage: Bacteria > Desulfobacterota > Desulfobacteria > Desulfobacterales > JAFDHS01 > JAFDHS01. The sequence goes on from JAUUWG010000048.1 coordinate 2,036, forward strand.
CAATACATTTTCCGCGCATACCCGATGGGCATCAGTAGGGCCTATTAATGAGGCCAACTGCCATCCCGTGGATAATAAAACCCTTGGAGACCCATCACAAAACGGGATAATCCATGTCTGCCTCAACGGTGATATTGATAATTATCTTGAACTAAAAAAAGAATATGAAAAAAATGAGGGCCTGATACACAAAGATATAAGCAACGATACCAAAATTATCCCGCTTCAGATCGAAAAATATATTAAAAAAGGCTTTGAAATAGAAGAGGCGTTCCGATCGGCAGTCAATGATTTCCAAGGCTCTCACGCCATATCGATGCATACCGATCTTGCTCCGGGTAAACTTTTTCTGGCCCAGAAAGGAAGCGGCCAGGCCGTGTTTGTAGGTATAGCCGATGATCACTATATGCCGGCCTCGGAAGTTTACGGATTTATTGAACAGACGCCCTTTTTCATCAAGATGGACGGTGAAAAAATAGTTGAGGGTAAAAACGGCAACACCCAGGGGCAAATTTTTATATTGGACCAGTTCTCTGCCGGAGGACTGGACGGCATAAAAGCTCTGTTTTACGACGGAACCCCTCTTGAACTCGGAAAAGCCGACATAAAACAGACCCATATTACATCCAGAGACATAGACCGCCAGAAATTTCCCCACTATTTTTTAAAAGAAATTTCAGAAGCTCCGGTTTCGGTTGAAAAAACACTTCAGAACCGCTGGAAAATTAATGAAGAGAATAATCAACACTATGCAATCACGCTGGATGAAAAGGTTGTCCCGAAATCCGTTCAAAACGCGTTGACCGACAATCAGATAAGACGCATCTTTTTTGTGGGACAGGGAACCGCCGGTGTCGCCGCCCTGGTATGTGCGGATATTCTTAATCATTACATGAATGATCCGTCTCTTACTGCAAGCGCACTTAAATCATCGGAACTGAGCGGATTTAAACTAAACGATAATGATGATCCGGAGAGTATGGCAGACACCCTTGTTATTGCCATAAGCCAGTCGGGAACGACGACGGATACCAATCGCACCGTGGATATGGTTAGGGAACGAGGTGCCCATACGCTTGCTATTGTCAACAGAAGAGATTCGGATATCACATTCAAGGTGGACGGCGTCCTCTACACAAGCAGTGGCCGGGATATCGAGATGTCTGTCGCTTCAACAAAGGCGTTTTATTCCCAGATCGTTGCAGGAGCTCTTCTGGGACTTTATATTGCACGTATTAAAAAGCGTCAAAATGATACTTTTGTGACAGAGGAGATCAAGCAACTGCTTGGCCTCCCATCAAAGATGAAAAGGGTCCTTGACCTGGACAAACAGATTGAGAAATCGGCCAAAAAGCTTGCCCCAAGCAAAATATACTGGGCAGCGGTGGGGAGTGGTCCCAACAAGGCTTCAGCCGATGAAATCAGAATCAAACTCAGCGAACTTTGCTATAAAACAATTTCATCCGATTTTGTTGAGGATAAAAAGCACATCGATCTTTCATCCGAACCGCTTATCGTTATCTGTGCCGCAGGAACACGAAGCAGCGTGATCGGAGATATCATAAAAGATACCGCCATTTTCAAAGCACACAAAGCCTCCCCGGTTGTAATAGCCGACGAGGGCGAAAGAAGATTCGATCTTTATGCGGAAGATGTTTTTCACGTTCCGGTTGTCCCTGAACATCTTGCACCGGTTATGAACACGCTGGCGGGTCATCTCTGGGGATATTATGCAGCCCTTGCCATTAATGAAGGCTCAAGATTCTTGTATCTGTTCCGTGAAGATGTTCAAAGTGCAATAGATGAATATGCAACAAAGGGCCTGGATGTCTACGAAGTTATCCTTGAAAATTCTTTCAGAGAAAAAATTGCTCTTTTTTACAATGAATTCAGAAAAAAACAAGCCGCAAAACAGTTGCCGGCAACCATGGGTATTGATGCCGCCACAGATCTTATACTTTTGCTTAAATATCTTTCGGGACGGCTGCCGGTATCCGACTTTGAACTCGACTTCGGGAAAAAGGGGACGGCCCTCAACATGCTTAACACCCTGTTTGAATCTTTAGGCAAATCAATTAACTCAATGGCCCGTCCTGTAGATGCAATCAGACACCAGGCAAAAACGGTTACTGTGGGCACAAGCCGTATCACTGAAAAAGTAGAGGGGATACTCATCGACGCACTTACCGCCCACGATTTCAACATAGCACAAATCACAAACAGTAATGTCATCGTACTTAAAAATTTGCAAAATATTATTTCAGAGATAAAAGGTGTTACCCTCTACCGGATTAACGGTCTGAATCTTCTTGGCGAAGCCACGGATGAAACCACAATTGAAGTGGTAAAAAAGGAAGGGACCTCATTATCTATTCCATCCAGGGTAGGAACTGACAACCGACTTCAAGGAACCAAAAAAATCATTGTAAGGCAAGGCAACATTTATATCGGCAGAGGCCGAAAAGACGGCCGCAGCATTCTTATGATTCCTATCATTTCCACCACGCCTTCCATGCCGAACATAATCGAGTACCTCCTCTTGCTCAATGTCGCATTTAAAGAGAATGTACCTCTCATGGCAAAAGTAAAGGCTTTGGGCGGAAAGTACGAGCATATAAAAAATATTGTTCAGGAAAACAGTATTGCCTGGGATGATAAGTTTATCGATCTTGTTGAAATTCCCTATCTTTTCGGCATGTCAGCAGAAAAGATAGGGGAATTTATTGTCGATCGCCTATCTTGATGACGATTTCATCATAAACGCGGCAGGAGCCACCTCCTGAATCTTTGATTCAGGAGGGGTAGTTGACCTTCCTCTCAAGAGATGCCCCGATAAACGATTTAAACAACGGATGCGGTTCCATGGGCTTTGATTTGAATTCCGGATGGAACTGGCATCCGAGGAACCAGGGATGGTCCTTGATCTCAACAATCTCAACCAATTCCCCGTTTGGTGAGACACCACTTATAACAAGCCCCTTTTCCTCGAATACGGCTCTATACTGATTGTTAAATTCGTAGCGGTGGCGGTGGCGTTCTGAAATTACCTCGCTGCCGCCGTATGCTTCCCATGCAAAAGTACCCTCCTTAAGACGGCAGGAATAAGCCCCAAGACGCATTGTTCCACCCTTTTCAGAAGTGATGTCCCGTTTTTCAACAGCTTGCGTCCTTTCATCGAACCATTCCTCCATTAAGTAAACAACGGGATATGGAGAATCTTCGTCAAACTCTGAACTGTTGGCACCTTCCATATCTGCGACATTGCGGGCAAATTCAATAACAGCCGCCTGCATTCCAAGACATATGCCGAAATAAGGAACACGGTTCTCCCTTGCATATTTTACAGCAAGTATCTTTCCTTCAATCCCCCGGGATCCAAAACCTCCCGGCACCAATATCCCGTCAACATCAGCAAGAACCTTTTGATAATCGTCTTCATCCATCTTCCCCGAATCGAGAAACTTGAGATTAACACGGCAATTATTATGAATTCCACCATGATAGAGCGCCTCGTTAAGACTCTTGTATGACTCCGTAAGATTCGTATATTTCCCAACAATTGCTATGGTAACAGCAAATTTAGGATTTTTGAAACGTTCAACAAATTTTTCCCATGCCTCGAGACGGGGAGCCCTTGTCCAGATGTTTAGGAGATCCACGATCTTGTCATCCAGTCCTTCCTTGTGGAATTCCAAAGGGACTTCGTAAATACAGTCCACATCCTTAGCAGTTATCACTGCATCAACATCTACATTACAGAAAAGAGCGATCTTGGATTTAATCTCCTTTGACAGGGGTCTATCTGAACGGCAAAGAAGTATATCCGGCTGGATACCAATACTACGCAACTCTTTTACGCTGTGCTGGGTCGGTTTTGTCTTGACCTCCCCTGCTGCTGCAATATAAGGGACAAGGGTCAGGTGTATGTACAAAACATTCTCTTTGCCCACATCCGCCTTGAACTGCCGGATCGCTTCCTGAAACGGCAGGCTTTCGATATCTCCGATTGTCCCGCCGATCTCCACAATTATTACATCCACGGCATCGGCTGCAACCATGATGCGGTGTTTAATTTCATCGGTAATGTGAGGGATTACCTGTACCGTACCACCCAGATACTCTCCCTTTCTTTCCTTTGTTATGACCGAGTAATATATTTGTCCGGTGGTAAAGTTGTTGTCATGGCCCATTACGGCATGTGAAAACCGCTCATAATGGCCGAGATCCAGATCGGTTTCCGCGCCGTCATCCGTTACAAAGACCTCTCCGTGCTGGAAAGGATTCATTGTTCCTGGATCTACATTAATATACGGATCAAGCTTCTGAAAAGTTACGTTAAGCCCCCGGCTTTCAAGAAGAGCACCGATCGATGCAGAAGCAAGCCCCTTACCAAGAGATGAAACAACCCCACCTGTTACAAAGATAAATTTCGTATTAAAAGACATACATTGGCCTCGGAATCCATAAACTTACGGGAATCAATAAAAAAGATTCATGAAAAGCAAAACGTTCAAAATTGGAAATTAGTTCAGACACTTAAGTCCAAGCTTTTCCAATTTAGCAAAGCTTTTCATGAATCCTAAAAATGCTCACAAAGCAAGCGTCAGATTTTTTTTACCCATCCATCAAAATTTAAACCTGATGCAGAAATAAAAGGCAAAAGAGGAAATTATGCAAAACGCTCTTTTCTATTTTGCAATAAATATATTTCCTCGAAATTCTGCCCCTTTACCGAGTTCTTCTTCAATCCTGATTAACTGATTGTACTTTGCCACACGGTCGCTGCGGGACATTGAGCCTGTCTTTATCTGACCTCCGCCTACTCCGACGGCAAGATCGGCAATAAAAGAATCTTCGGTTTCACCTGACCGGTGCGATATTACGGTGGTATAACCGGCCTGCTTCGCCATCTCAACAGCGTCAAGGGTTTCCGTAACCGTCCCGATCTGATTCAGCTTGATCAGGATGGAGTTTGCTATCCCTTCTTCAATGCCTCTGCCGAATATCTCCGGATTGGTTACAAAAATATCATCACCGACAATCTGAGTAGTTTCCCCCAGCCGGTCTGTCAACAAGCGCCAGTTTTCCCAGTCCTGTTCAGCAAGACCATCTTCAATGGAGAGGATGGGATATTTATCAATCAGGCTTTCATAGTAATCTACCATCTCTTCCGAGGTAAGCGCTTTGTTTTCCGCTTTCAGGATATATTTTCCATCCTTGTAAAATTCGCTTGCGGCAGCATCCATGGCCAGTCCGATATCTTTGCCCGGTTTGTATCCTGCAGCCTCAATGGCACCTATGATAAATTTAACGGCATCTTCGTTGGATTCAAGATTCGGTGCAAAGCCGCCTTCATCACCGACAGCCGTATTAAACCCCTTTTCTTTGAGCAGACTTTTTAACGCATGAAAGATCTCTGCTCCCATCCGGACAGCCTCGGTAATGTTTCCGGCACCAAAGGGTATAATCATAAACTCCTGTATATCAAGGCTATTGGCGGCATGGGCCCCACCGTTAATAATATTCATCATGGGCAGAGGCAGATATCGGGCATTAATCCCCCCCAAATATCTATAAAGGGGCAATCCAAAGGCTAAAGAAGCCGCCCTTGCAGCCGCCATGGATACGCCCAGAATTGCATTCGCACCCAGTTTGGATTTGTTGGGCGTACCGTCCAGTTCAATCATGCCTTTATCAAGGGAGATCTGATCTGCCGCATCCATAGCGTGCACGGCTGGAGCAATTAAGTTATTTACATTTTCAACAGCCTGGGTAACCCCTTTTCCACCATACCGGCCTGAATCCTTATCACGGAGTTCCAACGCTTCCCGAGTTCCGGTAGAAGCGCCGGAAGGCACGGCGGCACGGCCAACAGCACCGCAGGCCAATGCAACGTCTACCTCAACTGTGGGATTCCCTCTTGAGTCTAGAATTTCCCTTGCTTTTATATCAATAATTTCAGTCATGTATCCTCCAAGGCAATACATTAAAATTAGACGGATTATTATTTCATTTTAAAGCGTTTCATGAACTTGACAAAATTTAAATAAATGTTACTCTGCTTAAATTTTTATGTCAAGAATTTGCTGACTGAAGACGGGAAAGAAGATCATCATGAAAGATAAAAATTTTTATACCAATGCTCATCTTGTAGTTTCCGCAATAAGGATTCTTGAACACAGGGATACCGTGCCGCCTTCAATCAATGAAGTATGTCGAATCCTCTCTTTTTCGCCGGAACAGGGCAATCTGATATGCAGAAAGCTAGCAGATATGGAAATTATCAACTGGGTTGAAGGCGCCCATGGGACCAGGCTTTTTGTCAAAAACCATTTAAAAATAGAAGAGATACCCAAGGAAACGAGGGAAAGCAGACTTGATGAGGAACTTAAAAAATTTAAACATACCAAAAAAGAATATTCAAAAAAAATAAAATCGTTGCAAACAGACGAAAAACAAAGAAAAAAGAACCTTTTTGCAGAGATTGAACAGCAGTTGAAAAGCGGATTGAAAAACAAATAGAGATTATCAAAATGGAATGTAAAAAAGAGCAGAACCTCAAGTCATGTAATTGTAGTTATGAATCCTGTTCCCGCAAAGGAATTTGCTGTGAATGTATAAGCTATCATCTAAAAAGCCGACAACTTCCCGCCTGTTGCTTCCCCCAGGATGCAGAACGAACTTACGACAGATCATTTGAACATTTTGCGCGCCTGGTCAATGAAAACAAAGTCTAAAATACCTGACCCGGATAAACCGGAACCAGAATTATTTGTCACAAAGGCACAAAGTAATTTTTTTTAGATTATATTCTTCGTGTCTTTGTGCCTTGGTGGCGGAAAGAATTTTTTGTCATAACATACACGAATTTTAGGATTAAGATACTAAAGGTCTGCATTTGGAAGACAGAAAATTATGACTGACACAATCGTAATGATTCATGGAATGGGTGGCGGCGGATGGTGTTGGGAAAATTACAATAAATATCTGTCAGAAAAAGGATATCAATGTTTTAATCCGTCCCTGCGTTTTCACGACATGGCTCCGAATGAAGTTCCGGACCCCAAATTAGGAACTACAAGCTTGTTGGATTATGCCGAGGACCTTGAAAAAGAGATCCATAAACTTAATACAAAACCCATTTTAATAGGACATTCCATGGGCGCTCTTCTTGCCCAAATCATCGGAAGCCGAGGATTGGCCAGGGCGCTTGTCCTGTTAAACCCGGTACCGCCGCATGGCATCATGGCGATCTACCCATATGCGATAAGGTGTTTTTGGAGCACCCTCACCAAATGGCGGTTTTGGGAAAAACCCAATCACTTGAAATTTAACGAGGCGGCTTCTTCAATACTGCATTTACTGACGCCTGAGGAACAGAAAAAAACTTTTGGCAAGTTGGTTTATGAATCCGGACGAGCTTTTTTTGAGATGGGATTCTGGTTGTTTGATTCAAAAGGGGCTGCAAAGGTTGACGAATCAAAAATCACCTGTCCGGTTCTGGTTGTTGCAGGAGCCAAAGACAGGCTCATTCCCCCCACGGTCGTCAAAAAAGTTGCCGATAAATACAATACGGTTTCAACCTACAAGGAGTTTGCAAACCATTCCCATTGGATCATCGGAGAACCGGGCTGGCAAGAAACAGCAGCGTATGTTTCTGAGTGGTTGAACGAGGCATGCCAAGTTAAATCACAATCGCCAAATATAAAATTTTAAGCTTCAATTCATTGACACACAAAATTATTTATTTATATAATTGCAAACAAAGAGGATAGTCCTTTACATCTATCTGTCTAAACAGACTGCACTTGTATGCTATATTATTGATATGCAGTATTTAGATTAGATTGCCGACTTTGCTCAAAAAGATCACCCCTGTACGCTTTAGTTTTATCCCGACAAAGAGTTACGTGTTATTTTTTTGCATCTATTTGCAATTATTAGGTTTTACTTATTGTTAATTCTTATTGGTATTCCTTTGCCCGCAACATTATCAATCCAGGAGGTACCGATCTGGAAACTCAAAACATAAATATTATGCCTATGAAATGCAAAGTTTCATCAAAATGCCAGCACCATAGAAAGAACCCTGCATCCGGAAAAATGACAGCAATGGGCCTGTGTCTCGGAGCATCCACCGTATCCATTGTTCAGTTGGAAATCGAGCGCGAGAAAGACGGAGTAAAGTTTGGCATAAAGCCCCGAGTTGTTGAGTATTTGCTTTCTCCTCATGAAGGCAATCCCAAGCAGACCCTGATTTCCGCTCTTGAAGACATGGATCTGAATTCATTTGACAGGATCGCTGTAACCGGTCGTAAGTTCTGTAAGTTCGTAAACCTGTCATCGGTATCCGAACCTGAAGCCGTTGAATATGCATATCAATTTGTAAAGCCTTCGGGCATTTCATGCCCTGCCGTTGTTTCCGCCGGCGGCGAGACGTTCATGGTCTATGCTCTGAACCGTTCAGGACAGATATCCAATGTTATCACAGGCAACAAATGTGCTTCAGGAACAGGCGAATTCTTCCTTCAGCAGCTTCGGCGGATGAACGTGTCATTAGATGAGGCTCTCCAGTGGGCCGCCGTGGAAGATCCGTATCATGTTTCCGGACGATGTTCCGTTTTCTGTAAATCCGACTGTACCCATGCCACAAATAAAGGTATCCCCAAATCAAAAGTAACCGCCGGGCTCTGCAAAATGATGGCGAACAAAACCCTGGAGCTTTTGAAAAAGGTTGATCGGGAAAATATTATGATCGTCGGCGGCACGGCACGCAACCGGATGATGATAGATTATATAAGGCGGGAAATCCCCAGTCTGATCGTTCCCGATGAAGCGCCCTATTTTGAAGCTCTGGGAGCCGCTCTCTGGGCGCTGGAACACGAAACAGTCCCATTTACAACAACATCGGATTTAATCAGGACTGAAGCCATATCATTCGAAAGGCTTCCGCTTCTTTCAGATTTTGAGTCCATGGTGGAATTCAAGACCATGAAAATGGACAAAGTCCGATCCGGTGACGTATGCATACTAGGGCTTGACGTCGGCTCAACTACCACCAAGGCTGCTCTTATAAGAAAAGATGACAATGCAATGATGGCAAACGTTTATCTCAGAACCAACGGTGACCCGGTGGGTGCTTCGCGTCAATGCTATCGTTGCGTACTTGACCAGATAACCTGTGAGGTTGACCTGTCGGAAATATCCATAGCCGGGTTGGGCGTCACCGGATCCGGACGCCAGATCGCGGGCCTTCATGCACTCACGGACGGTGTTATCAATGAAATAATCGCACATGCAACCGCTGCCGTACATTTCGATCCCGGAGTCGATACCATATTTGAAATAGGGGGCCAGGACGCCAAATACACCTACATTACCAACTCCGTACCCTCGGATTATGCAATGAATGAAGCGTGCTCGGCCGGCACAGGATCGTTTCTTGAAGAATCCGCGTACGAAACGTTGGGCGTAAAAATGAAGGATATTGCTAACGTCGCACTTAATGGTAAAAATGCGCCCAATTTCAACGATCAGTGCGCAGCATTCATCTCTTCGGACATCAAAAATGCCATTCACGAAGGTGTTGGACACGAAGACATCGTCGCCGGTCTGGTTTATTCCATCTGCATGAACTACTCAAACCGCGTAAAGGGCAACAGGCCGGTGGGGGAAAAGATCTTCATGCAGGGAGGCGTCTGCTATAACAGGGCCGTTCCCATGGCCATGGCCGCACTGGTGGGCAAGGCGATAATCGTTCCTCCGGAACCGGGTCTTATGGGTGCATTTGGTGTTGCCCTTGAGATCAAAAAGAGAATTGAAACCGGTTTGATGGAAGAAAAGGACTTCGACCTTAAGCTTCTGGCAAACCGTGAGGTGACATACGGAAAGACCTTTATCTGCAAAGGCGGCAAAGAGACGTGTGACCGAAAATGCAAAATAGCAATGATCGAGATTGAAGGGAAAAGATATCCCTTTGGCGGAGCCTGTAACAGATACGACAACCTGCGGAAAAGTATACGATACGATGTTGAAAAGCTGGATATGGTTCGGCTTCGGCAACATCTGATATTTGAAAAGTATGGCGCTAAACCGGACGAAAAGAGTAAAAAAACAATCAGGGGAAGGATCGGGATCAACAGAAGCTTTATGGTCAACACCTACTATCCCCTTTATTCCACATTCTTTACCGAATTGGGATTTGAACCCGTTATGCCGGATTTGTCTTCCCAGGAAGGAATTGACCGGAAAAATGCCGCCTTCTGTTATCCGGCAGAACAGGCCCATGGTTTTTTCTACTCCCTTCTTCAACTGACCCCCCCTCCGGAATTCATATTTCTGCCCCATTTCAAGGCGGTTCCGACTTCAAAGGGATACTCACGCTCCCAGGTTTGTCCGTTTGTCCAGGGTGAGACATTCTATCTCCAAACCACGTTTAAGCAAAAAATCGATCAAATTAAAGAAAAAGGGACAAAGATCCTAACCCCTCTTCTTGATTTGACGGAAGGACTTGCCACAGCCGAAAAACCTTTGATTGAATCCGCGATTCAGATGGGAGTGAGCAGAAAAGAGGCGAGCCGGGCTTTCAGAAAAGCTCTGAAGCAGCAGACGGCCTGTATGGCCGAAATGAAGGAGATCGGCAAAGAATTTCTTAAAAACCTGGAGGCCACCCCTGACAGAAATGCGGTAGTGATCTTCGCCCGGCCTTACAACGGATTTGTTGAAGAGACGAACATGGGGATTCCCCACAAGTTTGCATCAAGAGGATTCCCGGTGATACCGTTTGATTTCCTTCCGTTTGAAGAGGAAAAGGCAAAGCACCATATGTACTGGGGCATGGGCCAGCTTATAATGAAGGCCGGCAGGTTCGTCAAAAAACATCCTCAACTGTTCGGCACATACATAACCAATTTCTCCTGCGGCCCGGATTCGTTCATGATCGGATATTTCAGGGATCTAATGGGAAGAAAGCCCTCTTTGACCCTTGAACTTGACAGTCATACGGCAGACGCCGGCTTGGAGACAAGGATCGAGGCCTTTCTGGATATCGTCTCATCATACCGGCAACTGATGGCAAAAAAGATAATCATCCGGAATGCTAAGACTTTTGTCCCTGCCCGGACGGTCTTAGACAAAGGCATATCAAAAGTAATCACCACTTCCGGCGAGGCCCTCCCTATGACCGACCCGCGCGTCACCCTTCTCTTCCCGTGTATGGGCAGGATTTCTACCGAATCGATTGCCGCGATATTCCGGGGGGCGGGTTTCAACGCAAAGGCACATCCTCCGCCGGATGAGGCAGTTCTGAAACTGGGACGCGCAAATACATCCTGCAAGGAGTGTCTGCCATTAATACTCACTACAGGAACACTGCTCAACTATATTCACAACGAGAAACGGGACAACGAGGTTCTTGCTTACTTCATGCCGACCGCCTCCGGCCCCTGCCGGTTCGGCCAGTACCACATCTTCATGGAAGACCTGATCAAGAGGCTTGAAATACCGGATGTAGTAATGTTTGCCCTGACGTCGGAGAACTCTTACGCGGGTTTGGGTAATGATTTCAATAAAAGGGCCTGGTGGGCGGTCATTATATCCGACGTCATGGAAGACATCCGATCGATGCTGCTGGCCAACGCGACAGATACCGAAGAAGCGATGCGTACGTTCGACCATGAGTGGAACCTTATATTAAGCGAACTGGAAAGAGGTGATTACTCCCTGCTGGAAAAACAGGTCGCCCGGTCCGCTAAAATACTTGGCCGGATTCCGGTAAAACGTCCACCGGAAGCGGTGCCGGTAATTTTACTTACCGGCGAGATATTTGTCCGGCGGGAATCCCTGTCTCGCCAGTATTTAACAGAGCACCTTGCAAAAAGAGGTTTTGCCGTTATCTGTTCACCGATTGCCGAATGGATGGTCTATTCCGATTATCTGGTGGCCAAAGGGCTGACCGATTGCACCCTGTCAATGATGGAAAAGCTGGGGTTTCTGGTCAAAAAAAGATTCATGGCCCGATATGAAAAACGTCTCAAATCCATTTTATCCGGTTCCGGTATACTTCACGCAGAACCACTCGATATCAAATCGATAATTGATAATGCAAAGGCTTATATATCGCCAAACCTCTCCTGCGAGACCGTCCTGACAGTGGGAAGCGCCCTGACCGAAGCAGCATCGACCACCTGCGGAGTGATTGCCATCGGCCCTTTTGGCTGCATGCCCAACCGCCTGGCGGAAGCGATTCTCAACGAAACGATGAACAGCCGGGAAAAACTGGCAACGGATCCGAAAAACAAGCAGCTTCAAGTCACTCTCAAAGATATTGACAATTTGCCCTTTCTGACGATTGAAACCGATGGCTCCCCTTTTCCCCAGGTCATTAATGCAAAACTGGATACCTTCTGCCTGCGCGCAGAGCGGCTGCATAAAAGCATGCTTACCGCCGCTAAAAAAACAAAGAAGCCATGCCCCACTTAAAAATCATTTTCCCCGGTCTTCCGGGATAAGTTCCCGCCTGTCAGGATTTTTCCCTATAAAAATGAACTTTTCCCTCTATGGACAAAATTGACTGGAATAACATAATGATAATAACTAATGTCATGAGATATTCAAGCTGAACGTGCAGGGAAAGGATACGGCCGAAATGTGTCAACTACCCACCGCTGAAGCGGGTGGGCTTGCAAAAGCCTGCGGTTGATTAGCCTAAGTTCTTCGAGAACTACGTTAAGAATATATACAGGATAGCCTCAATGCTCCACAAG